>JAXIPI010000404.1:0-8918 GCA_045403015.1 Gaiellaceae bacterium | reverse complement strand
CGGGCCTCGGATCGTGTCGAGCGTGTTGGCAGTGCAGATGAACAGGACCTTCGAGAGGTCGAACGGGAGGTCCAGATAGTGGTCTCGGAAGGTGGAGTGCTGCTCGGGATCGAGGACCTCGAGCATCGCGGACGCCGGGTCGCCGCGGAAGTCAGAGCCCATCTTGTCGATCTCGTCGATCAGGAAGACGGGGTTTGCCGACTCGGCGTCACGGATCGCCCGGATGATCGTCCCCGGCATCGCGCCGATGTACGTCCGCCGGTGCCCACGGATCTCCGACTCGTCGCGGACGCCGCCGACCGAGATCCGCGCGAACTTCCTGCCGAGAGCGCGCGCGACTGACTGGCCGAGTGAGGTCTTGCCCACACCGGGCGGTCCGACGAAGCAGAGCACCGGGCCGGAGAGGTCGTTCTTCAGCTTCGAGACAGCGAGGTACTCGACGATCCGGTCTTTCACCTTCTCCAGGTCGAAGTGGTCCTCGTCGAGGATCTGCCGCGCGTGCTCGAGATCCAGGTTGTCCTCCGTGAACTCGCTCCACGGCAGTGAGATGATCCAGTCGAGGTAGGTGCGGATGACGCCGTACTCGGCCGCGGCCGACGGCAGCCTCTCGAGCCGTGACAGCTCGCGGAGCGCGGCCTTCAGCACGTGCTCCGGCAGGTTCTTCTCCTCGAGTTGGCCGCGCAGCTCGTTGATCTCGGCCTGCTGCTCGTCGCCCTCGCCGAGCTCCTCCTGAATGGCCTTCAGCTGCTGCCGGAGGAAGAACTCGCGTTGGCCCTTGTCGATCTCGCTCGCGACCTGTGACTGGATCTTCGAGCCGAGCTCGGACATCTCGACCTCGCGGCTGAGAATCAGCGATACGGCCCGCAGCCGCTCCTCGACATTGACCATCTCCAACAGCTCTTGCCGCTCGTCGGTCTTCAGGCGAAGGGTCGACGCGATCAGGTGGCAGAGCGCACTTGGATCGTCGACGTTGGCCGCCGCGAGCTGGAGCTCCTCGGGGAGGTACGGCGTCATCCCGATGATGTGGGCGAACTGCTGCTGCACGTTCCGGGTCAGGGCCTCGACGTCGGGCGAGTCGGGGACGATGTCCGGCAGGTCCTCGAACTCGGCCACGAGATACGGGTCGTCCTGCTGCGGCTCGACCAGGCGGATCCGCTCGAGACCCTGCACGAGGATCCTCAGCGTCCCGTCGGGGACCTTGATCATCTTGTGCACCACTGCGAGCGTGCCGACCGAGTACAGGTCGCCCCAGCCCGGCGGGTCGGCCTCGGTGTTGCGGACGGTCATCAGCGCGAGCATCCGCTCGCCCGAGACGACGTCGTCAATCAGCTTGATCGAGCGCTCCTGCCCGACGGCAAGCGGGGTCATCGACTCAGGGAAGACCACCGTCTCCTTCAACGGCAGAACCGGCAGGCGCGTTCGTTCCTCGCCCTTGCTGGGCGTGTTCGCGCTCATCGGTCCCGGTGGACCGCGATCGCGACGCTGCGGCCCCGCGCGGCGCGCTTGGCGATCGGCAGCGTGATGCGGAGCATCCCGGCCTCGTACGTCGCCGACGCCGATGCGGCGGCAACGTCGTGGCCGAGCGGGATCAGGCGCTCGAAGTGCCCGTACTCGATCTCGGCCTGCTGGTAGACCTGCCCGCCGACCCGCGGGCGAGTGCGATCGCCGGAGATCATCAAAGCTTGCTCGTCGACCGCGATCTCGATCGACCCGGGTTCGACGCCGGCGAGCTCGATCACCAGGTTCAGCTGCTGCGGGTCCTCCGTGACGTAGCAATCGACCGCCGGCCGGAATCCGTGGCGGAGACCGGCGAAGCGGGGAACCTGCCACAGGTCGGCGAAGAGCTCTTCGATCTCCCCTTGCAGGCGATCGATGTCTCGGCGCGCCATGTCGCTCAGACTACCCCGCCGCGTAGGATTGAGACATGGCTCTGGTCCGGCGGATCTTCAGGCTCCTCCTTGCCGCGCTGGCTTTCGGGACCTACGTTTGGTTTGCGGCAGTGCGCTACGTGCCGCTCGTGAAGGCGCGCAAGCGGCGGCGTCGCGCATCCTTTACAGGATCCTGATGTGTCGCCAGAGCGGCCACGGGGAACCCGGCTGCAATGCGCCTCCTCCTCGCAGCGCTGACGTTGTGCGCCCTGATCGGACTCGGAGCTCCGGTGGCGCAGGCCTCGAGCAGCGTGCGCTATGGAATCCAGGACGACTCCTGGCTGATCCACGGCGGCGGCACGCTTGACGACCGGCTCGACCGGCTGGAGAGCCTCGGGGTGGATCTCGTCCGCTTCAACATCCACTGGGACCGGATCGAGCCGGTGCGGGGCGAGCAGAACTGGGAGGAAAGCGATCTGGTCCTGAACGGCTTGCACGACCGCGGCATCCCCGCGATCGTCGGCCTCGTCGGCTCACCGCGCTGGGCGAACGGCGGCAGGACCCCGAACTTCGCGCCTGGGGCGGCCGCGTTCGCCGAGTTCGCACGAACGGCCGCCAGCCACTACAGCTGGGTCACGCAGTGGCTGGTCTGGAACGAGCCGAATCAGGCGCGGTGGCTCCGCCCGACGACGCCGGCCGTCTACGTTCGCCAGCTCCTGAATCCCGCCTACAGGGCGATTCATGCGGCGAATCCGCGCGCCAGGGTGGGCGGCGGCGTCACTGCCCCGCGCGGCTCGACCGCCGGTGTCTCACCCGTGAACTGGATCCGCGGCATGCGCGCGGCCGGCGCCCGACTCGATGCGTACGCGCACCATCCCTACCCGTCGACGAGTCGTGAGACGCCGTTTGCCAGCAGCGGCTGCAAGCACTGCACGACGATCACGATGGCCACTCTCGAGCGATTGCTCTCGGAGGTGAAGCGGGCGTTCGGCCCGAAGCGGATCTGGCTGACGGAGTACGGCTACCAGACGGGAGCGTACGGCGTCACCCAGCAGCGACAGGCGGAGCTGATCGGCCAGTCCGGAATGCGAGTGCAGAAGGCTCCGCGTGTCGACCTGCTCATCCACTACCTCGTGCAGGACGAGCCGGAGGAGGCGCGCTTCCAGAGCGGCCTCTTCCAGAACTCGGGCCGTCCGAAGCTCGCGGCACTCGCCTTCCCGTTCCCGATCGCACAGGCCGGCCGCAGCGGCGGGAACCTCGTCCTCTGGGGTCAGATCCGGCCCCGCTCGGGCCTACAGACCTACCGCGTGCAGGTCCGCACCACCGGCGCGTGGCGTTTCAGCGGCGGTGAGCGCACGACGAGCGCGCGCGGTTTCTTCAGCACCGCCGTCGCTGCCGGGCCGGGCGCCCGCGTTCGGATCTACTCACCGCAGGACGCGGCGTACAGCATCTCGATCCGCGCTCGCTGAACGGCCACCGAACGCCCGGCGGCTAGGTTCCAGGCAATGCACGCGCCACCTGTCCTTCGCGGCGGCCTTGGGTCGCGGCTTTCCTGGCTCGTGCTCGGACTCTTCCTCTGCTCCTGCGGGATCGTCTGCTTTCTCGAGTCGGAGCTCGGCCTGCCGCCGTGGGACGTGCTCCACCAGGGCCTCGCGGAGCAGTTGGGCATCTCCTTCGGCGTCGCCAACGTGATCGTGTCGGTACTCGTGCTCGCTCTCGTCTGGCGGCTTCATGCGCATGTCGGGCTCGGCACGCTCCTGAACGCGCTCCTGGTCGGGACATTCGTGATCGTCCTGACCTCGCTGGAGCCGGTGAGCGCCCTGTCGGAAGGCAGCCTCGGCTTCCGCATCTCATTGATGGCAGTCGCGCTCCTCTGCTTCGGCGTCGGCTCCGCCTTTTGCATCGCAGCCTCGATGGGCGCCGGCCCGCGCGACTCGCTGATGCTCGTCATCGCCCAGCGCCTGGCAGTCCGGATCGGCATCGCACGAACGGGTACCGAGGCTGCGGCGCTCGTGCTCGGGTTCCTCCTCGGGGGTACGGTCGGCATCGGCACCCTGGTGTTCGCGTTCGGGATCGGCCCAGCGGTCGAGCTCTCGTTCTGGATACTGGGGCGCACGCCGCTTGCTGGTCCCGCAGTAGCATCGGCCCCGGCATGAAGGCAAAGGGACTCATTGCGGCGGGCGGCGAGGCGACGAGGCTCGGAGAGCTGACACGTGTCGTCAACAAGCACCTCCTGCCGGTCGGCGGCTGGCCGATGATCTTCTACCCGCTGCAGCTGCTCCAGCTCGCGGGCGTCCGCGAGGTGATGATCGTCACCGGCCAGGGCCATGCCGGCCAGCTGATCGACCTGCTCGGCAACGGGCAGCTGACCGATCGCGGCGCGTCGACGTCGCTCTTCGACCTCGATCTCACCTACAAGGTGCAGGTCGAGGCCGGCGGGATCGCACAGGTCGTCGGCATGGCGGAGAGCTTCACCGGTGAGGACAATCTGATCGTTTGCCTGGGAGACAACATCTTCGAGTATGCGGAAGCGGCTGCGATCCGCTCCTTCGTCGAGGGTGACGACGGCGCGGCGGTCTTCGTGAAGGAGGTTCCCGATCCGGAACGGTTCGGGGTCGTCGTCTACGGCGAGGACGGCCGTGTGGTGGACGTCGTCGAGAAGGCGGGTGTGGTCGATCTCCGCTATCCCTCGCCTCCGTCGAGTGACGCCGTGGTCGGGCTGTACGCGTACTCGCCGGACGTGTTCGACGTGATCCGGGGACTGAAGCCGTCGTCGCGCGGCGAGCTCGAGATCACGGACGTCAACCGCCACTACGCCGAGCAGGGCACGCTGGCGTGCCATCGTGTCAGAGGCTGGTGGGAAGACGCCGGTACGCAGGAATCGCTGCCGGAGATCGGCGCGCTGATCGGCCGCACCGGCGTGAACAAGGTCGAGCCGTGATCGACGGGCTGCTGCGGATCCCGCTCGAGCGCTTCGAGGACGAGCGGGGCTGGTTCATGGAGCTCCGGCGGGAGAGCGCGCTGCCGAAGCCGACGAAGCAGACGAACATCTCCTTCTCACGGGCGGGCGTGATTCGCGGTCTCCACTACCACGAGCGGGGCCAGGACGACCTGTTCGTCTGCCTGCAAGGGATGGCCCGGGTCGTCGTGCTCGACCGCGAGACCGGCGAGACCTTCACGGAAGACATCGGCGACGAGAATCCAGTCGCGATCTACGTCCCGGGACACAACGCCCACGGCTTCGAGGCGCTCACCGATCTCTTCTTCTGTTACCACGTGACCGAGGAGTACGACCCGGCCAACCCGGATGAACAGGGGCTCTGCTGGGCCGACCCGCGGGTGCAGCATCTGTGGCACACCGACGCACCGATCCTCTCGCCCCGCGACCTGGCCGCGTGTACCTAGTCACGGGGGCTGGCGGGCAGCTTGGCCGCGCGCTGATCGAGGAATTCGCCGGGAACGATGTCGTCGCGCTCTCGCACCGGGACTGGGACGTCTCGCTGCCGCCGCCCCCGACGCTCGCGCGGCCCGACCTCGTCCTGCATGCGGCTGCCTGGACGAACGTCGACGGGGCCGAAGATGATCCCCAGGGCGCGTCGGCGGTCAATGTCGGCGGAACGGCAAACGCCGCTTCGCTCGGCGCCCCGATCGTCTACTACTCGACGGACTACGTGTTCGACGGTAGGAAGCGGGAGCCGTACGTCGAGTCCGACGGCCCGAACCCCCTGTCCGCCTACGCGCGCTCGAAGCTTCACGGTGAAGCCGCCGCCGGCGAGCGGGCCTGGATCGTCCGCTCGTCCTGGCTCTTCGGCCCCACGGGCAACAACTTCGTCCGCACGATGCTCCGGCTTGGAGCCGAGCGGGACGAGGTAGCGGTCGTCGACGACCAGCGGGGCTCGCCGACGTTCGTCGGCCACCTTGCCGCCGCGACACGCCAACTGATCGATCTCCCGTTCGGGACGTATCACGTCGCAGCCGACGGGGACGTCACGTGGGCGGAGTTCGCCGAGGCGATCTTCGAGGAGGCCGGCCTCGGCACCCGCGTTCGCCGGATCACGACCGAGGAGCTCGGCCGGCCCGCACCTCGACCTGCGTACTCCGTTATTCGCAGCGAAAAGGGCGCCCCGACGCTGCCGCACTGGCGTGAGGGGTTGCGAGAGGTGCTCGCAGCCATCCGCACGGCCGAGCAGGCCGAATAACAGGCGATGGCGAGCTACTCCTTCCTCACGACCTGGATCCTCGACGCGCCGCGCGATGCGGTCTGGGATGCGATCTACGGGATCGAGCGCTGGCCGGACTGGTGGCGGGGGGTCAAGCGCGTGGAGAAGCTCGAGTCGGGAAACGACAACGGCGGTGTCGGGGCTCTCTACCGCCATGAGTGGCGCAGCGTCATCCCCTACCCCGTGCGCTTCGAGACCCGGATCACTCGCGTCGAGCTGCCGCACCTGATCGAGGCCGACGCCGACGGAGAGCTCGCAGGGACCGGCCGGTGGCGCTTCTTCGAAGGGCGAGAGACCGCTGTCACCTACGAGTGGGAGGTCCGGACGACGCGGTCGTGGATGAACCTCGTCGGGCCGGTGGCGCGCCCTGTCTTCCGCTGGAACCACAACGCGGTCATGCACCAGGGAGGCCAAGGTCTAGCCGATTTTCTGGGGGCGCGGCTGCTCGCGGTCACGTAGCCTTTCTTCGATGCGCGTTCTCGTCACCGGCGGCGCCGGGTTCATCGGTTCTCACTTCGCCAAGCGGCTCCAGGCTGCCGGGGACGAGGTCCGAGTGCTCGACAAGCTCACGTACTCGGGCAATCCGGCGAATCTGGAGGGGACCGGGATCGAGCTCGTTGTCGGCGACATCTGCGACGCGGGCGTGGTCGCCGAAGCTGCCGCGGGTTGGGAGGCGATCGTCAACTTCGCCGCCGAGACGCACGTCGACCGCTCCATCCTCGGCGCGACGGACTTCGGCCGGACGGAGTTCTTCGGCACGCAGGTCCTGCTCGAGGAGGTGCGCCGCAGCGGTGCCCGCTTCGTCCAGGTCTCGACGGACGAGGTCTACGGCGACCTCGCCGGCGGGGGCTCCTCGGTGGAGACCGACCCGGTCAAGCCGTCGAGCCCGTACAGCGTTGCGAAGGCCGCCGGTGACCTGCACATCCCGGCCTATGCGCGGACTTTCGGGGTCAACGCCTCGATCACGCGTGGCTCGAACACCTACGGCCCGAACCAGTATCCGGAGAAGCTAATCCCGCTGATGACGACCAACGCGATCGAGGGACAGCCTCTGCCGGTCTACGGCGACGGGAAGCAGATTCGGGACTGGCTCTGGGTCGAGGACCACTGCGCCGGGATCGAGACGGTGCTGCGCGAGGGCGCGCCTGGCGAGGTCTACAACGTCGGGGGCCGCGACGAGCTCGAGAACGTGGAGGTCGTCGGTCACATCCTTCGGCTCACCGGCGCCGACGAGTCCCTGATCCGTCATGTCGAGGACCGCGCAGGACACGACCGCCGCTACTCCCTCGACACGAGCAAGCTGCGCGGGCTCGGCTGGGAGCCGCTGAAGCCGTTCGAGGAGGGGATTGCGGAGACGGTCGCCTGGTATCTCGCGCACCGCAGCTGGTGGGAGCCGATCAAGTCCGGGGAGTACAAGGCGTACTACGAGAAGCAGTACGCCGCAAGGCTCGCAGCGTCCTAGCGCTCCTCCTCACAGCTCTTCTCGGCCTCGTGGCGCGCCCTGCGGATCTCCTTGCGCGAGCCCTGCACCTGCTCTGACCGGTCGAGCAGCTCGAAGACGCCGTCGCACCGACCGAGCGCCAGCCGTGTGACCGCGAGGTTGTAGCTCGCGTACGCCTCCGCGGTCTCGCCGCTTCCCGCCAGCCCGGCCACTGCCTGCTCGAGCAGCGGCAGCGCCGCCTCGTAGTTGCCGGCCTTCATCAGCTCGAAGCCCAGGTCGTTCAGCTCCACGATGCTGCCGGACGGAGCAGGCGTCTCCGGGGCCGTCGTCGCTGCCTCGGTCGTCACGGTCTGGACGACCGTCGTCGCGGGGAGGGTCACCGTCTCCTTCACCGTCTTCGGGACGGTCGTTGCTGCCTCTTCCTTGGGGTCGCCCGCCAGCAGCGCCGCGGCGAGGACGCCGGCGATCAACAGGGCGCCGACTGTGATCAGCGCGACCGTCCAGCGGCGTCTGCGGCTCTGCACCACGGGGGCCAGCGCGGCGATCGTCGTTCCGCCGGCGGCATCGTCGAGCGCGTCGCGGAGGGCATGGACGAGATCGGCTGCCGACTCGTACCGGTGCTCGGGCTCCTTCGCGAGCCCGCGGGCGAGGGCGTCGTCCACCTGCGGGGGCAACTCGGGATTGAGCCTCGACGCCGGCGGAATCGGGGCACTCACGTGCGCCAGCGCCTCGGCGGTCGAGGACTCGCGTTCGAAGGGTCTCGTACCCGTCAGCAACTCGAAGGCCACCACCGCAAGCGCGTAGCGGTCGCTCGCAGGCGTCGCCTTCTCGCCGCGCGCCTGCTCCGGTGCGAGGTAGCCGGCCGTGCCGACCACCGTGCCCACCTCGGTGAGCGAGCCGAGTCCGACCGCGCTGGCGACGCCGAAGTCGGCGACCTTGACGCGGCTGTCATTGTCCAGGAGCAGGTTCGCCGGCTTGACGTCGCGGTGGACGATTCCGCTCGCGTGCGCTGCGTCGAGAGCTGCAGCGGCTTGCCCGAGCCAGTCGAGCGAGCGGCCGATCGGCTGCGCACCGTCGCGGACGAGGCGGTCGGCGAGCGAGCCGCCCGCGAGATACTCCATCACGATGTACGGGCGGTCGTCGTGCTCGCCGACGTCGAAGATCGTCACCGTGCTCGGCGCGTTCGAGAGGCGGGCCGCGGCCAGCGCCTCACGCGTGAAGCGCGCACGGATCGCTTCGTCGTTGGCATAGCGGTCGGCGAGCACCTTGATCGCGACGATGCGCGCGAGGTCGGCGTCCTCGGCGCGAAAGATCTCCCCCATGCCGCCGCGGGCGATGCGCTCGGGGTTCCGGTATCTCGGTGGCAGATGGCTGTCGCTCACTGTGACC
>JAXIPI010000007.1:0-2850 GCA_045403015.1 Gaiellaceae bacterium | reverse complement strand
GCTCCCGGCAGCGGCACGTAGCGGGTCAGCAGCACCTCGTGGTCGCGAGCGACGATCCGCAGGTGAATGTGCGGCGGCCGTCCCTCGTACGACACCGGGCGCGGGCCTTCGAAGCGGAAGCGGCCGGCACGGTCGGTGAGGACGGTCGCGCTCCCGGCGCGCGTGTACTCACCGCGCCTGTTCGACTGCCAGAGGTGCACCTGGGCGCCGGAGACCGGCCGGCAGTCGACGGAGAGAACGACACCCGTCAGGACATGTCCCTTGCCGATCGAGGCCCGCCGTGGAGGCGCTCCTCTGCCGAACGGCCCAGCCCCGTCTGCGAACGTGGGCGCACACCGTTGTGCGGCAGGGGCAGACACTCCGGCACCGGCGACGACGAGAACGAGCGCCCCGAGAGAGAAGCCGACTGCGACGAGCCGTCTCACAGGTCCAGGTGTAACAGATGCGGCGCGCGACGGCCAGCCGGGGCTAGGCTGCGTGCGTGGCCTTTCGCGTCATCCGTCCCGACGAGCTCGAGTGGACGACGCGCCCCCATGAGCCCGAGGAGGCGCCGCGCCACGTTGCCGAGCTGAGCGAGCTGGCCGGCTTCGCGCACACCCGCGCGAACGTCTGGCGCTACGAGCCAGGGGCGAAGGGACGCCGCCACAAGCACAAGCTCCAGGAGGAGACGCTCGTCGTCCTCGCGGGAACGCTGTCGATGTACCTCGGCGACCCGCCGCAGCGGCAGGACGTGCCCACAGGCGGGCTGATCCACGTCGAGCCCGGCACGCCGCTGCAGTCGGCGAACCACGGCGACGAGGAGCTCGTCGTCTACGCCTACGGCACCCCGCCCGAGAGCGAGCGTGCCGAAATCCTCGAGTCCGCGCTGTAGCGCGTCAGTCCGTCGCCGCGTCGCCGGGACGCGGCTCGAGCACGCCCGACTCGGCCGTGCCGACCACCGGCACGGCTTCAGCTGGCCGGAGGTAGAGCCAGTCGTAGAGCAGCGCCGCGACGACCCCGCCGATGGCCGGCCCGACGAGGTAGACCGTGAAGTCGTCCCAGACGTTGAACACGAGCTCCGGGCCGAGCGAGCGCGCTGGATTCATCGCCGCGCCTGTCAACGCGCCGGCGGCGAGGGCGTCGATCGTGATCGTGAGCCCGATCGCCAGGCCCGCGATCGACTTGAACGTGCCCCCCGGGTCGGCGGCCGTAGCGAACACCACCCAGACCAGAAGGAAGGTCATCATCGCCTCGAGCGCGACGCCCGAGCCCCACCCGATGGTCGAATTCAGGACCGGGACACCGGCGTCGAGGTTCACCTCGCTGGGGAAGGTTGCCCGCAGCGCGAGCGCGCCCAGCACTCCGCCTGCGAGCTGCGCGGTCCAGTAGACAGCGGCGAGCGGCGGTGCGATTCGGCGCGTGACGAGGAAACCCAAGGTGATCGCCGGGTTGAAGTGCCCGCCGGAGATATGGCCGACGGCCGAGACCATGATCGCGATCGCGAGACCGTGTGCGAGCGCGACGCCGAGGATGCCGCTCGACGCGAACATGATCGAGCCCATGCCGACAAAGATCAGCGTGAAAGTGCCGATCAGCTCCGCGATGCCCCGGCGAAGAGGGTCGTACTCCACGGCGCGGAGGGTACGGACGGGGTCGGACGGAACGGGCGCGGTTCGCTAACGTGAGCCCATGGGGGACGCTGCCAGTTCAGAAAACACTCAGCTGGCGAGTTGCCCCCATTGCCGCAAGCCCTTTACGGCCGAGCTGATCGCAGGCGGCGTCGAGCGCCACCGGGGCTTCAAGTGCCCGCACTGCAGGCTCTTCGTCCCCGAGAGCCGGGTCGAAGATGTACCGCTCAGCGACAGCGACTGACAGTCACATGCAGTTCTTGAGGGCCTGAGCTTCTGGCAGGCCCTCGAGCTTCTTCAGCGTGTTGTTCTCGATCTGCCGGATCCGCTCGCGCGTGACCCCAAACGCACGCCCGACCTCCTCGAGCGTGTAGGGCTGCGCACCGGAGAGGCCGAAGCGGAGCTCGATCACCCTCCGCTCCCGCTCGGGCAGCGCCATCAAGGCGTGCTCGACGTCCTCACGGCGCAATGAGAGTGACGCGGTGTCGAACGGGGACTCGGCGGAGTCGTCCGGAACGAAGTCGCCGAGCGAGCTCTCTTCCTCCTCGCCGATCGGCTTCTCGAGCGAGACGGGAAGTTGCGCCATCCGCAGGATCTCCCGGACCTCGTCGGTCGTGATCTCGAGCTCCTCGGCGATCTCCTCTGGTCGGGGCTCGCGCCCGAGTCGCTGGACGAGCTGACGCTCGATGTGCACGACCTTGTTCAGCTTTTCGACCATGTGCACGGGGATCCGGATGGTGCGCGCCTTGTCCGCAATCGCGCGCGTGACCGCCTGCCGGATCCACCAGGTGGCGTACGTCGAAAACTTGAAGCCCTTGCGGTAGTCGAACTTTTCGACCGCGCGGATCAGACCGAGCGATCCTTCCTGGATCAGGTCGAGGAACGAGAGCCCGCGGCCGAGGTAGCCCTTCGCGATCGAGACGACGAGGCGCAGGTTCGCCTCGGTCATCTGCGTCTTCGCGGCCATGTCGCCGCGCTCGATCCGCTTCGCCAGGTAGATCTCCTGGTCGGCGGTCAGCAGCGGCACCTTCCCGATCTCGCGCAGGTAGAGGCGCAGCGAGTCGAGCGAGGGCTCAACGGTGAGGTCGAGCTTCGGCGCCGACTTCTCATCCTCGGCCAGTGCCGGCTGCTCGTGCGGCGGCGACTTGTACTGCTCGCCTTCGACCAGCTCGATCGAGTGGTCGATGAGATAGGTGTAGAAGTCCTCGATCTGCTCCTTCGTCAGATCGACCTCTTCGAGGCC
>JAXIPI010000363.1:0-6100 GCA_045403015.1 Gaiellaceae bacterium | reverse complement strand
CCGGCGGACACGACGATCGTCTGGTCGAACGAGGCCGACGGCCGTGCGATCACTTCGGCCGGGACACCCTCGTAGTCCACAGGAAAGGCCGGTGAGCTCCGGTACTCGAGCAGCGCTCTGAGGTTGACGTTCTCCTGCAAGGCGGACTCGTTCTGGATCACCTGCTGCTGCAGCTGCTCGTTCTCGGCCTTCAGCCGCTCGTTCTCGGAGCGCGCGTTGAAGAGGTCCTTCGTCCAGCCGTAGGCGTCGCGGAAGGGGCGCGCGATGCGTTCAGCCGCGACTTCGAGCGGCTGCAGCGCGCCCGCAACTGCACCCTGCGCGTCGTGCAACGGCCCGTCCGGACGCTCGCGGAATGAGGCCGTAATCAGAGCAAGCGAAAGCAAGACCAGGGTTCCCAGCACGATGCGGCGCCGGACGGCGCTGCGGCTGCGGGAAGGAAACGGTCGCGGGGCGGGGCGCCGGACGCCGAGGCCCAGCACCGCCGATCTTGCGGTGCGGTTGCGTGGCACGAGCGCCTCAGTCTAGCCTGGACATCAGAGGACCTTCGTGGCGAAACGCGCTTAGTAGCGGCGGCCGTTTCTCCGGGGACGGGCGCGGGCGCTGCGGTGGATGGCCTCGAACTCCTCGAGGCTGCGGCCCGACCCGACCGCCACGCAGGTCAGCGGGCTCTCCGCCAGGTGGACGGGCATCTGCGTCTCGTGGCGGAGCCGCTCGTCGAGGCCGTGCAGGAGAGCGCCGCCGCCGGCGAGCACGATGCCGCGGTCCATGATGTCCGCGGCCAGCTCCGGCGGCGTCTTGTCGAGCGTGGAGCGGATCGCGTCGATGATCTGCGTCACCGGCTCCTCGAGTGCGTGCCGGACCTCCTCGGAGGAGAGGATCACGGTCTTCGGCAGGCCGGTGAGCATGTCGCGGCCCCGCACCTCGGCCTGCACCTCCTCCCGCATCCGGTAGGCGGAGCCGACCTCGAGCTTGATCTCCTCGGCGGTCTGCTGGCCGATCAGCAGCTTGTACTCCTTCTTGATGTGGTTGACGATCGCGTCGTCCATTTCGTCGCCGCCGACCCGGAGGCTCTGCGAGACCACGATCCCGCCCAGCGAGATCACGGCGACCTCGGTCGTGCCGCCGCCGATGTCCACGATCATGTTCCCGGTCGGCTCGGCGACCGGGAGGCCGGCGCCGATCGCAGCCGCCATCGGCTCTTCGATCAGGTACGCCTGGCGCGCGCCGGCCGAGAGCGTCGCCTCCTCGACTGCGCGCTTCTCGACCCCGGTCACGCCCGACGGGACGCAGACGACGACGCGCGGGTGCGCAAAGCGATGCTGGTGCACCTTCTGGATGAAGTGGCGGAGCATCTGCTCGGTCACGTCGAAATCGGCGATGACCCCGTCCTTGAGCGGGCGGATCGCCGCAATCGTGCCCGGCGTGCGGCCCAGCATGCGCTTCGCCTCGACGCCGACGGCGTGCACCTCGCCCGAGCGCTGGTCGATTGCAACGACCGACGGCTCGCTGAGAACGATGCCGCGGCCCCGCACGTAGACGAGCGTGTTTGCAGTGCCGAGGTCCACGGCCATATCGCGGCCACCAAAGCCGCTCATCGAGCGAAAGATGCTCATCCCGTGATCGAGTCTAGCCGTGAAAGACTTCGAATTGTGAGCCGCGTGTCAGCCGTCCTCGTCACGGGCTGCTCCTCCGGGATCGGCCGCGCGACCGCCGAACGGCTCGCCCGAAGCGGCTGGACCGTGTACGCGAGTGCCCGCCGGCTGGAGTCGATGGCCGGCCTCGAAGAAGCAGGGTGCCGACTGCTCCGCCTGGACGTCACCGACGAGAGCTCGATGCGCGCCGCCGTCGACGAGATCGAAGGAGCGGAAGGCGCCGTCGGAGTGCTCGTGAACAATGCGGGCTACAGCCTCAGCGGCGCAGTCGAGAGCGTCGCCCTCGAGGACGCGCGACGCCAGTTCGAGACGAATGTCTTCGGACTCGCTCGCCTGACGCAGCTCGTCCTCCCCGGGATGCGGCGCCAGGGCCGGGGACGGATCGTCAACGTTAGCTCCATGGGCGGGCGCCTGACGTTCCCCGGCGGTGGCTGGTACCACGCGACGAAGCACGCCGTCGAGGCACTCAGCGACGCACTTCGCTTCGAGGTGCAGAGCTTCGGAATCGACGTCGTCGTGATCGAGCCCGGTCTGATCCGAACCGAGTTTGCCGAGACGGCGGTCGGGTCGATCCCAGTAGGCGAAGAGCCCTACGGCCGGTTCAACGCGGCCGTCGGCGCGGCGACCGCCGGCGCGTACGACGGGTTCTACGGCCGCCGGCTCGGCGGCGGCCCCGACACGGTGGCCCGGACGATCGAACGTGCAATCTCGGCCAAGCGGCCACGCACCCGCTACCGCGTCACGCCCTCGGCCAAGCTCTTTCTGACGCTGCGGCGCCTCCTGCCCGACCGGGGCTGGGACGCGCTCGTGAGCCGGACCTATCCGAAGCCATAGGCGCCGGGAAAGCGCTCCGCCAGCATCCGGACGAGCAACGCCGCCGGCAGTCCGACGACGTTCAGGTAGTCGCCCTCGATCTCCTCGACGAGCGCAGCGCCCCGGCCCTGGATTGCGTAGCCACCGGCGCGTCCCTCCCACTCGCCGTGTGTCAGGTGATGAGCGATCTCCCGCGGAGTCAGCTCCCTGAAGGTGACACGCGTCGAGTCGTGCTCGACGAGCTCCCAGGCAGGCGTGAGCAGGCAGAGGCCGGAGACCACGACGTGTGTCTCGCCGGCGAGCTCCTCGAGCATCTGCTCGGCCTCGGTCACGTTCGCCGGCTTCCCGAAGATCTTCCCGCCGAGCGAGACGGCGGTGTCGACACCGAGCACGGGCCGACCGCCGGCCTGCGCCGCGACGGAGCGCGCCTTGCCTCGCGCGTGCTCGCGCACGAGTCGGACGGCGTTCGCCTTTGGCGGGTCGTCCTCGACATACGTCGGCGCGAGCACGTCGTACGGGATCCCGAGCTGGTCGAGGGTCACGCGCCGCTGCGGGCTCGTCGACGCAAGCAGCAGCGGCTGGACGACGTGCGAGCTCACCGCTTACGCGCCTTCCAGATCTCCTCCCACGGCCACTTCCTCGCCCATGCGGCGTCCGAGAGGTAGTGGTCAGCGTCCTTTGCCTCGTCCGGCGCGTAGAGCTCGACCAGGTCGAGCACGTCGAATCCCGAGTCGCGCAGCACCTTGAACAGGTCGCCATGGCCGAGCTGGAACTCGGTCGTGTCGTCGTCCTCCCAGTCGAGGCGGTGCAGCCCGCGCTGCGGCCTCTGCAGCGTCTCGTGCCAGCCGTCGAGGGCGGCACAGAGCATCGAGATCGTCGAGTTGCGCAGAAAGAGAAGCTCACCGCCCGGCCGCAAGAGACGAGCCGCCTCCGGAATCCACTTGTACGGGTCGCACCAGATCGAGGCGCCGTACTCCGAGAGCGCGAGGTCGAACGACGCGTCGGGCAGCGGCACATCCTCCGCATTCGCTTCGAGGAGTGGAAACTCGAGTCCCGTCTCGGCTTGCATCTGCCGCGCGGTCTCGAGCTGCGCCGGAGTGATGTCGACGCCGACGGGTCTCGCGCCCCGCCGCGCGAGCCACGCCGAGAAGTAAGCCGTGCCGCAGCCGAGCTCGATCACGTCCTTGCCGGCGACGTCGGGGAGTACGCCGAGCTCGGATTCCGCAATCCCCCACACTCCCCAGCTGACGTCGTCTTCTTGCCACGCGCGAACGCCGTGCTCGTGCACAAACTCGGCATTCGACTTCGTCCAGCTCGCGCGGTTGCGGACCGCGTACTCCGGGAGCTCTTCAGACAAGCTCATCCGGCGCAAACCAGAGCGCGATCTCGCGCTGCGCCGACTCGGGCGAATCGGAGCCGTGGATCAGGTTGTTCGGCATCGACGTCGCGAGGTCGCCCCGAATCGTGCCTGCCTCCGCGTCCGCGGGATTCGTCGCCCCGATCGTCTTCCGCATCGTCGCGATTGCGCCCTCTCCCTCGACCACGAGCGCCCACGTCGTCCCGGAGGTGATGAAGTCGACGAGCTCGCCGTAGAAGGGCTTCTCGCTGTGCTCGGCGTAGTGCTCCGAGCCGAGGTCGCGGGTGACACGGAGAAGCTTGCCGCCGACGACCAGGAACCCGCGGCGCTCGATCCGGGCCAGGATCTCGCCTGCGAGGGCGCGTTCGGTGGCGTCCGGCTTGATCAGAATGAGGGTGCGCTCCACGGCCACGGCCGCGGATGTTACTCGTCTGCTGCGGCGCGCTTGCGGGGAGCAGTCCAGGAGTCGGCGATCGTGTCCTCGACGACGGCGGGCAGGTTCGGCGTCGAAACAGGCGTCGCGCAATGCGGGCAGATCTGCCAGAGCGCCTCGAGCGGGCTGTTGCACTTCACGCACGCCTGCTTCAGCCGGGTGGTGCAGACCGGGCAGACGAGGAACGTCGCCTCGACCGCGGCCCGGCAGACCGGACAGTGGAGGTCGCGCTTGGAGAGCCTGTCCTCCATCGCGCGGATCTCGAGCTCGCGCTCGCGGACGTCCTCGATGTACTCCGGCGGCCGGAAGAAGAGGTAGATGATCGGCCCGACGAAGGGCGGGACGAGGCCCAGGATCGTTGCCATCGCCACGAGCCAGGGATCCTCCACCCGCCGGCGCGCATCCTTGTAGACCCAGTAGGCGGTCGCGAGCCAGAAGACGGCGACGAAGAAAATCGTCAGGTTGCGGACGACCATCCAGGCGCCCGAGTCGAAGAAGTCGTTGACTCCTCCAAGCAGGTCGTCGTTGGTTGTCGTCGCGGCAAGGATCACAAGAGCAGCATTCCCACCAAGTAGCCGATCGCGAACGCAGAGCCGACAATGAAGCCTAGGACTGCGAGCGCGAACGCGAGCACGGTCACGCGTTCGCGCATCTTCGTCATTCTAGGCGTCGTTCCTCGCGAGATCGGCGAGAAGATAGAGCGAGCCCGTGACGAGAACCGGTCCGTGCTCGCGGGCGCGGGCGAGCGCAGCCGCCGGATCGGGCTCGATCTCGACCTGGGCGAAGTGCCGTTCTGCAATCGTGGCGAGCTCGTCGGCAGGCAGCGAGCGCGCGTTCGACGACGTGGTCGCAACCAGTCGCGGCCCGGTACGGGCCAGCGCGGCGAGCATCGCATCGGCGTCCTTGTCGCGCAGGATCGAAACGACGAGCGTGTAGTCGGACCGGTCGAGGTGCGCCGCGAGCCAGGCGGCACCGTCCGGGTTGTGCGCCCCGTCGCGAACCTCGTCGGCGTGTCGCTCGAGCCGGCCCGGCAGCGTGACCTGCACCTCGCGCTCGACGGGGTGCCCGAGGAACGCTTCCGCCGCCTCGCGCGCGCCGCCGAGGACGACGTTCGGCCCGGCCAGGTCGGCGAACTCCTCGTCCGGGAGCACGGCGATCGTCCCTTCCTGGACGACGGCGAGCTTCTCGGCTGCGATCTCCTCGCGCGTCTCTCCGAGGACGTCCGTGTGGTCGAGGCCGACGTTCGTCAGCAGGACGACGTGCGAGCGCAGGACGTTCGTCGCGTCGAGCCGGCCGCCGAGGCCCGCCTCGACCACCGCGACCTCGATCTCGTGAGCCGCGAACTCGGCGAAGGCGGCTGCGCAGACCGTCTCGAACTGCGTGGCCCCTTGCGCCTCCGCCTCCGGCCTGACGCGTCCGATCGCTGCCTCGAAGTCAACCTGGTTCCCGTCGATGGTGATCCGCTCAGCCCAGGAGCCGACGTGCGGCGAGACGGTCGCGCCGGTCGAGAGCCCCTCGCCCACGAGCAGCGCCTCGATCGTGCGGGTCGCTGTCGACTTCCCGTTCGTGCCGACGACGTGAATCGCGGGATAGGCCAACTGGGGATCGCCGAGCGCTGCGAGCAGCGTGCGCATGCGCCCCAGTCCGAACTCTTTCGGCCAAGGGCTGAGGCTCTCGAGCCAGGCCGCGTGCTCAGCCGGTGAGGGCATCGAGCTCACGCCGGTAGCGGGCGAGCTTGTCGCGCTCGGCCTCGACCACCTCGGCCTTCGCGTTCGCGACGAACTTCTCGTTGGCGAGCATCCGCTCGCCCCGCTCGACCTCCCGGCGCAAGCGCTCGATCTCGGC
>JAXIPI010000072.1:0-2002 GCA_045403015.1 Gaiellaceae bacterium | reverse complement strand
ATGAGCTTTAGGGGGTGTGGGGGAACTTGAAAGTTCCCCCACAAGACAGAAGAAGGGGGCTCGTGGGGGAAACATGGTTTCCCCCACGGGAGCGAGCCGAAGGCGAGCGACCTCATCTGAGGTCTTCTTCCAGCAGGTCCGCGAGCCGCGAGAGCGCGCTCCGAGTCCGCGTCTTGATCGTCCCCAGCGGGATGTCGAGGAACTTCGAGATCTCGCTCTGCGAAAGGCCGCCCCAGTAGGCGAGCTCGATGACGGGACGCTCGTGCTCGGGCAGCTGCTCGAGGGCTCGATGCACGCGCCAGGCAAGCCACGACGCCTCCGCGCGCTCGTCCGGGCCTCCCTCGCCGGACGGCTCTTCGGGCGCCTCCATCGGTGGCTCCGGGCGGCGCCGCGCACCGTCGACGATGGCGTTCCGCGCGACCGTGTACAGCCACGCGCCGCCGCGGCCTCGTTCCGGGTCGTAGCTCGAGGCCGAGCGCCAGATGGCGGCGAACGCATCCTGGAACGCGTCCTCCGCCCGGCCCCTGTCGCCGAGCCTGCGTAGCGCGAGGCCGAGCACGGGCCGGGTATAGCGCCGGTAGAGCTCCTCGAATGCGTCGCGATCGCCGTTGCCGACACGCTCGATTAGTTCCCCGTCCGTCGGCTCTTCTCGCGGCACTCTCCTGATGCTTACGGCTTCAGGCTGGTAAGGCAAGACAGAACGGTCCATGTCCATTACTGCGGCCATCCACACGGACTACGCATTGCCGCTCCGCCCGGTTTGCAGCAGACGGCCTCCGTCGACGACGATCGTCGTCCCGGTGACGAAGTGCGCGCCGGCGAGATAGAGGATTGCGTCGGTCACGTCGTCGGGCGAGCCGATGCGGTCGAGCACACTCTCGACGGCCCGGCGCGATTCCTGCTCCGGCTCGATGGCGACCGTGCCCGGGGCCACGCCGCAGACCCGCACCTCGGGCGCAAGCGCTTTCGCGAGCACGCGCGTCAGCATGGCCTGCGCCGCCTTCGCCGCGCAGTGCGCCGCGAAGGAGGGCCACGGCTGATACGCCGCGACGTCCTCGACCATCACCACGAGCCCACCGCTCGCACGCAGGTGCGGTGCGGCCGCCTGCGTGACGAAGAAGCTCCCCTTGACGGTCGCTCCGAGCGCAGCGTCCACGTCCTCCTCCGTCACGTCCTCGAAGCGCTTCGGCTCGAATCCGGACGACGCGCCGTTGACGACGACGTCCAAGCCGCCGAGCTCCTCCGCCGCGCGCTCGACGAGCGCCTTCGCCGCGTCGGCGCGAGAGAGGTCGCCGTCGCGACTCCCGGCGGCGACCACCTGCCATCCCTCCGTCCGCAAGCGCTCCGCAACGGCGGCTCCGAGCTTGCCGGTGCCGCCGGTGATGAGCGCCCTCACGTCCTACCGGGGTCTCTTGTCCGCGGCCTCGAAGCGGCGGCCGACCTCGGCCCAGTTGACCACGTTCCACCAGGCCGCCAGGTAGTCGGGGCGGCGGTTCTGATAGTTGAGGTAGTAGGCGTGCTCCCACACGTCGATCCCGAGGAGCGGCTCGTCGCTGTCGAGGAGCGGGCTGTCCTGGTTCGGCGTCGACTTGACGGCAAGGCCGGTGCCGTCATAGATCAGCCACGTCCAGCCGCTGCCGAAGCGCTTGATGCCGGCGTCGTTGATCGCTGCCTTGAGGTCGTCGGTACTGCCCCAGAGGTCGTCGATTGCGGCCTTCAGGTCGCCCTCGGGCTCGCCGCCGCCGTCCGCGCTCATGATCGTCCAGAAGAGGCTGTGGTTCGCGTGGCCACCGGCGTTGTTCCGCACCGCGGCCTGGATCGCGTCGGGGATTGCGGCGAGGCTCGCGAGCACCGACTCGACGTTGTTGTCGGCCCATTCCGTCCCCTCGAGAGCCTTGTTCGCGTTGTCGACGTAGGCCTGGTGATGCTTGGAGTGGTGGATCTCCATCGTGCGCGCATCGATCGTCGGCTCGAGCGCGTCGTACGCGTAGGGGAGGTCAGG
>JAXIPI010000135.1:0-12260 GCA_045403015.1 Gaiellaceae bacterium | reverse complement strand
AAGGTACATGCCAGCGGGAGGCCGATGACGAGGTGGGACAGCCGTCAGGTCTGCGCGATCACGAGCACGACGGTCATCACGGCAAGCGCGACCCCGCCGACGGTGAACAGCGCGACGGTGCGGAACTGCAGCGGTACGTGGCCGCCGGTTTGCAGCGCACGCTCCAACTCGCGCTCGCGTTGTGCGCCGACGATCAACAGCCCGACCGCGAGAGAGGCGTAGCCGCAGCCGAGCAGAATGTACGGCCACGCGGCGACGTCGAGCAGTTCCGGGGCGAACCGGCCCACCGCGAGCGCCCCGGCGCTGGCGCCCAGCGCGGTGCGCCACCACGCCAGCCAGGTGCGCTCCGCAGCCATCGAAGTACGCCGCAACTGATCGAGCTCCGACGGCAACGTCGGAACCGGAGGCGGTTCGTCTGCTGCGTCCGTGGGCTCCGAACCCGGCGGCGGCTGCGGCTGCGCCATGAGCGCATCTAACACCGTTCGTCCCGTGGACGGCATGCCGGGGTCTCGCCTCCCCACCCGCGGCAAGACCTTTCGGCTCGCGGATCTGCTCGTTCCCTGAACTCGGACTCGACGCACGTCCTGCTATTGCGCTTCGGCCGCACGCATGAACTCGCTGATCGCCGCGAGGTACTCGCCTGTCTCCTCCAGCACCGGCGTATGCGAGCTGTTTTCCAACACGACTTCCCGGGCGCCTTGGATTCCATTGACGAGCGTTGCCGAAATGGGGTCCGTGCTCATGTCGTAGCGACCGCGGATCACGAGCGTGGGTATGTCGATCCGTCCGAGGCGGTCACGGACGTCCCAGCCTTTGAGCGCGCCCGTGACAGTCCACTCGTTCGGCCCCTGCATCGCCCGGTACACGGCCGTCGACTTCTCCGCGGCCATTCGCTCCAGCTCCGGCCGCGGCTGCGGGCCGCGGTAGAAGTGGCGGTCCGAGTACGCCTGCATCGCCTCCTCGTACTCCGGGTCGTCATACGTACCGGCGCGTTCGTGACGATCGAGGACCTC
The DNA here is from genome assembly GCA_045403015.1 of Gaiellaceae bacterium. Classification (GTDB taxonomy): domain Bacteria; phylum Actinomycetota; class Thermoleophilia; order Gaiellales; family Gaiellaceae; genus Gaiellasilicea. The sequence continues at coordinate 11,247 of JAXIPI010000135.1, read as the reverse complement.
GATCACTGCAGCAGGAAGCGCCACACGGAGCTTCAGCTGCTCCGCCGCCCATTGCTCCAAGCTTGCCAGCGTCGAGCTGAGGATCAGTCCGACGATGCCCTCGGCGCCTGCGAGCACGTGCTCGAGCGCGAGCATCCCGCCCCAGGACGTGCCGAGGAGATGGATCCGGTCGAGGCCGAGCTGCGCGCGCACCACGTCGACCTCTTCACGGAATACGTCTACCGACCACTCGAGCTCCTGCGGCCGGTCCGAGCTCCCGCACCCGATCTGGTCGTAGACCACGACCGGCCGCTCCTCCGCGAGCCCTTCGAGAGGAGCGAAGTAGTGGTGCGTCGAGCCGGGCCCGCCGTGGAGAGCCAGAAGCGGCGCAGCCCCGGACCCGAGGTCGCCGGCGACGCGATACCACGTCCGGTAGCCGCGAAAGTCGACGTAGCGCTCGGAGACACTCCGCTCCATGGGCGAACAGTACGAGTCGCCGGGTGGATGGCTCGCCGCGAAGCGTTACGATCTTCGTCTGCCCGCACGTTGAGGACTACCGCGACGGACACGAGATCAGTCAACCCATCCGGCGATTCTTGCCCGGAAACCAAGCTCTCCGCCGAATTCGTCGAACCACCGGCGCGTTTCGTCGATGCGGGCAACGAAGGGCGGCTGATCCCGACCCTGCGTGATGCCGCCGGGACGCGGGGCCCCTACGAGATCCTCGCTCGGTCGGCCGCCGCGCTCTTCCGCGCTCAGAATCCCACCGCCGGCTCGACGCCCCAGGAGGATGAGGAGCTCGGCAACGCTCTGGCAGATCTCGCGGTGACGGGCCGCAGGACCTACTGCCTCCTGGCGCATCCGCCCCTCACGCCGCTTCACGACCTCCAGGTGGCGGGAGCCGGGAGCCACATCGACCTCGGCACGTCGCCGTACACCGCGTCTCAGCTGGCAGCCAAGGTTGGGGGACTGCTCGCGCCCCTCGTGTCCGCTTCCGCCTCACCCGCGCAGTTGGACAGCGCCGTCAACGCCGCCCTCGATCGCGCGTTCACCACCGCCTGGGCGATCCGCGGTCCGGTGGCCGAACGCACCGCCACCCGTGCCGCCCTCGGGTGGGTTGCGGTCTCGGGCGAGGATGACATGCCGCACCGGCCGACCAATGTGCCGGGGCCGCCCTTCGAGCAATACGAGATCCCGGTCACCGTCCCCGCCACGGGCAGCCATCCGGAGCTGACGCTGCAGACCCGGTTCCTCATCGCCTCACCGGCGGTCCCCGCCGCTGCCCGGAGCCCACACACGCTCCGCGAGCTCCCACCGGACCCCGAGCCACACGTTCCCGACGGGCACAACGTCATCCTGTTCCTGCACGGTCACGTGTCGGGCGCGGAGGAGGCGCTCACGCTCATCCCCCTCATCCACTTGACCGGGCTGGCGCGTGGCACGAAGTTCTCGATCATCTCGGTCGACCTGCCGAACTGCGGCTACTCGGAGAGTTTCGACCACGAGAGGGTCGCCACATCGAGCGCGACCCAATGGCCGTCCGGACCCATCGACAGGGAGCCGATCCGCACACCTGTGCTCGACTTCATCGAGGACTTCGTCATCGCGTTCGTCGACGCTCTCGACCAGATCACCCCGATCACCGGTCGATTCTCGGGAGTCATCGGCGGCAGCCTCGGTGGGAACCTGGGGCTGCGTCTCGGCCGGCGGAGCCCGATGCCCAACTGGCTCGACAAGGGCATCGTCTCCTGGAACGCGGCCTCGGTCTGGGACGCGATGGTCAACGACCACATCAAGAGCCAGGCGCCGGGAAAGTGCATGAACAGCTGGCAAGCGAGCGAGTTCGACGACTCGCGAAGGGATTACTTCCACGAGGTCTACGACACGGTTGTGATCCCGATCGTGGTCCCGGTCACGCAGCCGGAGCTGTGGTACCGGCCGGGGTGGCAGCCGTGCAAGCGTCTGCACATCGCCGGCTCGCGTCTCGCGCGTCGCGAGGTCTACAGCGCAAACCTCCGGAAGTGGCACTGGCGCGTCGCAGGCGAGCAGCTCATCTTCAGCCACGTCGACAGGGTCGATCGCTGGGACAACACGAGCCCCTGGCGCTACGAGCTCAATGTCGTGAAGCACCTGCTGATCGGAAGCGCACAGGACAACTTCCCAGGGTCGAACATCTTCGACGCCACGAGAACGCTGGCCGGCCTGATGACTGCGACGCCCGGGACGGGGCTGTTCCTGTCGAACACCGGTCACTCCGTCCACTTCGAGCGCCCCCGGTTCCTGGCCGGAGAAATCGCCGACTTCCTTCCGTGGGATGAGGCACCGAAGCAGGAGCCGACGGAGGTGCTGAGCCTCGAGATCACCGGCATCTACCGGGACATCGTGATCTACAGGCGCAAGCCGCGCTACGGGCGCATCCTGGCGGTGAGCGGGACCAACCACACGAAGAACACGCCGTTCTCGCTGACGGTGGGCGAGTGCATCGACTTCATCGACTTCGGCTGCGACGTGTTCGTGGCCCGGGCCGACGGCGGCCGGACCCCGGTGCACGTGGTGAGAAAGCGCCGGCCGTACATCGCGACAGACCCTGACGCGTCCGGCGACGACAACCTGCTCTCGCTGCCGATCCTCAGCTGACGCCCCTCAGCCGATTTGTGGATTCGGTTTCGTCCCTCGCACCACGAACCCCGCAACCGGATCGCCGGCTTCCAGACGCAGTTCCGCCGGCACGATTTCCGACCCCAGATTCGCATTCGCCAGCACACGCTCGAGGTACTGACGCGTATGGCGATAGCGGCCCGTCGGGCTGATGGCGTACTCCGCGTCGGCGGACCCGTCGCCGACCAATTCCTCCACGGTAAAGATGAGCCGTCCGCCGGGGCGCAGCGCGTTCGCGGAAGCCGCGGCAACGTCCTCGAGCAGCCCGAAATAGACGAGGGTGTCTGCCGACACAATCACATCGAAGGCCCCGGTCAACTCGCCAAGGTAGGCGGTCAATTCCCGCTTGACCAATTCGTCGTAGACGTTCCTGGCACGCGCTTGAGCAATCATCGGTCCGGACAGGTCGACTCCCACCAATCGGCGTGCATACGGCGTGATCAGCGGTCCGCACAAACCCGTGCCGCAGCCGGCATCGAGCACATCGAGACTTTTCGACGCCTCAGCCTCCGACTCCGCCAGCATCTGCGCGACCAGCTCCGGCGCGCGGTAGGACAGCTGGGCGAGCTTGGAATCGAAGCTGGCCGCGAAGCTGTCGAACGTCTCTTCGACATACGCGTCCGACGCCCGCTGCGGGACATCACGGCCAGAGCAGGCCGCCAGCATGTGCCGGGCAATGGGATTGTCCGGCTCCTCTTGCAGCCACTCTTCGAAGACGCCGACCGCTTTGTCGACTTCACCGAGCGTGCAGTGCGCGATCGCCAGCAGTCTCCGAGCTTCGGGATGCTTCGGCATCAACGTGATGACTTTCGAGAAGCAGATGGCCGCCTCGCGCGACCGCTTCTGGCCGTTCAGTAGGACGCCGAGGTTGTGGTACGCGTCCGAGTGCTCGGGATCGATGCGAATGGCGGCTCGGTATGCCGCCTCGGCTTCGACCGCCTTGCTCGTCGCCCTCAGGACCACACCGAGGTTGTTGTGCGCGTTGGCGTGCTCCGGATCAAGAGCAATCGCGCGCTGATACGCGACGATCGCATCGTCCAGCTTGAGTCGATCCTGCAGGACGATCCCCAGATTGCTGTACCAGTCCGCCCGATCGGGCTCGAGCTCGAGACTCCTCTCGATCAGCCCGACTGCGTGCTCGCTCTGCGCCTGCTGATGAGCGAGAACGCCTGAGAAATGCAACGCGTCGGCATTGTCAGGCGCGACTTCGAGGATGGTGTTGTAAATGTCCGCCGCGGCCGCCCATTGCTCGTTCTGCTGCAGCAGTATCGCGATCGAGAGCGCTTCGTCGAGACTGAGGGCACGGTCCGTTGTCGGCGACTGCTCCATATGTCGACCGCGCGGGTCCGCGGCTCGTTCCGCTTACCCTTCCTTGTTGCGCTTGATGTCGTACTTGAAATGGAGTCCGGCATCCAGTGAGCCGTCGGCCTTCTGCGGCTTGTATTCCAGATCGACCTTGGCGAACTGCAGCGCGACGTTCTCCGCGGTTGCCGAATCGCCGGCACCGCTCAGATTGACGCCGGTGATGATGACGTCGTTCATCTTGATGATCAGGAACTCCTGCTGGCCCTTGCCGGCCTTGCGCACCGTGATCGTCGCTTCCTTGATGTGCTGACCGGTCGCGCACGCTTTCAAGAGGAGCGGCGACGCCTTGTCGATGAAATGGGTGAAGTTGAAATCGTGGAACGTCGCCTTGCCCGTTCCGCCTCCGCTTCCGCCCCCGATCGGGGCGGCGTTCGTCACACCCCACGACCAGCTCAGGACCTCGACTTCGCCTTTGTGCTTGGAGTCGAGTGACTCACCTTTGATGTCGCCGATCTTTGCGAAAATACTTGATGCCAAGTGACTTCCTCCAGCGACCGGGGCTGTGCGGGGTGGAGGGTACCACGGCCGAACCCCAACAAGCGCACTGTCACTCAGCACGTAGTAGGGAGCACACCGAAACCGGACGCCGCCAGAGTCGGCACACTTGCGTCCGCGTTATATACTTAGTATACTACTCGGTATGCTCACGTCACGGAGCGGTTCATGAGCGTCCCCCACGCCCTGCTTGCGCTGCTGAGCGAGGGGCCGAAGTACGGCCTGCGACTCCAGAGCGAGTTCGAGTCGCGGACGGGAGAAGTCTGGCCGCTCAACGTCGGGCAGGTCTACACCACCCTCCAGCGCCTCGAACGAGACGGACTCGTCGAGACCGACGACGGGGAAGGCGAGCGATCGCAGAAGCGGTACAGGATCACGCCCGCGGGCGGCCGCGAGCTGGCCGACTGGCTTCGCACCCCGCCGGACCTCGTGCCACCCCCGCGCGACGAGCTGGTGATCAAGGTCCTCGTCGCCCTGCAGATCCCAGGGACCGACATCCACGAGATCCTGCAGGTGCACCGCCGCCACGTGATCGAGATCATGCAGCGCTACACCCACGTCAAGGCAGCGGCCGGCGAGGGCGAGATCGCGTTGGCGCTCGTCGCCGATGCTGAGCTCTTCCGGCTCGAGGCAATTGTCCGCTGGCTCGATGCCGCCGAAGTCCGCCTGGCCCAACAGCCGTACCTCGCGCCGCCGCCCGCAATCGGAGACCCGACTCTCGAACCAACCCCCACGACGGAGGTTTCGCAATGACGCCCGCACTCGATCTGCGCCAGGTATCGAAGATCTACGGCTCCGGACCGACCGAGGTGCACGCGCTGCGCGAGGTCGACCTCTCGGTCGAGGGCGGCGAGCTGGTAGCCGTCATGGGACCGAGCGGCTCCGGCAAGAGCACGCTCTTGACGATCGCCGGCAGCCTGGAAGAGGCGAGCAGCGGCCAGGTGCTCGTGGACGGCGTTGACCTCGCGACCGTCTCGCGGTCGGGGCAAGCGAGATTGCGACGCCGGTCGATCGGCTACGTCTTCCAGGACTTCAACCTGCTCCCGGGGCTGACGGCCGTCGAGAACGTCACCTTGCCACTCGAGCTCGACGGCACCCCGTCGAAGGCTGCCCGCGCGACGGCGCTCGAGGCGATGAAGGAGCTCGAAGTGGCAGACCGCGCAGATCGCTACCCGGATGAGCTCTCGGGCGGCGAGCGCCAGCGAGTTGCGATCGCCCGCGCGATCGTGGGCGAGCGAGGGCTCATCCTCGCCGACGAGCCGACCGGCGCTCTCGACTCGGTGAACGGCGAGGCGGTCATGCGCTTGCTGCGTGCCGCCACGCAGCGGGGGGTCGCCGGCGTCGTCGTGACCCACGAGGCGCAACTCGCGGCCTGGGCAGACCGCGTCATCTTCCTGCGCGACGGACACGTCGTCGACCAGACGGTCGCCCCTCCCGGCCCTGAGTCCCTCCTTGCGACAGGTGATCGGCGCTGACGACGCTCGCTCACCGGTCGGGGCTGGACGGGCCGGCCAGCGGCGCTGCAGCCCGCCGTGCAGTTGTCCGCTGGGCCTGGCGCATGTTTCGCCGCGAGTGGCGCCGGCAGATCCTGGTGATCGCTCTCCTCGCTGTCGCCGTAGCGGCCGCGATCGGCAGCATCACGATCGTCTACAACTCCGGCGCCGCCGACGACGCCGAGCACGGCTCTGCCAGCCACCTCCTGAGGTTCGACGGCAGCCAGCCACGAAAGCTCGAGGCGGGTCTCGACTCCACGAGGAAGTGGTTCGGAACGACCGAGGTGATCGGCTACCGATCGTTCGTCGTCCCCGGTGACGTCGAGAAGGTGGAGTTCCGAGCCCAGGATCCGCACGGCGTGTACGGAAGCGCGCTGCTCGCACTCCGCCGCGGCAGCTACCCGGTGGGTCCGCGTCAAGTCGCCATTACCGAGGGCGTGGCCGACCTTCTCTCGCTCGAGATCGGGGATCCGCTGAGCCTCGACGGCCATCGCCGGACGATCGTCGGCGTCGTCGAGAACCCACGTGATCTGACGGACGAGTTCGCCCTCGTCTCGCCCTCATCCGCCGGAGCGCCCGACCGCGTCACGGTTCTGGTAAATGCCAACGACGATTCGATCCGCGCCTTCTTCCGTCGCATGGAGAGCGACGGCCGGTCGGCATTGGTCGGGTCCGAGGCTCGGCCGAGCGGGCAGTCTGCCGGCGCCCTGGCGATGTTCTCCGTGGCCACGGTGTTCCTGCTTCTGGCCTCACTTGTTGCCGCCGCAGGCTTCGCGGTCATCGCACAGCGGCGGCTCCGCCAGCTCGGCATGCTCGCCGCGATCGGCGCTACGCAGAGGCACCTGCGACTCGTGCTGCTGACCAACGGCGTCGTCGTGGGCGCGATCGGCGCCGTGCTCGGAACGGTCGTGGGTCTCGGGCTCTGGTTCGCAATCGTCCCGACGCTCGAGAGCGCGTTCGACCATCGCATCGACCCGTTCGGCCTGCCCTGGACACTGCTCGCGCTGACCGTCCTCGTCGCCGTCCTCGGGGCAACCGCCGCCGCCTGGTGGCCGGGACGAGCGGCCGCCCGCGTCCCGGTCACGGTCGCCCTCTCGGCGCGACCGCCACGGCCGAAGCCGGCCCACCGCTCGGCAATCGTCGCGGCCGTGCTGATCGCGGTGGGAATCGGGAGCCTCGCGTTCGCCAACCGAAGCAGCCCGCCGCTGATCATCGCCGGAATCCTGGCGACCATCCTCGGCACCCTGCTCCTCGGTCCACTGGCGATCCGTCTCTTCGCCCGGGCGGCGGGGCACGCCCCCATCGCCCCACGCCTGGCGCTGCGGGACCTCGCCCGGTACCAGGCCAGGTCCGGAGCCGCGCTCGCCGCGATAACCCTGGCCCTCGGCATCGCCGCGGCGGTCGTCATCACCGCGGCAGCTGAGGAGAAGCAGGAGGCCGACCGGGCGGCCGCCGCGCTGCCCAACCTGTCCGACCGCCAGATCCGGGTGTACCTCGGGCCGACGCGAGCCCCGGACCTCATCCCCTTCCCCATCCAAACGCATGCACAGCTGACGCGGAACGCTGCGCGCGTCCGCCAACTCGCCGCCGGTCTCGAGCAGGCAGCCGTGATCCCGCTTCAGAACGCCTTCAAACCCGGCGATCCGCCCATCGTCATCGAGGGCGACCGGGCACTTGTCTCTGTCGGCTTCGCAAAGCAGGTCGGCCCCAGGAGCTGGACTCGAGGTTCGGGTCTCTACGTCGCCACCCCCGCGCTGCTAAGGCACCTCGGAATTGACCCAGCCACGATCGAGCCCAGCGCGGATTACCTGGCCGACCCGACCGTCCCCACCGACGAGTTCGTCATCCTGAGCATCGGGACGAGGAAGAACCTCGCCGTCACGAATGTCCAGAGGATCGACAGCCGCGAAGTCCTCGGCTCGGCGGAGGGGGACACCGGCCGCGTGCCCTCCTCGTTCGTGACTCTCGGCGGTCTTCGCCGTCACGGCTGGAAACAGACCCCGGCCGGCTGGCTCGTCGAGTCGAGCCGGCCTCTGACAAGCGAACAGATTGCCGCCGCCCGTGAGCTCGCCGCCGAGGCCGGCCTCGCGATCGAGACGCAGCGAGAGCGCAGTTCCTACGCGAAGCCCATCGCCATCGCGACCGCCGCCGGCGCCCTCCTGGCGCTCGCGATCCTCGCCCTGACCGTCGGGCTGATCCGGAGCGAGAGCGCCGGCGACCTCCGGACCCTGACGGCGACCGGAGCCGCGAACAGGATCCGGCGAACGCTGACGGCGACCACGGCCGGCGCGCTCGCTCTCCTCGGTGCGCTCCTCGGCGTCGCCGGCGCTTATCTCGCGCTCGCGGCGACCTACTTGGACGACCTCGACTACCTCGGCCGGATCCCCGTGCTCTCCCTCGCGTTCATCGTCGTCGGCGTCCCGCTGATCGCCACGGCGGCCGGCTGGCTCCTCGCCGGCCGTCAGCCGCCCGCGATCGCACGACCCGCCATCGAGTGACCCGCCGCTCCTAACGGTCGACGTTCGCCGCGTGGCACTACAGGCTTCAGTTGCGCAGCGCGCGGAGTCCCAGCAGGTCGACGCAGTGCAACTCGTTCCTCTCGACGATCACGGCGAGCACGTTGCCGCAGGTCCGGCAACGGACGACGACGCCGGGCGCGCGGACGAACACCCTGCATTCCGCGAGCAGCCGCTGGTCGCCGCAGTGCCCGCAGACGCACGAGGAAGTGGTCATGTCGCGGCCGAAGATGGTCTCGAGAAGCCCGGCGATCGCATTGCCGTCGAGCGCATCCATCATCGGCCTCCCGTCGCGCCGAATCGCTCGGTCTTCACTCGTTGCGGCAGGTAGCCGAGGGAGACCAGGGCGTCGGCGACGGTCTCGACGAAGCTCGTCGGCCCGCACACGAATGCGCGTGCATTCTCGTCGGCCGGCCAGGCAACCCCGCGCAGCATGTCCTGATCGACGCGGCGCGCGTAGCCGCCCCAGCCGGCAGGTTGGGCTCGCGTCAGCGTCTGCACGATCTCGAGCCCTGACTCGGGCTGGTCGAGCTCGGCGCGATAGATGACGTCGGCGAGCGTGCGGGACGAATAGAGCAGTCGCGTCGGGACCTCGCTTCCGAGCCGGCGTCGATGTCTGAGCATCGCCCGGAAGGGAACGACGCCCGAACCACCGGCGACGAGGAGGAGCGGCCCTCCGTCCTCGGGCCCCCAGACGAAGTAGCCGCCGATCGGGCCGCGCAGCTCGAGCTCGTCACCTTCGCGCAGCACCTCAGTCAGGTACGGCGAGACCTCACCGTCCTCGAGCCGCTCCACGGTGATCGCCACCGGCTCGCCCGGCGCTGAGGCGATCGAGTAGGCGCGTTCGGCGCGGTAACCGTCCTCGGCGGTGAGGCGAATGTCGACGTGCTGGCCCGCTCGATGTTCGGACCAGTCGGCCAGTTCGAGGACCACCGTCCGCACGCTCGGCGTCTCGTCGACGACCTCGACGACGGTTCCGAGCTGCCAGCTCAATCTCCGGAGTACCGTTGCTCCAGCCACGGGTCTCCGTACATGTGGTAGCCGTAGGTCTCCCAGAAGCCGGGCTCGTCCTCGTCCCGCAACTCGAGGCCGCGAACCCACTTCGCGCTCTTCCAGAAGTACAGATGCGGGACGAGCAGGCGCGCGGGGCCGCCGTGCTCGGGATCGAGCGGTTCGCCGTCATAGCCGAACGCGACCCATGCCTTCCCGCCGGTGACGTCCTCGATCGGCAGATTCGTCGTGTAGCCGCCGTCGCAGAAAGCCAGCACGTACGGGGAATCGTGGTCGACCGACTCGAGCAGCGTGTCGACCGAGACGCCCTCCCACTCCGTGTCGAACTTCGACCAGCGCGTCACGCAGTGGATGTCGGTCGTGAGCGTCTCGCTCGGTAGCTCGTTGAGCTCGGCCCAGCTCCAGCTCTTCGTCTCGTCCCCGTTGACGATGGAAAACGACCACTGCTCGAGCGGCGTGTAGGGCGTCGGCCCGGCGGAGAGGACGGGGAAATCGTCGGTCACGTGCTGGCCGGGCGGCAGCCGGTCGGGCTCGGCCTCACGCTTGCGGCGGCCACGGAAGTCGCGGGAAACGGGCATCAAGATCCTCCTTTCACGGGCGAGGCGACGACGAACGCCAGCTCGTCGACGTAGCACCAGCTCCAGTCCTCGCCGGGCTCCGCCGAGCGCGCGATCGGATGACCGACCTCCCGCGCGTGGCGGCTCGCATGCTTGTTCGGCGACGAGTCGCAGCAACCGATCTTGCCGCAGCTCATGCACATCCGCAGGTGCAGCCACGGGCTGCCGATCTTGAGGCACTCCTCGCAGCCTGCGATCGACCCGGGAAGCTCGGTCACTGTGATCTGGTTGAGGTGAGTGCAGGTCGGCATCTCTTCCTCCTCTTTCACGGTAACCGTACGCGACCGTCGACCTCCCAGGCGGAGGGGGCCGCTCGCCGCCTCGGCCCCCTCCGCCTCCCGTTCAGTCGTCGTCCTTGCTACTGCTGCTGAGCCACGCGGTGCGTGTCGCGACCGCGGTGTCGGCGTTGTCGCTGAAGAGGCCGTCGACGCCCAGCTTGAAGTAGAGGGCGAGCTCGCCTGGCAGGTTGCCGGTGGCTCCGGGATACGCCGGGCTTGCCGGATTGCCCTCGCGGAAGTCGAGCGGCAGGAACGCGTTCTCCTTCCGGAACGTCCACGGATGGACGACCAGGCCGGCCCGATGTGCGTCGCCGACGAAGCTGGTCGGCGCGAGGAGCCGGCCGGTGGCATCCTGCGGCACGATCCAGTTCTTGTTCGGGCCGACGCCGTCTGCGTAGCGCGCGATCTCTTTCAGACCTGCGGGCTTCGTCATGTTCTCGTAGGTGGTCGGGTTGCCGGCGACGACGAAGTCGTACGGCTTGCCGGTGCTGTTCAAGAGCTGCACCAGCGGCGCGTCGGTCATCTTGTTCAGCTGCTTGAGATTCGAGACCTCGAACGACTGGACGAAGACCGGGGCACGCTTGGATGACCAGCCGTTCGCCTTCAGCGTCGCGACCAGCGGCTCCTCGAGCGAGAGCCCGATCGAGTCGAAGTAGGTCGGATGCTTCGTCTCGGGGTAGATGCCGACGCCGTTCTTCTTGGCGAGGTCGATCACCTCCTGCAGCGTGGGAACCTGGTACAGCCCGTTGAACGCGACGTTGTCGGGCCGTAGCTCCGGGATGCGCTCCTTGGCGCGGAGCGTCCTCAACTCGGCGAGCGTGAAGTCCTCCGTGAA
>JAXIPI010000069.1:0-5448 GCA_045403015.1 Gaiellaceae bacterium | reverse complement strand
GCCTGGGCTCTCGGCGGTGCCGTCGCGCTCTGGGTCGCGGGCTTCGACTTCTTCTACTCACTCTTCGACCTGGAGCACGATCGGGCCGAGGGGCTCCAGTCGTGGGCGACGCGCTTCGGCGAGGCCGGTGTCTTCCGCGGTGCACGGCTCTTCCACTTCGGCACCGTCGCCTTGCTCGCGACCGTTGGCCTCGGGCTCGAGGTCGGGCTCCTCTACTGGCTCGGAGTGGTAGCCGTTGCTGCGCTGCTCGCCTACGAGCACTCGCTCATCCGGCCCGGTGACCTGCGTCGCCTCGATGCTGCGTTCTTCATGGTCAACGGCGTGATCAGCATCGTCTTCTTCGCGTTCGTCTTCGCCGACGTGCTGCTGTGATTCGCGCGCGGGCGCTCGAGAAGCGCTACGGGCGCCGCCGGGCGCTGAAGCCGCTCGACCTCGAGCTCGAGCGAGGCGGCTTCCTCGTTGTCACCGGTCCGAACGGATCGGGGAAGACCACGCTTCTCCGCCTGGTCGCAGGCCTCGCCGCACCCACCGGCGGCGCGCTGGATGTCGACGCCTCCCGCGGCCAGCTCGGCTTCGTCGGCCACGAGCCGCTTCTCTACCGAGACCTGACCGCGGTCGAGAACCTCGATCTCTACGGGCGGCTCTACCGCGTGCCGGAGCGGCGGGAGCGGATCGGCATGCTCCTCGAGCGCTTCGGTCTCTGGGACGTCCGCGCCGAGCGCGTCGCGTCGTACTCGCGCGGCATGACGCAGCGGCTCGCTCTCTGCCGCGCACTGCTGCACGAGCCCGAGCTGCTCGTGCTCGACGAGCCGTTCACGGCGCTCGACACGGAGGGAGCCGAGTTGCTCGACCGGCAGCTCACCGAGCTCACCGGCGTCGCCACGGTGCTGCTCACGACCCACGACCCCGATCGCGTCGAGCCTCTGGCGACGGCTCGACTCGCGCTGGCATGACGTACCTCGCGGACGTCGCGACGCTCGCCCGCAAGGACCTTCGGCTCGAGCTGCGGGCGCGCGACACGCTCCCCGCGATGTTGCTCTTCGTTCTCTCGACGCTCGTCGTCTTCCACTTCGCGCTGCCGACCGGTGCCGACGAGGTTGCTGCGCAGGGATTGCTCTGGGTCGCGCTCGTCTTCACCGCGCTGCTCGGCCTGGCCCGCGCGTGGGCGCCGGAACGCGAAGGCGGAGCGCTCGAGGGGCTCGTGCTCGCGCCGTCCGACCGGAGCGCGATCTGGCTCGGGAAGTCCGCCGCGGTCTTCGTCTTCCTGGCTGCGATCGAGCTCGTTGCGCTGCCCGCCTTCGCGCTCTTCTTCTCGCCGCTCGGGACGGCAGCGGTTCTGGGTGTCCTGCTCGCGAACGTGGGTATCTGCGCCGTCGGCACGCTCCTCGCGGCGATGGCTGCCGCGAGCCGGACGCGCGAGCTGATCCTCCCGCTCCTGTTCCTGCCGCTCGCGATCCCGCTCGTCGTGGGAGGCGTCGGCGCCAGCATCTCGACCGAGCCGGGCCGCTACCTCGCGTTTCTCGGTCTGTACGACGCCGTCTTCGCGATACTGTGCTGGGCGTCCTTTGAGTACGTCGTCTCCGAATAGCTCGGCCCCGAAGATCTCCGTTCCAGTGCTCGCGGCCGTGGCCGCCGGACTGGTCGGGCTCTCGATCGTCCTCGCCTTCTTCGTTGCGCCCGAAGACGCCGACCAGGGGATCTCGCAGCGGATCTTCTACTTCCACGTGCCGATCGCGCTGACCGCGTACGCGTGCTTCGGCTGGGGTGCGTACAAGGCGCTGTTGCTGCTCTGGAAGCGAGAGGAGCGCTACGACCTCGAGAGTTACGTCGCGATCCATCAGGGCACGATCTTCGGTGCGCTCACGCTCGCGACCGGGTCGATCTGGGCGAAAGCGTCGTGGGGCCACTGGTGGGTCTGGGACTCGAACCAGCTCGTGCTCTTCCTCGTCCTCTTCCTCTTCTACTCCGCCTACTTCATGCTGCGCTTCTCGATCGAGGAGGGCCCGCGGCGTGCGAACGTCTCCGCCGTGTATTCGCTGTTCGGGGTCGCGCTGATCCCGGTCAGCTTCCTCGCGATCCGGCTTGCCGATGACTTCATCCACCCCACGACCTTCACTCGCGACGGCCCTCAGATGACCGGGACGATGTTCTTCACGTTCTGCGTCTGCTGGCTGGCGATCACAACGCTCGCTTACGCGCTCTACCGGATCGAGCTCGTCGGCAAGCGGCTCGACGCCAATCTGCGCGAGCTGCGCGAGGCTCTCTCGTGAGCTCGGGCGAGAAGTACGTCGCGGCCGCCTACGCCGTCGTCTTCGTGACGGTGCTCGTCTACGTCGTGATCATCGCGGCGAAGCTCTCCCGGCTCGAGCGCGAGACAGCCGAGCTGGCCGAGCTTGCGCGACGGCGAGCTGATGGCTGAGTTTCTCGTCGTCCCGGTACTGCTCGCGTACGGTGAAGCGGCGGTTGCGTACGCCGGCGAGCTGCGGGGGCCAGGCCTCGCCGGCCGCCTCGCAACCTGGGGCGTGCGTCTCGGGTGGCTCGCCCAGACCGCGCTGCTGGTCGGGCAGGCAGCGTCTGCGGAGGGATTTCCGTGGGGAACCTGGGCCGGTTCGCTCAACCTCTTCGTCTGGCTCGTGGTCGGTGCCTACCTGATCTGGGGCTGCACCCCTCGCTACCGGCTGCTCGGCCTCGCCGTAATGCCGATCGCGGCTGCACTGCTTGCGCTCGCCTGGGCAGGCGGCGGGACGGCGCTCGATGAGAGCGAGCGCTCCGGTGCCGTGCTCGCGATTCACGTCGCGCTGATGCTTGCCGCCTTTGCGGGGCTGACGCTCGCTGCGGGGATGGCTGCGCTCTACATCTGGCAGGAACGGAGGTTGAAGCGCCACGAGCGCGGTGTTCTCCGCGTGCACGTGCCCCCGCTCGACGCACTCGACCGGCTCTCGGCGCGGAGCGTTCTCTGGTCGATCGTCCTCCTTACCCTCGGAATCGGCGTCGGCGCCGCCCGCTTCCAGCGCGGTGATTTCGACGCCGCGATGGCGGTGACGTTCGTGATCCTCGCGTACTACGCCGTCCTCCTCGTCCTCCGGCACGAGGGCTGGCGCGGCCGGAGGGGTGCGCTCCTGAGCCTCGCGGGCTTCGCGCTCGTCGCCATCGTCCTCCCCCTGACCCACTTCGCCTCATGAAGCTGACCCTTGCAGGCGTCTCCCACCATCGCGCGCCGATCGAGCTGCGCGAGCGCGTTGCGTTGGATCTCGAGGCGTGTCGTGCGCTCGCCCGACGGCTGGACGGCGAGGCAGTCGTACTCTCGACGTGCAACCGCACCGAGCTCTATCTCGCTCGCGAGGAGCACGCGGACGACGAAGCGGTCGCCGCGCTGACTCAGCTGGCCGGCGAGCGGGCCGACGATCTTGCCGCGGCGCTGTACCGCCTGCGGGACGAGGCGGCGGCGCTCCACCTGTTTCGGGTCGCCGCCGGCCTCGACTCGCTCGTTCCGGGCGAGGGAGAGATCCTCGGCCAGGTGCGGGCGGCGTTCGAAGCCGGCGCGGCTGGTCCCTTTCTCGACCGGCTCTTCCGCCAGGCGCTGCACACGGGCAAGCGCGTGCGGATGGAGACCGCGATCGGAGAGAGCCCGGCCTCGGTTCCGTCGGCGGCGGCAGCGCTCGCCCAGCAGGTGTTCGGCGACCTCGCAGGGCACCGCGTCCTTCTGTTCGGGGCCGGGAAGATCAGCGAATCTGCTGCCCGCAATCTCCGTTCGCGCGGCGCCGAGATCGCCGTCGTCGCCAACAGAACGCTGGCGCACGGCGAGGATCTCGCGCGGAAGCTCGGAGCGCAGGCGCTTGCGCTCGACGCGGTCGCGACGGAGCTCGAGCGTGCGGATGTGGTCGTTTCCGCCACGAGTGCCTCGGAGCTCGTTCTCTCGCGGGAGTCAGTCGCGGCATCGCTT
This sequence comes from Gaiellaceae bacterium, assembly GCA_045403015.1. GTDB lineage: Bacteria > Actinomycetota > Thermoleophilia > Gaiellales > Gaiellaceae > Gaiellasilicea. The sequence continues at coordinate 1,505 of JAXIPI010000069.1, read as the reverse complement.
CGGGCGCGCAAGGGCCGTCCGCTCCTCCTGCTCGACCTGGCGGTCCCTCGCGACCTCGACCCGGCGATCAACGAGCTCGAGGGCTGCTTCCTCTACGACGTCGACGACCTCGAGGCCGTCGTAACCGAGACGCTCTCCGGCCGGCGTGGCGAGGCGGCGCGCGCCGAGCAACTGGTGGCCGGAGAAGCCGATCGCTTCCGGGAGTGGCAGGCCTCGCTCGACATCGTCCCGACGATCGCCTCGCTCCGAGCGCTCGCGGAGGAGATCCGTGACCGCGAGCTGCTGAAGGCCGGCGGCAGGCTCTCCGAGCGCGAGCGCAAGCACATCGAATCCGTCACTTCCCAGATCGTTGCAAAGCTCCTGCATTTGCCCACGATCCGTCTGAAAGAGGCAGCTGCGGCAGCCGATGGAGTGGTCTATGCTGACGTGGTGAAGCATCTGTTCGGGCTGGAAGAGGAGGAGCGGCGCCGATGACGACCAGGTTCATGTCGAGCAGGCCGCTGCCGCTGCAGGTTCCGACGGCGTTCGTGCGCATCCGGCCGAGCACCCAGCTGAACGGGACGCGGGGCTGCGGCGAGTCGAGGCCCGTCTCCCGGCGAAGCTGTGCTGATCCGCGTCGGTTCCCGCGGCAGTAGGCTCGCTCTCACCCAGGCTGAGCTGGCCGCCGAGCGGCTGCGCGGGTCCAGGGTTGGTGGGAAGAGCATCGAGATTGCGCTGGTGCCGATCACGACTGCGGGTGACCGCGACCGAACGCGGCCCTTCGGCGAGATCGGAGCCCGTGGCGTCTTCGTCAAGGAGCTCGAGGAAGCGTTGCTCGAAGGGCGGATCGACGTCGCTGTTCACTCGGCCAAGGACATGACCTCGACCGACACCGACGGGCTCGCAGTCGGCGCCTACCCGCCCCGCGAGGATCCCCGTGACGCGCTGTGCGGGGCCGACGCCGTCCGGCCAGGAATGCGGATCGGAACAGCCTCGATCCGCCGGCGCGCGCAACTGCTCGCGCTCGAGCCGACGCTCTCGATCGAGCCGCTCCGCGGCAACATCGATACGCGGCTGCGCAAGCGTGGCGAGCGTGGGCTGGACGCGGTCGTGCTGGCGGCCTGCGGGCTCGACAGGCTTGGGCTCCAGAAAGAGATCGGGCTGCGCTTCGACCCGGGCGAGATGCTTCCTGAAGCCGGCCAGGGCTCGCTCGCGCTACAGGTGCGCGCCGGCGAGGAGGCGCTCGTCGAGGCCGCCGACGATGCTGAGACCCGCAGGCGGGTCGAGGCCGAGCGACGCTGTGTCGCGCTCGTCGGCGGCGGCTGTCTGGCACCGGTCGCGGCGCATCACGACGGCTTGTCTCTAACCGCGCTCGTCGCCGACGAGGACGGCGCCTGGATCGAACGGCGCACCGGCGCCGACCCGGAGGTCGTCGCGCGCGAGCTGCTCGCGTTCGTGTCGTGAAGGTCATTGTCACGCGCCCTCGCGGCCAAGAGGAGGAGCTCGTGCGCGGCCTGGAGGCGCTC
>JAXIPI010000071.1:0-12965 GCA_045403015.1 Gaiellaceae bacterium | reverse complement strand
TTCTGGATGTTGCCGCCGGAGAGCTCGAACGCTTTCGCGCAGAAGTCGAGGTCGAGCTCTCGCGCCCGTGGCACTCCGGGCCGCAGGCAGTGATCCCACAGCTTGCGTCGGTGCTCGACGTCCGGCATCGGGAAGTCCACGACTGCGTCGAGCCGTCGCGCGAACGCGTCGTCGATGTTCGCCTTCAAGTTGGTCGCGAGGACCGCAATCCCGTCGAACAATTCGAGACGCTGTAGGAGATATGCCGTCTCGACGTTCGCGTAGCGGTCGTGTGCGTCCTTCACCTCCGAGCGCTTGCCGAAGATCGCGTCCGCCTCGTCGAAGAACAGCACCGCGTTCACGCTGTCGGCCTCGGCGAAGATGCGGTCGAGGTTCTTTTCGGTCTCACCGATGTACTTGTCGACGACCGTCGCCAGGTCGATCGTGTAGAGGTCGAGGCCGAGCGCGCCCGCGAGAACCTCGGCGGCCATGGTCTTGCCGGTGCCGGACTCGCCGGAGAAGAGTGCGACGATGCCGCGGTCGCCGGCACGCCGACTGCCCATTTGCCACTCCTCGAGCACGCGCTCGCGCTGGCCGGCCCGCTCCGCAATCTCGTGCACGTGACGGGCTGTGCGCTCAGGCAGGATCATGTCGTCCCAGCCGACACGCGGCCGGATTCGGCGAGCGAGACGTTCCAGCCCAGCGGCGTTCTGCGAGCGCGCGCCCGCCTGGAGGTCGCCGGCCTCGAGCGGCCTGTCGGCAAACGCGGCCGAGAGGAGGGCTGCGGTCGCGGCGCGGTCGACCTGCTCTGGCCCGAGCCGGAACGGCTCGGTGGCGGCCGCGGCGTCGAGCCCCCTTGGAAGCTCGTCGCTGAGGGCGTCCCGCCACATCTCCGCGCGCGCGTCGTGTCCGGGCGGGTCGATCTCCACGACGAGTGGGATGCTCCGGCTCCAGTTCGGGTCCCACGTCTTCCCACCGGTGAGGACGACCGGCCATGCCGTCTCGGCGAGCCGGCGGAGCGCCGTCCGGTCGAGCTCCGCGAGCCGCTCGACGGGTCCGACAACGAGCCCGGCACCGCGCAGGCGCGCCTCGCGCAGCGCCGCGAGCATGAGCGCCGCCACGGTGTCCGCGCCGTCGAGCACTGCGAGGTCGAGCGCGACGGTGCCGCGCCCGACCTGTGCGAGGGCGGCACCCGCGAGCGCACGCCCGGCCGAGGTGCCGCGCTCGCGCACGTGCACGAGGGTCGCGCCGGCATCCAGCACGCGTGCGAGCGCGGTCGGATCGCCGCTCCGGCACGGATGGACGGGCGCAAGGAACGGCACGAGTGCCGGATCGGCGTGGTCATCGCCGAGCAGGTGCATTGCGACGCGGTCGGGAACGGACAACGAGCGTGTGAGGAACGGCCGCTCGCTGTCCTCGACCACGACGAGACCGCCGGTGACGAGCGGGCCTGCCGTGAGACGATGGCGCCCGCCTGCGGATTCAAGCCCGGTGCCGGCGAGCTCGAGGGCGAGTCCAACGCTCGCGCGGCGGCGCGACACGTCGTCGTGGAGGTAGCCGTAGAGGCGCTCGAATCGTGCGTCGACGTCGGGGGCGAGAGCGACGAGTAGTAGGTCGACGTCGACGTGCTCGAGCTCGAAGCTCGCCGCGAGCCGCCGGAGCCTCAGATCGGCACCGTCGGCCGCGATGGCATCGGCTTCCACCTCGATGCGGCGGACGTCCTCGCCGGCGACCGCCTGGAGCGACTCGACCGGGCCGGCGAGCAGGCGGTCGACGTCCTCTTCCGAAACGTAGAGACCGCGGAAAGGATCGTCAGGGCCGTGGATGCCGGCCCGACGTCGCTCGACGGCGGCGCGAACATGGTCGTCGAGAGCGCCGAGCCTGGCGTAGAGATGCCTAAGCGACGAGTCGGCTGCGCGCGAGGCAGTCGCGCTCACGGTGCGCCCGTCGAACTCCGTCGTTGCCCGCCGACGGTCTCGCGTGCGCCGGCGTCGCCGCGATCCTGCGCCACGATCTCCGGTGGGACGAGGACAGGCGGGCCTGCTTCGAGCACGCGGCCGGCGTCAAACGGCACGGTGACGACGAGATCGAGCGACGCCTTCAGCTCGCCGCCGAGCGCCGACCAGAGGTCTGCAAGCGCACGGTCCTGGGGCGGCGGCAATGCGACCGTGGTGCGGATCGCGTAGGGCTGACCGGCGAGCGCCTCCGTCAGAATGTCCTCGGGCAACCGGTCGTAGCGGAGGAAGCAGGCGAGCAGCGACGAGAGCACGCTGTGCTCGTCCTCGGGACGCTGGGTCCAGACGGTGACGAGGTACGACAGCGTGTAACGCCGCGGTGGGGGCCGTCGCTCTGTCACGCGGCCGTCCCCGTCGCGGAGCTCCTCGTACTCGACCTCGCGGCGCGCGAGATCCTCGCGGATGTCGTACAGGTAGACGTTGATCGTGGGCGTGTTGCGCCGCGCCGCCCACTCCTTCGTAGGCGCGTCGAAGCTCAGCTCCACTCCGGAGCCGTTGACGGCATCGCGGAGCACGAGCCGGCGAAGCGACTCGTCGATCTCGTGGATCACCTACGCGAGCGTCGCGTGTGACGCATCGAGGCGGCAGCGTTGCCCGGCCGGTCTTTCGCGCCGACCTCGTTGCCCGATCGGGCACGCCGGGCTGCGTTGTGGTCTTGTCACGATCGGTGCGGGGTGTGAGGGTCAGCGGCGGCGAGGACCTTGAGGGAGGGTCATGACCGGCTGACCCCGGCCACCCGAGCCCGTTTGCCCAATCGAGCAGATCGTCCGGCATCCTCTTGCCGGGGACTGCGAGTGGTGCGAGGGTGGTCAGCAGTCCAGCGAAAGGGTGCTGTGGGCGAACTCGAGAAGGCTCGGCCGAGCCAGCGTAAGCAGCCGGAGCAGCGCCCCGAACAACCATCCGCAACTCCGCATGCGCCCAAGGCACAGGCCATGCTCACGCTGCAGCGCAGCGCCGGCAACAGGGCGGTCGGGCAGCTCGCGCGGACGCATCCGCCGCAGCTCGGAGGAAGGCCGGTTGCCAACGGGGGAACGCGGCTAATTCAGCGTGTGCTCGCCCATGACACGCCGATCGCCCCCGACGAGGTCACCAAAGTGCGCCAAGTTCCCGACAAGCTCGTCTTCATTCTGTCAGGCAAAGCCAAGGACGAGGTCGTCGTGAAGTTCGAATCGATGGGCTCGGAGCCCAAGAAGGAATACGGCGACCGGTCGGCAGCGCTGCGATGGCTCGCCGCCCAAGTACTGCAGAGCGTTCCGAAGTCCGCAGAGCTGTCGAGGGACGACATGCTGGCGATCGCAAAGATCCCGGCGACGGCTGTATCCGCAAAGGGAACCGATCTGGCTGTCCTTCAGACGAGCACAAAGGGCGCGCTGGACGGAGACAAGGAAATGGTCAACCTCTTCCCGCTCAAGCTCGAAAGCATCGACGTCGGCGCGAACTTGCTTAAGGCGGCTGGCCTCGACAGCCAAAAGCGGCGCCAGCAGCAGCCCCAATACAAGTACGAACCCACCGGCGACCGCAGCTACAAGCAGACCGGGACCGATACGCCGCCCCCGCGCCCGAAGGCGGTGACCGGGATCACCCACAACTCGCCGCTTTGGAACGAGTTCGGGAAGATGGCGGCCTTTGACATGCTGGTTTCGAACACTGACCGCTTCCACCTGAGCGGCGTGAACCTAGAGAACGTCGACTTCAAGCTCGGCACGGAGGAGGGTGTCTCACTAGACATCGTCGATCCTACGACCCACTTGACAGTCGCAGACGTCACGTGGAAAGAGATAGACATCTATAAGAAACCTGACGAATGGGCGGAGAAAACAGTCAAATGGATGCTCCCTGTGCTCAGCATCGGCGAATCATCGGGTATTCTGTGGGCTCTGCCGGAATTCCTCAAGGGCTTCGCGGCCGCCAAAACAGCGTTCGATTCCATGCAGGCGGATCTCCGACGCAAAGTCCTGTCGCTGTCGAAAGATCCGGGAGCGGCTGCGCCCTACAAGGTCATAGTTCGCCGTTTGAACGAGGCAAAAAGATAGCTCCACGACGCGGCCGACGTGAACGATTTCGTCTTGCCCCATCGGGCAGATCGGGACGGCGCTTGTTGCGGCTGCGTCTATGGAGTGTGAGAGTGGGGCGCGGCCACTAGATCGGAGGGTCGTGCGTCGGGAGCAGCGGCAGAGGTCAGGTGAGGGAGGCACGCGAGGGTCCACGCCCCGCTCGACGACCGGCTTCAGGACACGCCGCGTCTGGCTCAGCGCCGTCGGAGCGATCGTGGCTCTGACGGTCCTGCTGCTTGGCATCGCCGAGCGGGCCGTCCCCGCTTCCCCGCCGGACGCTGTTCAGGAGTCATCCGAGCCGGTGGTGTTCGACAAACGGTGGCGGGAGCACACAATCGAGGTGGGCCTCCATATCGTGAACATTCACCAGTTCTCCATGAAGGACAAGGTGTACTTCGTGGAGGGTTGGTACTGGCTGAGATGGCCCAGAGCCATCCAGAGGATAATCAAGGACGAACCGCTAAAACTCGAAGAGATCGTTGAATTCAAGAACGTGGTCGAGGCCGCATCGCCCGACGTAGAACGGGATAGCGCTGCGCCGATACCTCTGGATCGCAACGGCCACGAGCTTGAGCCGGTCGACAAGCGCAACGCGATCAAATTTTTCCAGCTGTTCAAGTTTTCAGGACGATTCTACGTAGATGATTTGAACCTGCGTAGGTCTCCGTTCGAGACGTTCGATCTACCTGTCATCGTCGAAACACGGCCGGATCCATTGTCATGCGAAAAGCAAGGACCAAACTGCGTGTATCTGAAACCGTATCCGGAGAATGAGGAGTCTCTGGTCGGTGAGTTCGCTGAAATCAACGGATTCAAGCTGACTGGGAGCTCCATCGCGCCGACCAGACATCAGTACGCCACGAACTTCGGCATGGGAGATCCTTCCGCTTTCGGCCGAGTTGAATACAGCATCCGCTATCAGACCGATTTCTGGTCAGCCTTCCTTCAGCACGTCTTGCCAGTGCTCATCATCCTCGCGTTTGTTCTTGTGTCCCCGAGCCTCCCGAGCTCGATGGGGGACGTTCGCCTCGCCATACCCGCCACGGCGCTCTTGACGCTGATCTTCATGCAGCAGACCTATCGTTCTGAAATCCCTTCGCTGTCCTACCTCACGTTCATGGACTGGCTCTATGCCTTCGCATACATCGTTTCGATGTCACTCTTCATCCTGTTCTGCTGGGGTGCCTACCGCTATGCGGTGGCATCGGAAGTCGATCAGCCGGCGACCGTCGCACGGATCAGCCGGATCGACACCGCTTTTCAGCGGCTGGCCGTCCTCGGCCTGGGGCTCACGGTTCTGTTGGCGTGGGTGTTCACGTCGTCCAACGGGCCTGCCTGACCGCGCCGATTCGTGCCGCGGGCCTTGCCCTCAGATGAGCCCCTCCCTCAGCGCGTAGGCGACGGCCTGCGAGCGGTTGCGCAACTGCAGCCGCGTCGTCACGTCGTGGATGACGTTCTTGATCGTCCGCTCTGAGTAGGACAGTTGCTGCGCGATCTCGCGTGTGTCGAACCCCTCGGCAATCAGGCGCAGCACCGCGACCTCGCGCTTCGAGAGTCCGCCGAACGAAAGCCCGTGTGGGGTCAGTACCTGGCGCTGGAGCTTCCCGACCTGCATGAGCAGGCGGCCGAGGAGGTCGCTCGGCAACGAACCGTCACCGCGCGCAGCGGTGCGTACGGCGGCGACGATCGCCAGGCCGTTCGCCTCGCTCCGGCGCACGAGCCCGCACGCGCCCGCCTCGACCGCATCGAGCAAGCCACGGTCGTCGATCCGCGTCGCGACGAGCACGGCGCGGTCGCCATCCCCGCGCTGTGCGGCGCGGATCATGCGTACTGCGTCCTCGTCGATGTCGTCGGCTATGACGACCGCGACGTCCGCCTCGTCGACGTCGCCCACGACGCGCACTTCGGGCCACTCCTTCAACTCGGCTGTGACACCCGCTTCGGAGAGGCGGTCGCTCGCGTGAACACGGACGCGGATGGGAGACGTCATGATGCCCCTTCGGGTTGTGACTCGTCGACCGCAAAAGCATCACACCCGACACTATGGCGGCACTCAACGCTGACTCAAGGGGCAGCTGCGGTTGCCCATGCGTGTTCCCTCGGAGGCCTAGGCCTCGCCGCCGCGCGCGCCTAGTCTCGCCCCGATGCCAGCCCGCGTGAAGCCCGTCGGCCTCCTGAAGGAACTGCCGGTCGAACCGGGCAAAGAGGCCGTCGCGCGGTTCAGAGTCAGCAACACCGGCGACGACGTCAACAACTTCACCTTCCGCGTCCTCGGCGAGCCCAGCCGGTGGACCGGGATTCGCGTTGTTGGGAAGGCGCACGACAGCCCACCGAAGCTGGACCTGCTTCCGAACGCGAACGGCGAGGTCGAAGTGACGTTCAGTCCGCCGGCGGACTCGGGAACGGCGGCAGGACTTGTTCCCTACGGCCTACTCGTCTCCTCTTACGTCGCGATGGAGGACGGGCGCAAGGAAAAGGAAGACGTCGAGGCCGTCGAGGCGGGACTGCTCAACATCGCGAAGTTCCACAAGGCGGCTGCGCAGCTCTTGCCGCGAACGTCGCGCGGGCGTTTCTCCGGAAAGCATCGTCTCGCTGTCGACAACTTCGGCAACAGCGCCGCGATTGCGACGTTCGATGCGGAGGACGCCGAGAACTTCCTCGAAGTTACCTTCTCCCCCCGGAAACTCGTCGTCGAGCCCGGAACCGCCGCGTTCACGAAGGTCAAGGTGAAGCCGCGGCGGAAGTTCCTGCTCGGCCCACCGCGCGCCGCCCCGTTCAAGGTCCTCGTCGCCTTCCCTCGCAAGACGGTCGACGGCAAGACGGTGCCGCTCGCGTCGGACGAGCCCGTTCCGCCGGTCGACGGGCTGTACATGCAGCGCTCGGTCTTGCCGCCGCTGCTGTTGCCGATCGGCGCACTCGTGATCGCGGGCGTGATCCTCTGGGCGATTTTCAGGCCGCAGGCAAATCCCACGGCGGGGGATCTCGCGTCGGCGCAGCAGACGGCGAGGGCGAACGCACTGACGCTGAAGTCGATCAACGTCGGCCATCAGGACGCGGTGAAGGCACGCAGGCAGACTGCGAGACAAGCGGCTCTCGCGCGGAAGGATGCGAAGCAGGCGGCAAGCGCCGCTCAGGAGGACGCGAAGCAGACGCAGCAGCAGGCCGCGGCGGCGACCGCTGCCGCCGCCGACGCGGGCGAGAAGGCGAACAGCGCGTCGCGGACGGCCGCGAAGGCGCTGCAGGCCGCAACGCCGCCGTTTGCAGGAACGCCGTTCGGACAGCAGCTGGCGCTCCCGGCGGACTGCACGCCGAGCTGCACCTCGCCGCAACCGTTCACGGCGCAGCCCTTTCCCTCACAGACGTTCTACGTCACCGACGTTCTCGTCGGCAACCCGGGCAGCGGCAAGGGCATGCTGACCTTGACACTCGGCGGCCAGCCCGTCCTCGTCGAGCCGCTCGCGAGTGTGACCGGCGTCGACGTGAAGCCGTCGACCCCGCTTCTCCTACAGGGCGACGAATCGCTCGCAGTCAGGGTCTCGTGCACGCAAGGCCCGTGCTCACCGTCGGTCTTCGTCTCCGGCTTCCATCCTGCGAAGCCGCCCGACCCGACCGGGCCGAACGGCACACCGACCTGGAAGCGGCTCTCGCGGTCGTGTCAGCCGGCGTCGACGTGCGCCGTCCTGACGGTCCCGGCGAACGCGACATCGTACGAGCTGACGGACGTGATCTTCCAGAACCCCGCGGGCGATACGGGCACGATCACGCTCTCACGCGGGGCGCAGCCGCTACTCGTCGAGGGGCTCGACGCCTCGAGCGCCGGCGACCTTCCGATCACGTTCGCCGCGCCGATCGTGCTCAAGGCACGGGAGAAGCTGACGCTCACCGTCAGCTGCAAAAACTCGGGAGGACGGAGTTGCACCCCGGGCGCGCTGCTGCTCGGCGTGCTGAAGCTCCGATAGGCGGACCGTGTCGACCCTGGTACTTGGGACGCTCATCGTCGCCGGGACCGTCGGCGTGTCGCTCGCAGCGCTGGCGGTCGCCCGCAGGTTGCCGCGAGAACGACTCGCGCACAGCCAGGACGCGGTCGCGGTGATGTTCTCTGCGGTCGGCGTTCTGTATACGGTGCTCCTCGCCTTCCTCGTGGTGCTCGTGTGGGAGCAGTTCAATGAAGCTCAGGATCGTACGGATCAGGAGTCGACGAAGATCAGCAATCTCCTCCGCGACGCTAACGCGTTCCCGAGTCCGGCCCGCACCGAGATCCAGAGACGGCTCATCGCGTACACGCAGTCGGTGATCGACGACGAATGGACGACGATGGCGCAGGGCGAGTCGAGCTCCGACACCGCCGAGGCGTACCGGCGCGTCTGGGGTGGCTACTACGACTTCAGCCCGCGAACGGACCAACAGGCGCGCTTCTACGACGAGTCGATCGGTAGGCTGAACGACCTCGGGCAGGACCGCCGGCTTCGGCTGATCAGCAGTAAGACGTCGATCCCGCCGATCATGTGGTTCATGCTCGTCATCGGCGGCGTCGTTACGATCGCGTACCTCTATCTCTTCGAGATTCCGAGCGCGCTGCTGCAAGGCGCGATGATCGGGTCTGTGGCAGGACTGCTTGCGTTAGTCCTCTTCTTGATTGTCTCCCTCGACCATCCGTTCGCCGGTGACGTGAAAGTGACTCCCGACGCGTACCTGAACATTGTGACCTCGTTCGAGAAGGGCGGGTACGCGCGACCGCGCTGACGCTCCGGTCCTCGACCAACTGCGGAACCAAACGATTCCCCGGCTGGTCAGCGCTCAGGCTGTGCCTGGCCAGACGGCGAGCGAACTCGGGCGAGCGGGCACCGCGGCCAAGCCGAGAGCCCGGGAGGCGGGCCTCGCTACGTCGGTGCTCGCCTTGCAGAGCGCGGCGGGTAACCGTGCGGTCGCTTGGTTGCTCGGCGGACCCGAGGCGGCGGACAAGCGCTTCATGGTCCAGGAAAACCTGGCGGCGTTGGATCCCGACAGGTTGGGCACGGGTGCAGAGCCACTCGGGGAGACCTTGTCAGAGTACGCACAGTGGTCGGTGCCCGAATTCAGGCTGATCGAAGACGCGGAGCAGGTCGAAATCGCCTCGGCGGGGGCAGCAGCAAAGCCCGAGTCGCGGTACTTCATCCCGAAGGTCGGTGAGTACGACCTCGGCGGTGGATGGGGTGCCTCCGGCGGCAACCTGACGAAAGACGAGATCACCTTCAAGGGCCTCAACCCGGCCCCGCCGGCCAACCCGCGGGAAGGTTGGCAAGTCTCGTATTGCATCACCGCCAAGGAGCAGCAGGGCGTGCGTAAGGGAGAGCTGCAACACGTGGCGGATTTCCAGCGAGCGTTCGATCTCTCGTGCGGGCTCGTCGCCAACGCGCTCACAGCGATCAAGAGCCGCCGGTTCTCCAGCAGCAAAGCCGCGATGCAAGCGTTCGGGACCGAACTGAGACGGCTCGGAGACGCAGAGGACGTGAACGACGCGCCCGAGTACCTGGCGCCGGCCGATCCCTACGGGAGCTGGCTGAAGCGGATAGGGCACGTTGCCGACCGCCTCGAGTCGACATCCTTCTGGGGCCGCGACTGGAGCAAAAATCACAGCGCTAAGGGGTTCAGGACGAGCGCGGACGGAAACCGGCTACGCATCACCCCGAACGTCGAGGTTGACGACCTCGCCCCAATCGGGGTCGTCGACTACGACAACCCCAACGCCCGGCGGGCCGGTCTAGAAAAGGAATACGCGGGCGACCTCTTCGCGCCTCCGCCATAGCCCGTCATGCTCGGACCGCCGTGACGTTGCGCCGACCGGCGTCCGATGAGTTTCCGGTGGGCCGACGGTCTATATCCGAGACCACCCGGATCACGCAACGAAGGAGACCAGCATGACCGCAACGCCGACGATCGTCGACCGCGAGACCTGGCAGGAGCAGATCGATGCGCTCCGGTTCCGGGAGAAGGCACACACCCGCGAGGGGGACGCGATCGCCGCGGCCCGCCGACGACTGCCGATGGTCGAGGTCGACCCGACCACGCCGCTGGTCGGACCGGCCGGCGAGGTCCGCCTGATCGACACCTTCGAGGGACGTACGCAGCTCTTCGCGTCGTACATGATGTGGTACGACGGTGCCCCGGCCGCCGTTCAGTGCGAAGGCTGCACGAAGGACAACGCGCAGGTGCGCGAGCTGTCCTACCTGCACTCGCGCAACGTGACGTTCGCGGTCTTCTGCCAGGGACCGTCCCCGGAGAGCGACCGCTACCGGGAGTTCCTGGGCTGGGAGATGCCGTTCTACTCGGTGCCCGAGACCTCGCGCGACGCGCTCATCTCCGGGCGGCACTTCGGGATGAACGTGTGCTACCTGCGCGACGGCGACCAGGTCTTCGAGACCTACTGGACCACCGGCAGGGGCAACGAGACAATGGGTAGCTCGTACGCGATGCTCGACCTAACTGTCTACGGGCGCCAGGAGTCCTGGGAGGACTCCCCGGAGGGCTGGCCGCGGCTGTACCTCGACACGCGCAGCGAGCAGATGCGCACCGATGAGCACGGCCGCTCCGTCGGTCGGCCAGGCGGCCGGCCGATCTCGCAGTGGCCGCGCCTGGCCGCCGGCGTCTCCGACGACCTCGGTTCCAGCGCCATCGCCACCGACACCCATCACCGCCACTAGCCCGCACCGGACAGCGAAGAGCGCGGTGGCGTTTGCCACACCGGTTGCCACCAGTTGCGCCCGCTCGGCTCCACAAGCGCACCATGCTCTCGGGCCGCGAGACCGATCACGGCGAGCTGTTATCACCCGTCGAGGTTGGATTGTGCTCAGGCACCGTCGCTTCCGAGGTTGCGCTTTCAGGGCCGATTGCCACGTCGTAGTGCAGTGACCGCTCGTCGAAGCTCATGAGGAGGCTGCGCGCTTTGGGAGGAACCACCGCCGCCTCGTAGTCATCGCCGGCGAAGGCTCGCACCGACTCGAGCGAGTTCCAGAGCGTGAGGACGACGAACTCGACGGCGTCGCCCGTTTCGCGGCGCAACACGTATGCGCCGCGGTGACCGTCTATTGCTCGTAGTTGCGGGAGCGTCTCGGTTCGCAAGTGGTCGAGATAGGCAGAGGCGGTGTCCGTGTTGCTCAGTCCCCTCCAATATCTGACGATCATCTCGTGTCCCTCCGTTCTCGGCCGACGCATTGTGGATGACGAAATCAGCCTGGGTGTGACGGCTGGCTCCTGCTTTCGGCGCTCCTGTTGCTGCTCCGTGAGAGCAGCTTCCGAGACGCGGCCCGCCGCGGTCAGCCATTTCCGGTCGGTGGGCCGGCGCATGAGGCTGTTCGGTGGCGTCGTTGTCGTTCGCGGTAGAGGAGGGAATGTGCGGTACATGGTGATCGAGACCTATAGGGAAGGGCCTGGTCCCGTCTATGCACGCGCGACGGAGCGAGGTCGCATGATGCCGCCGGGCCTCGAGTACGTGGAGAGCTGGATCGACGAGCGCAGCCTCGATCGCTGTTTTCAGCTGATGGAGACGGAGAACGCGAGCCTCTTCGATCAGTGGATCAGCCAGTGGAGCGACCTCGTGGAATTCGAGATCGTCCCGGTGATCAGCTCAGCCGAAGCTGCCAGCCGCATCCACGCCTGAGCTTGAATCTCGCGGTGTGCAACCGAGGACACCCGTGCGACTACGCCTACGCCGGCCGCGACATCGTCCGAGTATGACCAGCCACCCCACCCACTTGACTGAGAACAGGGACTAGGCGCTCGCCGATCAGCTGGATCGAATCGAGATCTCTGTGCAGGCTGTGGATCAGCATCACACGATCAGCGCCCTGCTCCGCGTAGGAGAGAAGCTGCTCTCCGACCTCGTCGACAGATCCGAAAAGTCGGGATTCGGCGCCGCTCACGAACCAGTCGTCGAACCCCTGCTCACGCGGCCTCAACGCGAAGATCGCACGCGCCTTCTCCAGCGCCTCGTCGCGACTCGTACCGACGACGGAGTGGATCGCGATGGAGAAGCGCATAGTCGCCGGGTCGCGACCGACCTCGGTACAGGCGGCAAGCACCCGCTCCCGGATGGCGGCGAACTCTCCTGGATGCTCAATCCAGGCCGTGTTGTATTCGTCGGCGAAGTGCGCCGCCGGAATCGCAGTGCCGCGCGTACCGCTTCCACCGACCACGAGCAGCGGATGCGGGGACTGCAGCGGCTTCGGCATCCCCGGGGCATCAACGAGCGTGTAGTGCTCGCCGGCAAAGGACACGCGTTCCTCGGTCCATAGCCTGTGCACGATCTCGAGCTGTTCGGCGAACATCTTTCGACGGATACGGATCTCCGGAAAGGGAAAGCCGAACGCCTCATGTTCTCGCTCCATCCAGCCCGCGCCCAGCCCCAGCTCGACCCGGCCGCCCGAGACGTGGTCGGCGGTCGCGACGATATTCGCCAGCAGCGCCGGCGGCCGAAACGTCACCGGGGTGACCAAGGTCCCGAGGCGCAGGCTGGAGGTCCTCGCAGCCAACGCGGCGATCGTCGTCCAGGCGTCGTGGGAGACGTTGCCGACCTCGTCGTTCTGCGAGAGGTAGTGATCCCCACTGAGCAGGGTCTCGATCCCGAAGCGCTCGCACGCATCGGCGAGCGCGCACCAGTCATCCCAGGTGACGCCCTCCTGCCCGACGATCAGGACACCAAGCTTCATTTCTGGGGTCAGCCTTACTGTCTCGTCACCATCCGCCGCCGCACACTGCCGCGCCGACAGACCCGCCCGTCGCTCGAGGTTCAAAACGTAACGGACAAATAGGGCAGGTTCTGCCCTCAATCTGTGGCTGGTTCGCCGATGGCGCGATGTCCGCGATGCACGCGGGGCACGGCTAGGGCGTGGGCGTCGTCGTCACGGGTTGCTCGCGGAGCGACTTCGCGTTGGCGGGTGCG
>JAXIPI010000341.1:0-8837 GCA_045403015.1 Gaiellaceae bacterium | reverse complement strand
GTAAGCAGCACAGTCCGGCGTCGCTCGTAGCACTCCACGGGCCGGGGGGAAGCCACCCCCCGGCCCGAGTCCGACCGCTGGACAGCCGAGGACCGCAGTTCAACACATCAGCCCTTCCGAAGGTGGTGTACCCGTGGTTGCGATCGGTTCGCGATAGCGTCTCCGTGTGGGTGAGCCGCACGCTGAGCGCGAACAGCGCGTGACGCCGCTCGAGCTCTTCTTCGATCTCGTGTTCGTCTTCGCGTTCACGCAGGTCACGACGGTGCTGTCGGACAATCCGACGTGGAGTGGGCTTGGGCACGGTCTGCTGATTCTCGGTGCGCTCTGGTGGGCGTGGGCGGCCTATGCCTGGCTGACGAACACGGTCGATCCCGAGGTGGGAGCGGTGTGGGGAGCGATGCTGGTTGCGATGGGGGCGATGTTCGTCGCCGCGCTTGCCGTGCCGGACGCGTTCAGCAGTCACGGCGTCTTGTTCGGGATGGCCTTCCTGATCGTGATCGTCATGCATCTCACGCTGTACGCGCTCGGAGCACGTAACGACCCCGACCTGCTGGCGGCGATCCTGCGGGTCGCTCCCTCGGCGCTGGCCGGCGCCGCTCTGATCATCGTCGCGGGGTTCGTCGACGGCGGCCTCAAGCCGATTCTCTGGCTGGCTGCGCTCGCGATCGGCTATCTCTCGCCGCTCGTCCGCGGGATTCGTGGCTGGCGCGTGCAACCGCCGCACTTCGTCGAACGTCACGGGCTGATCGTGATCATCGCGATCGGCGAGTCCCTGGTCGCGATCGGCCTGGGCGAGAGGGACAGCGGACTCAGCACCGGGGTGATGGTCGCCGCTGTGCTCGGGTTTGCCGTCGCGACCTCGTTCTGGCTGGCGTACTTCGACTTCTTCCCGATCCGTGCGCACCAGATCCTGAGCGACCGAAGCGGCGTCGAGCGGACCGCACTCGCGCGCGACATCTTCACCTACCTGCATCTGCCGATGGTGGCCGGAGTCGTTCTCTTCGCGTTTGCGATGAAGAAGACGCTCGCAGACGTCGACGGCGAGCTCGCGACGATCCCGGCGCTCGGGCTCTGCGGTGGCCCCGCGCTGTACCTCTTTGCCTACGTGGCACTCCGCGTGCGCGTTGCACGCACGCTCGGGGGCGGACGCCTGACCGCCGCGATCGCCTGCGCCTTGCTGTGGCCGGTGGCCGTCGTCGTGCCGGCGCTCGTCGCGCTCGCACTGGTGACAACCGTCTGGGTCGGACTTCACGCCTACGAGCTCATCTGGTGGCGTGAAGCCCGCGCACAGACGCGCGCGCTCCGAGTGCCCACCCGATAACGACTACGAACAGTGCCGCACCCCCCTTAGACTTCCACGAGGTAGTCCCCAGGCACCGGCGTCGATCGCCGATGGCTTCAGACTCGACTGGAGGACACGATGGTGACGAGAAAGCGCGGAGGCATGCGCTCGAGCTCGAGGCGGTTGGTGTTCGCGATTGCGACGCTCGCCGCGCTCACGGGCGCGACACAAGTACTTGCTACCGCCGGCGGACGCGACTGGCCGACGATCGGGCGCGACGCGGCGAATACCCGCAACCAACCGTTCGAGCACAGGATCAAGCCTTCGAACGTGAGCCGCCTGGCGCCGAAATGGATTGCGACCACCACCGGCGACGTTTCCGCGACCCCGGCGGTCGTGAAGGGCGCGGTGTACTTCGGGGACTTCGGCGGCACGCTCTGGAAGCTGGACGCCGAGACCGGTGCAACGGTCTGGTCGCACTCCGTCCCTGACTACACCGGCTTCGCAGGTGACTTCGCCCGCACGAGCCCGTCGGTCGTGGGCAAGACCCTCGTTGTCGGGATCATCAAGGGCAGCCCGAACGCAGGCCCGAACATGCTGGGGATCGATACGAGGACCGGGGCACTGCGCTGGAAGACCCAGATTCACGCCGACCCGAGAGCGGCCATGACCGGCTCGCCGACGCTCGTCGGCAACATGGTGATCACGGGCGTCTCGGCGAACGGAGCCGGTGGGCCGACCTCGACCTTCCGCGGCGCGATCGTCGCGCTCGACGCACGGACTGGAGAGATTCTGTGGCGGACGTACTCGGTGCCGGACAACGGCGGTGTTCCCACGGGCTACGCCGGCGCAACGATGTTCTCGCCACCCGCTGTCGATGTGTCGCTCGGGCTGGTCTACGGCACGTTCGGCCAGCCGTACAGGAAGCCTGCGAGCGTGGACGCCTGCAATGCGGCCGCACCCAGCGGCTTCGACGAGTCGTGCGAGCAGCCGGGAGCCTTCTGGAAGTCCATCGTCGCGTTCGACCTCGAGACCGGTGCGCCGCGGTGGTCATACCGCGTGTTCGGACACGAGCCGTGGGAGCGCGCATGCGGCAATCGCCCGCCCCAGGTCAAGGGGTGTGCTCCCGAAACCGACGGCGAGAATTGGGACCTCGGCGGATCCGGCGCGAACGTCTTCCGGCTGAAGATCAACCACCACTGGCGCCATGTCGTAGGCGTCGGTGAGAAGAGCGGGGTCTACATCGTGCTGGACGCCAGGACCGGCGGGTTCATCTGGAATACCCTCGTCGGCCCGGGCGGTGACCAGGGCGGCATGAACTGGGGCACGGCGTACGACGGCAACCGCATCTACGTCCCGATCACCAACCAGCACAACGTCCCCTACCAGCTGACGCAGGCAGGGGTGACGTCAGGCCCGTTCATCACGGGCGGCTCCTGGGCGGCGCTCGACCCGGCCACCGGGAAGATCCTCTGGCAGGTGGGAGATCCGGTCGGTGCCTACGACCTCGCCCCGGTGACGTCCGCCAACGGTGTCGTCTACGCGTCGTCGATGCCCCAAACCGGGGATCAGATGTTCGCGCTCGACGGGAGGACCGGCGAGATCCTCTGGCGGTTCGCAGCCGGCAGCTCCGTCAACTCCGCCCCGTCGGTCGTGGACGGCACCGTCTACTGGGGCTCGGGCTACGACCGACGGCTGGGAGGCAACGGCAACAACAAGCTCTTCGCCTTCAGTGTGGATGGCGCCTAACGGGCGATCGATCAACACATCCATGTTGTCGGTCGCCGGCCTAGAGGTCGAGCTCGAACCAGACGCAGTTCTCGCCGTCACGGATCACGCCCCAGCGGTCGGCCATCGCGTCCACGAACGCGAGCCCTCGCCCCGACTCGGCATCCTCGCTCGGCATCGACACGTGATCACCCGCAAAGCCGTGGCCGTGGTCTGCTACCTCGCCGCGGACACGGCTGTCGGCGATCTCCAGTGACAGGCGAACGCCGGGTCGCCCGTACTTCACCGCGTTCGTGAACAGCTCGCTGACCAGCAGGCGCACGGCGAAACGTGCGTCCGGATGGGAATCGAGGGTCTCGATCCGGTCGACAGCCGCACGTGCCTCCGCCACGGCCCTGTCCAGCGCGGGGAGATGCAGCTCGAGTCGTCCTTGGTCGAGGCCGGCGGCCATTCCGCCTGCTTTACCCAGGTTGCAGAATCTCTATCGGTTGAGAGTCGGATTCGTACACTCGTTGACGGGGCTGAAAACTGGCTCGTGGTGCGAAAAACGCAGCAAATCGGCCTAGATCGCGGTCCGGACCGATCCTCGGGCCTAAACTTTCGGGGGTCGTATCCGTCCGGTCAGTTACCGATCATTCACATATGCGGATCGTGATACGCCACGACGATGCGGGTCAGTGGTGGTGGGCTGCCGTGGGTGAGAGCGGCGGTACGGCGGCGATCTCGACGCTCTATGCGAGCCGGACCGACTGCCTGCGTGCGGTCGCAGAGCTGAAGGTCGAAGGGCCCGCTGCGTCGGTCACCTTCGAGGAGCCCTACGCTGCCAACCCCGGCACGTGGACGATCTCGAGCTTGATCCCGTCCGGGTCGTAGAAGAAGACCGCGTAGTAACCGGGGATATAGCTGTACTCGCTCGGCGGTGACTCGATCGTCGCGCCTGACGCGACGAGCCAGTCGTAGCGTTCGTCCACGACCGAGCGCGAGACGGCCTCGAGGGCCAGGTGGTGCAGCCCGACCTTGTAGCGGTCGACCCCGGCCAGACGTTGCTCCTGCTCCGACTGTGCCTGGCGGAGCCCGATCGCGCTGCCCGGACCGGCGAGGTACCAGATCGTCTCGCCGCGCTCGCCCTCGACCTCGCCGATGCGGTGGTAGCCGAGCGGCGCCAGCAGTTCGCGGTAGAAGGGCAGGCTGCGCTCGATCGACGACACGACCAGGTCGACGTGATGGACGCCGCTCGAACGCACTGAAGGTTCGTGTTCAGCGTCGGCCGGCCAGCTCCTGCGCGCGGCCGTAACGCACGGCCCGCTGCACGGCGCGGGGGTCGAGGCCGCGCTCGAGGAGCTCCTGGCGCACCTCGCCCTCCTGCGCGAGGCGCAGGAAGAGCCACGCGAGCGCGACGAGCGTGACGAGTGAGCCCTCGATCATCATCACGGCGCCCGCGAGGCCTTGATCCTGGAGCGGTGAGATCCCCCAGAGCTCGTCGCCGTGCGCGTAGACGCCGTAGAAGACCGTGCCGGACCAGACGAAGATATTTCCGAGCACCGTCTCCACGACGCGAACGCAGGCGATGTAGGCGAGTTTCGGCCCGGTGCCGAACCACTCGGGCGCCGGGAGCGTCTCGAGCACCGGCAGCCACATGATCACTCCCGCGGTGAAGAAGCACGCGTGCTCGAGCGCGTGGACGAATGAGTGCCGGACGGCCGCCTCGTAGAGGAACGGCACGTGCCAGAGATAGAGGTTCAGCGCCCAGATCGGGAG
The DNA here is from genome assembly GCA_045403015.1 of Gaiellaceae bacterium. Lineage (GTDB taxonomy): Bacteria > Actinomycetota > Thermoleophilia > Gaiellales > Gaiellaceae > Gaiellasilicea. Next base: position 4,069 of record JAXIPI010000341.1, on the reverse strand, counting down.
CGCCACAAGCGGGTTCGCGAGCACGCGCAGGCGCTCGACGGTCCGGAACGCGAGCAGCGGCCGCAGCATCGGTCCCGAGAGGCCGGCCAGCAGGCAGAGCGGTGCCAGGTCGCCGATCAGGACGTGCTGGAGCATGTGGAAGCTGAAGAGCTCCTCCTCGCCGATCGCCGCGACGGGGGAGGCGAACGCGACGAGGAGCAGCGTGATCCCCAGCGCGAAGAGGAAGATCCGATACCCGGCCAGGGGTGTCCCGCGGCGGTGGAGCGTGCGAGCCCGCATCGCATACGCGACCGCTGCGAGCAGGACGGGAGCGAGCTGCAGGGGATCGAGCGTCCAGTCGGTCAGCACCTCTCCACTCTAGGACGCATCGGCAGCCTAGGATCACGCACGTGAAGCTGTTCCACTACCACCTCGTCACGAGCCGGGTCCGCGAGGTGGAAGCGCGCTATGTCGGCAAGCTCGCGTTCGGCCTCGTCGCCCGGCACGGCCGGATCGGCGAGGAGTACCAGTCGTTCGAGGCCGGGATCTCCTGGGAGGAGCTCGACAGGATCGGCTTCAAGCTGCGGCTCTCGGAGCTGGAGCGCGGGGCCGTGAACGTCGTCGTCCAGCCGGGCCAATGGGAGGTGCCGCGAGTCGACCACTTCGGCCTCGCACTCGACGAGGAAGAGTTCGCCGATCTGATCGACCGCGCCGTCGAACGCGAGCTCCGCATTCAGTCCCACGCCGGCCGGCGCACGTTCATCGCGACGAACGCCGGGTTCCGGCTCGAGGTGCACCCGCCCCGCGAGTGGCTCGACGAGGTGCTCGCGGCGAGCAGCGAGCTGATGCTCGGCGAGCTCCATCTGCTCGCGGACAACCCCGACGCGAAGGCCGCCGTGCTGGCCGAGCTGCTCGATTCGGAGCAGGACGGAACGAACGTGCACGTCGGCGACTCGATCGTCCGCTTCTTTCCAGGCGGGCCGCAAGGGCGTCCGCAGCTCCAGGCCGAGCTGCTGATCTAAGCCAATCGACCACAGGCACTCCGGCCGACCTCGTAGAGTGCGGCCGTGAGCGAAGACCGGACGTACGCTGCCGCCGGGGTCTCGCTCGCAACCGCCGAAGGGATCGTCGAGCGGCTGCGAGCAGCCGTCGAGTCCACGGGTGCGCAAGGCTTCGGCGCGTTCGCGGGGCTTCACCCGCTCGACGATGATCGCCTACTGGCAGCGTCCACGGACTCGATCGGGACGAAGCCGATGCTGGCCCGGCGGCGCGGCGCTTTGCGCGCGTGCGGCGCCGACATGGCGGCCCACTGCATCAACGACGTGATCACGTGCGGCGCCGACCCGCTGATCCTGCTCGACTACGTCGCTGCGAACCGCGTCGACCTCGAACAGGTGGCCGAGCTCGTCGAGGGTGCAGCCGAGGTCTGCCGCGCCGCGGGGGTGGCTTTGATCGGGGGTGAGACCGCGGAGCTACCAGGCGTTTATCGCGAAGACGAGCTCGACTTCGCGGCGACGTGCGTCGGCATCGTCGAGCGCGACCGGCTGATCGACGGCTCGGCGGTGCGCGCGGGCGACTACGTGATCGGCCTGCCCTCGGCCGGCGTCCATGCGAACGGCTTCACGCTCGTCCGTTCGGTGCTGGAAGTCGAGGACTACGACGGCCCGGATCTGCTGGCGCCGACGAGGCTCTATCTGGACGACGTCCGGCGCCTGCGCGGGTCAGCGCACGCGTTCGCGCACGTCACCGGCGGGGGGATCGAGGGCAATCTGAGCCGCGTCCTGCCGGACGGGCTCCGGGCGGAGCTCGACTGGGCCGCCTGGGAGCGTCCGCCGGTGTTCGCGTGGCTCGCGGGCCACGTCGAGGAGGAAGAAGCCCGCCGGGTCTTCAACCTCGGCATCGGCTATTGCGCCGTCCTGCCGGACCCGGCTGACGACCTCGTGATCGGAAGGATCGTCCGCGCATGATCGGCGTCCTCGTCTCCGGGGAGGGTACGAACCTGCAGGCGCTGGTCGACGCCGGCCTGCCCGTTCGGGCTGTCGCCTCGAACAGGGCAGATGCGCGCGCTCTCGCGCGGGCGGAGCAGGCCGGCATCGCCGCCCAAGTCTTCGAGCTCGACGCCTACGGCTCCCGTGACAAGCGCGACGAGGCCATGGCCGGCTGGCTCGCCTCGCAGGGAGTCGAGCTCGTTGTCTGCGCCGGCTACATGCAGCTCCTGACTCCGGTCTTTCTCGAGCGCTACCCCGGCCGGATCGTCAACGTGCACCCCTCTCTGCTGCCGGAGTTTCCGGGGGCGCGCGCGATCGACGACGCTTTGGCAGCCGGTGTCGAGACGACCGGCGTCACCGTGCATCTCGTCGACGAGGGGCTCGACACCGGCGACGTCATCCGGCAGGAGCCTCTATCGGTCGAGCCACGCGAGACGCTCACAGAGCGGATCCAGGCGATCGAGCACCGGCTGCTGCCCGAGGTGGTGAGAGAGTTGTGCGTGCACTGATCTCCGTCTGGGACAAGTCGGGACTCGACGGCTTCGTGAAGGGGCTCGACACGCTCGGCTGGGAGCTCGTCGCCAGCGGGGGAACGGCCGCCTACATCGAGGAGCTCGGGCTCAAGGTGACGCCGGTCGAGAGCGTGACCGAGTTCCCGGAGATGCTCGGTGGCCGCGTGAAGACCCTTCATCCACACATCCACGCCGGCATCCTGGCGCGGCGCGAGGTGGCCGGCGACCTCGCCGCCCTCGACGCGCACGGGATCGGAACCATCGACCTCGTCTGCGTCAACCTCTATCCGTTCGAGCAGGTCGCCCGCGAGCACGGCGTCCGGGAGGAGGAGGCCGTCGAGATGATCGACGTCGGCGGGCCGTCGATGCTCCGCGGCGCCGCCAAGAACTTCGCGCATGTCACACCGGTCTGCCAGCCCGCCGACTACGAGCTCGTGCTCGGCGAGCTACGCGAGGCGGGGGAGGTCTCACACGAGACGCGTCGCCGGCTCGCGGCGACGGCGTTCGCGACCTCGGCCTCGTACGAGGCGGCGATCGCCGGCTGGTTTGCGGGACGCGAGGCGTTCCCGCCCGTCTTCGTGCCGGTCTTCGAGAAGGCGATGGAGCTCGCCTACGGCGAGAACCCCCACCAGGGTGCGGCGTACTACTCGGAGCGAGGAGCGCGGACGCACCTGCTCGCCCGGGTCGAGCAGCTGCACGGCCGGGAGCTTTCGTTCAACAACCTGAACGACCTGAACGCGGCGCGCATGGCCGTGCGCGAGTTCACGCTGCCGGCCTGCGTGATCGTCAAGCACGCGAACCCGTGCGGAGTCGCGGTCGGGGCGTCAATCGAGGAGGCCTACGACGGCGCTCTTGCCGCCGACCCGATCTCTGCCTACGGCGGTGTCGTCGTTCTCAACCGCGGCGTCAGCGCGGCTCTGGGCGAGCGGCTTGCCGAGCAGTTCGTAGAGGTGCTGTTCGCGCCCGGCTACGACGAGGTCGCGGTCGAGGCGCTCATCCGCAAGCAATCCATCCGACTACTCAACGACATGGAGCGACGGTCGGCCGAGGCCTCGGAACGCGACTACAAGCGCGTGCTCGGCGGGTTGCTCGTCCAGGACCGCGACTTTGACGTCGCGGATCGCGAAGGAATGGAAGTCGTGACCGGGCAGCCCTCGGAAGCGACCTGGGGGGACATGCTCTTCGCCTGGCGCGTGTGCAAGCACGTGTCCTCGAACGCGATCGTGATCGCGAAGGACCTGCAGACGATCGGAATCGGGGCGGGACAGATGAGTCGCGTCGACGCCGTCCGGATCGCCGTCGAGAAGGCGAACGAGCTGGGTCACTCGCTCGACGGCGCGGTGCTTGCCTCCGATGCGTTCTTCCCGTTCCCCGACGGGCCGAGGATCGCCCTCGATGCTGGGGTGTCCGCGCTGATCCAGCCGGGCGGCTCGAAGCGGGATGCAGACGTGATTGCTGCCGTGGAGAGTGCCGGCGCCGCGATGGTCTTCACCGGGCGCCGGCACTTCCGCCACTGATCTGGCGTAGGCTCGCGCGAGTTTCAGCTCTGGGTGGACGCCTCGTCATCGCCCGGCTGCGACGAGGGTGGTG
>JAXIPI010000322.1:0-18158 GCA_045403015.1 Gaiellaceae bacterium | reverse complement strand
TCGAAGTCGGAGTCGGTGTTCTCGATCTCCGCCTTCAGCTGCTTGATCCGAGCCTTGATCCCGTCGGGATCGCCGGCACCGTCGATGATCGTGGTCGTGTCCTTCGTGATCACGACGCGGCGGCCGCGACCGAGCTGCGAGAGCTTCGTGTTCTCGAGCTTGAGGCCCATCTCCTCGGTGATCACCTCGGCGCCGGTGAGGATCGCGATGTCCTCGAGCATGCGCTTGCGGCGGTCGCCGAAGCCCGGTGCCTTGACCGCGACGGCCGTGAAGGTACCGCGGAGCTTGTTGACGACGATCGTCGCGAGCGCCTCGCCCTCGACGTCCTCCGACACGATCAGCAGCGGTCGGCCGGCCTGGATGACCTGCTCGAGAATCGGCAGCAGATCCTTGACGGAGCCGATCTTCTGGTTCGCGACCAGGATGAACGGATCGTCGAGCACGGCCTCCATGCGCTCGGCATCCGTGACCATGTACGGGGACAGGTAGCCCTTGTCGAACTGCATGCCCTCCGTGAACTCGAGCTCGAGCCCGAACGTCTGGCCCTCCTCGACGTTCACGACGCCGTCCTTGCCGACCTTCTCGATCGCGTCCGCGATCACGTCGCCGATCTCGCGCTCGCGCGCCGAGATGGTGGCGACCCGGGCGATGTCCTCCTTGCCCGAGACCTCCTTCGACTGCTTCTTCAGATCCGCGACGACAGCCTCGACTGCCGCCTCGATGCCGCGCTTGATCCCCATCGGGTTGGCGCCCGCGGCGACGTTCTTCAGGCCCTCGCGCACGATTGCCTGGGCCAGCACTGTCGCGGTCGTCGTGCCGTCGCCGGCGACGTCGTTCGTCGCTGTTGCGACCTCGCGCACGAGCTGTGCGCCCTGGTTCTCGAACGGGTCCTCGACCTCGATCTCGCGGGCGATGGTGACGCCGTCGTTGGTGATCGTCGGCGCGCCGTACTTCTTGTCCAGCACGACGTAGCGGCCCTTCGGGCCGAGCGTCACCTTGACCGCGTCCGCGAGGATGTTCACGCCACGCTCGAGTGAGCGCCGTGCGTCCTCGCTGAACTTGAGCTCCTTGTGAGCCATATTCGTGTTTCCTCCTGTTTCCCTAGGCTCTACTAACTAGACAGCGGCGCGGTCGCCGACGACCTTTGCCAGGACGTCGGTCTCGCGCAGGATCAGGACGTCGTCGGCACCGAGCTTGATCTCGGTTCCGCCGTACTTGGAGAAGATGATCTCGTCACCCTCCTCGACGTCCATCTTGATGTACTCCCCGTCCTCGTCACGAGAGCCGGGACCGACTGCGAGGACACGGCCGCGCTGCGGCTTCTCCTTCGCGGTGTCGGGCAGCACGATGCCGCTGACGGTAGTCTCCTCTTCTTCGAGGATCTCCACGATCAGGCGGTCACCAAGAGGCTGCAGATCCATTGAGTTGCCTCCTCATAGTCAGACTTTGTGACACGTTCTGGCACTCTCACGGTGAGAGTGCCAGCAGGACTATACCAGTATCGATGCCGCGAGCAAGCGACAAGCGCAACCAGCCCAGGCCACTTGTTACAAAGTGGGGATGACACGGGAGTTCTCGGCGGGTGGCGTGCTCGTCCGGCGGCTGCGGGGGCGCTGGTGGCTGGCGGCAATCCGCCCGAACGGCAAGCCGGAGGGGGTCTGGGCGCTCCCCAAAGGCCTGATCGACGCCGGTGAGAGCGGCGCCGCCACCGCCGTCCGCGAGATCGCTGAGGAGACCGGGCTCGCCGGCGCACTCGTCGAGAAGCTCGGGGACGTGCGCTACGTCTACAGCCGCGGGGGCGAGCGCATCTTCAAGGTCGTCAGCTTCTTTCTGGTCCGGTACAGGAGCGGCCGGATCGGTGCGCTGCCGCCCGGAATGGAGCTCGAGGTCGCAGAAGCTCGCTGGCTGCCGCTGGACGAGGCGCCGCGGCTGCTGGCGTACGGAGGCGAGCGGCAGATGGCCGAGAAGGCTGCCGCGAGGCTCGCGACTCTATGATCTTTCGGCCGTGGCCATGTACGCGCTCAACTTCTACTCACCGCTGGTCGCCGACCAACTCCGCACGCATCGCAAGACGGCGACGATTCGGCTCGGCGACAAGTCCGGCAAGTACAAGAAGGGGATGATCGTGACGGTGCTCGTGGGCGTGCGCTACGGGCAGCGGGAGAAGATCTTCGACGCGGTGATCGACAAGGTCGAGGTGAAGAGGATCAGTGAGCTCTCCCCACGCGAGATCGAGCACGACAACCCCGAGATCCGGCGGCCCGACGAGATGTCCCGCTTCCTCGGCCAGCTGTACAACCGCGAGGTCGCGGAGGACGAGACCGTCACGGTGATCCGCTTCTCGCAGATCATCGGCAGCATGTTCTAGAGCTGGCAGCCGCCGTAGGATTGGCGCCGGAGCGCCTTGTGACCGCCTCGACTCGAAAGCCGCTGCTCGTGGTCGCCGACGACGATCCGGCGGACCGCGCACGCGTCCTCGACGAGCTCAGCCGGCGCTACAGCGGGGACTACGCCGTCGGCGGCTGCACGATCGACGAGCTGGAGACGACGCTCGACCAGGCGCAGGCGAAAGGGGACGACGTCGCGGTCTGCCTCGCAGCAGGGGAGCGCGGCGCGCAGCTGCTCGCAGGTGTCCGCGCCCGCTTTCCGGCCGCCCGGCGTGGGCTGCTGATCCCCTGGCTCGGCTGGGCAGACCACGCGCTGGGCGGGCTCGTCCTGCGCGCGATGGCGCGGGGGTGGATCGACCTGTACGTGCTCCGCCCCACACAAACCCCGGACGAGGTCTTCCACCGGACGGTCTCGGAGCTCCTGCAGGAGTCGGCCAGGCTGAAGGGCGAAGGGCCGGCCGGTGCGAAGGTGGTCGCGGACCCGCGCTCGCGGCGCGCGCACGAGCTGCAGTCGACCCTGGCCGGGCTGGGCATCCCCCACGTCGTCATCGCGCCGGAGCGAGACGCCACGCCGTCGGTCTCGCTCGCGGACGGCACGGTCCTCGTCGACCCCACGGCAGCCGAGCTCGCGCAGGCCTGCGGCTTCCCGATCGAGCTCGAGGCGCACGACGCCGATCTCGTCGTCGTCGGCGCGGGGCCGGCCGGACTGGGCGCCGCGGTGTACGGGGCCTCTGAGGGCCTCCGTACGACCGTGCTCGACGGCGGCGGCGTCGGAGGGCAGGCGGGCTCGAGCTCCCTGATCCGGAACTACCTCGGCTTTCCTCGCGGACTCGGCGGCGGCGAGCTCGCCCAGCGCGCCTACCAGCAGGCGTGGCTCTTCGGCACCCGATCGCAGGTCGCTCGCCGGGTCGTCGCCCTCGAGCCGGGCGAGCGCGGATTCGTCGTGCGCACCGCCGGCGGCGGTGCGGAGGTCTCCGCTCGTGCCGTCGTCCTCGCTCTCGGCGTCGAGTACCGGCGGCTCGAGGCCCCGGGCTGCCTCGACCTGGAAGGCGCCGGCATCTACTACGGCGCGTCGATGTCAGAGGCGCAGGCGTTTGCCGGTGAGGACGTCTACGTCGTCGGCGGTGGGAATTCGGCCGGGCAGGCGGCCCTCCACCTCGCCCGCTACGCCCGGCGCGTCGCGATCCTCGTTCGCTCTCGATCGCTCGCCGCGAGCATGTCCCAGTACCTGATCGACGCGATCGGGAACACGCCGAACCTGGACGTCCGTTACACGACGGAGGTCAGTCGAGCCCACGGCGAGGGCCGCCTGGAGCGGCTCGAGCTTCTGGACACGGGCTCGGGCAAGACGGAGACGGTCGACGCCGCGGCGCTCGTCGTGCTGATCGGCGCCGTGCCCCACACGGGGTGGCTCCCGGACGAGATCGCGCGAGATGACTGGGGCTACGTGGTCACGGGTCAAGCTGCTGGTGCTGTCAGGCCCCTCGAGACGAGCCTTCCCGGCGTCTTCGCCGCCGGCGATGTGCGCGCCGCATCGGTCAAGCGCGTCGCCGCGGCGGTCGGCGACGGTGCCCTGGCCGTATCAGGAGTGCATGCGTATCTGGCCGAACTCGTCTAACGGCCGGGCTTGCGGATCCGGACGCCGAGCACCTCGGGCGGCCTGATCGCCGCGCCGCACTCCTCGCACTCGACGGCGAACGCGGAGGGGAAGGGCGCCGCGCACTCGGGGCAGCGGTGGCGCGTCTCGCCGTCGCAGTGGGGACAGGCTGCGGGCAGCTCGGCCTCGTGCTCGAGGAAGTAACGCCACACCGAGCCGCAGCCGAGGCAGAAGCACGTGTAGTCGCCGAGCGTCTTCCGTCGCTCTTCCTGGATCCAGTTTCGCTTCGGCTTCACCACCGCTTTCAACTGTATGGGAGACCCGGTTCGGTCAGGATGTGATGCACCCGCGGATGAGGAGAGAGCATTGGCGATTACCGATACCTACCCGCTCGTCACGGTCTCGCGATTGACCGAGAGCCGCGACTTCTTCGTCCGGCACTTCGGTATGGCCGTGCTGTTCGAGGCGACCTGGGTGGTGATGCTGTCAGCCGGTGGCGGCGCCATCGCATTTGGTCTGATGACGCGTGACCACCCGTCGACGCCGCCGGGCCCCGAGACCTTCAACGGCCAGGGCATGATCGTCACCGTGCAAGTCGACGACGCGACCGAGACGTACAAGCGCGCGAAAAAGCAGGGTGTGCCAATCACGCATCCGCTCACGGACGAGCCTTGGGGCCAACGCCGCTCCATGACCCGCGATCCCTCCGGTATCTCGGTCGACGTCGTCGAGCAAATCGAGCCGGCGGCGGACTTCTGGGAGAAGTACCGCTAGCGCGACTGCAGTGCGTCCAGCGCGATGCCGAGCGAGACGGCGAGCCGCCGGTCGATCGTCCTCTCGACGTCGCCGCTGACGTCGAGGTCATACGTGTCGCGGTAGCCGAGGCGGCGGTTCAGGTCGCCGACATGGCGCTCCCCGGCGTCGATCGTGAAGTGGAACGGGATCGGGACGAAGTCGCCGTAGGGCACGACGTCGATCATCCGGCGCAGGAGCGCGACCGGCATCGACCGCTCCATTGCGACAGCCACCTCCTGATCGGCCGAGTCGAAGATCTGCCAGGTCGAGCGCAGAAGGGATTTGCCGAAGGCTTTCCCGAGGACGCCGATCTTCTCGCCCTCGGGTGTGGTGACGTCATAGCGGCCGCTGAACTCCATCATCGAGCGCGCCTTGATGCGCCAGAGCTCGCGCGCCTCGTTCTCGTCAGCGAAGAAACGGATGTCCTCTTTGATCGCCATTCGCTTCTGGCGCACGAACGCCACGGGCGTCGGTCCAGCCGAGATGCGGTAGAGATTGGCCATCGGCCGGATCAGCTGATCGATCACGAATTTGTCCTCGGAGAGCCAGTCGGTCATGCGCCGCGGGATAGTACGTGCGCTCGTTAGAGTGAGGCCGTCCTTTCGAACCCGACGGGGGTAGAGACGCATGGCGGTACGCGAGGCAGAGCCGCTCGGCTCGCTGAATGAAGTGAGAGAGGCCGGCCTCGACCGCGAGGACCTGCTCGGCATCTACCGCAACCTGTTGATCACGCGCGGGATCGAGGAGCGCGGCCACATCCTCTACAAGCAGGGGAAGATCCCCGGCTCGTTCTACACGGGCCGCGGCAACGAGGGCGCGGCAGTCGGTGTCGCGACGGCGATGGGCCCGAACGACGTCGGTACGCCGCTCCACCGCGACATGGGCGTCCACGTCACGCGCGGAGTCGAGGCCTGGCGGATCTTTGCCCAGTACATGGGCCGCGAGGACGGCCCGACCCGCGGTCGTGACGGCAACGTGCACATGGCCGACGCGAAGCTCGGGCTGATCGCGATGGTCAGCCATCTGCCGGCGATGCTCCCCGTCGCCGTCGGCTGCGCGCTCGCCTTCCGGATCCGGGACGAGAAGCGCGTCTCGGTCGGCTGGTTCGGAGAGGGCTCCTCGTCGCGCGGCGACGCGCACGAGGCCATGAATCTCGCCGCCGTCCGCAACCTCCCGATGGTCTTCATCTGCGACAACAACCAGTGGGCGTACTCGACGCCGACCCACCTCGGCTACGCCGTCGAGCACCTCGCCGACCGCGCCGCCGCCTATGGCTTCGAAGGCGTCGTCGTCGACGGGACCGACGTGCTCGCCGTCTACCGCGAGGCGAAGAATGCGATCGAGAAGGCACGCGCCGGCGGTGGCCCGACGCTGATCGAGTGCCTGACGCTGCGCATGGAAGGCCACGCCGTCCACGACGACGCGTTCTACGTCCCGAAGGAGCTCTTCGAGGAGTGGGCGAAGCGCGACCCGATCGAGCGGTTCCGCGGCTGGCTCCGCGACAACGCGGATCTCAGCAACGAGGAGGAGGAAGAGATCAGCGGCCGCGTCAAGAAGCTGCTGAACGACGCTCTCGCCCGGGCCGAGGAATCCCCACAGCCCGATCCGGAGACTCTGATGGAGGGCGTCTACGCGACTCCCGAAGACCTCGACACGCCCCACCACAAGTAAGCCACCAATGGCCGAAAAGACCTATCTCCAGGCGATCAGCGACGGGCTCCGGGAGGAGATGCGCCGCGACGACCGCGTGTTCGTCTTCGGTCAGGATGTCGGCGTCTACGGCGGCGCCTTCAAGGTGACGCTCGGCTTCCAGGAGGAGTTCGGGCCCTGGCGCGTGATCGACGCGCCGCTCGCCGAGACCGCGATCGTGGGCGCCTGCACCGGCGCAGCGATGATGGGCATGCGCCCTGTCGCCGAGATGCAGTTCGCCGACTTCGTCTCGTGCGCCTGGGACCATCTCGTCACCGTCGCCGCCAAGCAGCGCTTCCGCGTCGGCACGCCGGTGCCGATCGTCGTCCGGCTCCCGTCGGGCGGAGGGTTCTCCGGCGGGCCATTCCACTCGCAGAATCCGGAGAGCTCGTTCGCGCACATCCCGGGCCTGAAGTGCGTCTGCCCGGCGACCCCGGAGGACGCGAAGGGCCTGCTGGTCGCCGCGATCGAGGATCCGAATCCCGTCCTCTACTTCGAGCACAAGCACCTCTACCGCCGGATCAAGGGCGAGGTCCCGGACGAGCGCTACGTCACCCCGATCGGAAAGGCACGCACGCACCGGGAGGGCGACGACGTCTCGGTCATCACCTGGGGCGCGATGGTCTACACCGCCGACGAGGCAGCCAAGCAGCTCGAGGAAGACGGCGTCTCGGTCGAGGTGATCGACCTTCGCACGGTGATGCCGTGGGACAAGGAAGCGGTGCTCGAGAGCGTCCGCAAGACGTCGAAGGTGCTCGTGCTGCACGAGGACAACCGGACCGGCGGCTTCGGCGGCGAGATCGCCGCGACGATCGCCGAGGAGGCGTTCGAGGACCTCGATGGCCCCGTGCGACGGCTTGCAGCGCCGGACTGCCCGGTACCGTTCTCTCCGGTGCTCGAGAAGGCGTTCATCCCGCAGGTCGAGGACGTGGTGAAGGGACTCCGCGCGTTGGCGGAGTACTAGGAGAGCGGTGGCCACGGACACTCAGGTCGAAGTCGTGATGCCGCAGATGGGCGTCTCCGTTTCGGAGGGCACGATCACGAAATGGCTGAAGTCCGAAGGCGAGCCGATCGCCCGCGATGAGGCGCTGCTGGAGATCTCGACGGACAAAGTCGACACCGAGATTCCGAGCCCTGCCGAAGGAGTTGTCGCGAAGATCCTCGTCCAGGAGGGCGAGACCGTCGAGGTCGGCACGGCGCTCGCGGTGATCGCGCCTCAAGGTGCCGCAGTGTCGGCTCCCGAAGCGCCTGCTCCCGAGCCCGCAACCGAGGCAGCGGCCGAGGAGGTCGCGGCCGTCTCGAGCTCCGAGGTCGATGCACCCGTGGCTCCCGCGGCGCCTTCACCCGTCGCCCAGCCGGCCGCCGCACCTCAGTCGTCGGGCAACGGCCGCACCTTCGTCTCACCTGTTGTCGCGAGGATCGCGTCGGAGCACGGCGTCGATCCGAATGCAGTGCAGGGGACGGGGACCGGCGGCCGCGTGACCAAGAAGGACATCCTCGCGTTCGTCGAAGGCGGCGGTGCGCAGACGGAGGCGCAACCGGCCGCCCCGCCCGAGCCTGTGCCCGTACCCGCGCCCGCCCAGCCCGCGCCGGTCGCCGCCACACCGCCTCCGCCTCTCGCGCCGCCCGTCCAGGCGCCTCCGCCTCAGCCTGCCGCGCCCGAGCCTGCGCCCGCGCCTGTGGCTCCTCCGGCGCCTGCACCCGCTGCGGCACCTCCTCCGCCGGCCGCCCCGGCCCTGGCACCCGCCGCCGAAGCCCAGGCACAGCCCGGCGAGACGTTCGAGCCGATGACTGCGATGCGCAAGGGCATCGCCGAGCACATGCGCCGGTCGCTCGACACCTCCGCGCACGTCACGAGCGCGATCGAGGTGGACATGTCCAGAGTGGTCACGATCCGTGCGAAGCTGAAGAAGGAGTACGAGGAGGCCTACGGCGTCAACCCGACCTATCTCTCCTTCGTCGCCCGAGCCGTCGTCGACACGCTGCGCGAGTACCCCTGGATCAACGGCGAGATCCGCGGCGACAAGATCGTGACGCGGAACTACGTCAATCTCGGTTTCGCGGTCGAGCTCGCCGACGGAAAGGGGCTGATCGTTCCGGTCGTCAAGCACACAGAAGGCCTGAACCTGCTCGGGATGGCGCGCGGGGTCGCGGAGATCGCCCAGCGCGCGCGAGAGAAGAAGCTCATGCCCGACGACGTTCAGGGCGGCACCTTTACGATCACGAACCCGGGCGGCTACGGCACGTTCCACGGCACGCCCGTGATCAGCCAGCCACAGGCCGGCATCCTCGGCACCTACGCCGTCGTGAAGCGTGCGTGGGTCGTCCAGGACGAGCTCGGGAAGGACGTGATCGCGATCCGGCCGATCATGAACCTCACCCTCACCTACGACCATCGCCTGGTCGACGGCGCTCTCGCCGGCCGCTTCCTGCGCGACCTGAAGGCGAAGCTCGAGAGCTGGGGCGAGAGCGACTACTAGCGTTCTCACCGTCGTCTCGTCCGAGCCGGAGGCAGAGATGATCTGCGGGCTGCTCCGGTCGGCCGAGATCGTGTGCGACCACCGGGCGACGCAGTCGGGCGTGAAGTTCGGCAGCCCGCACGAGGTGCTCGTGCGGCCCGAGGACCTCGAGGCCGCACAGTCGCTGCTCGCAGCAGAGTCGTGAAAGGCGCCTACGTCATGAACCTCACGCTCACGTACGATCACCGACTGCTCGACGGCGCTCTCGCCGGCCGCTTCCTGCGCGAACTGAAGGCGAAGCTCGAGAGCTCGGGCGAGAGCGACTACTAAGGGTTGGAGCTGCAAGTCACGAGGGAGGCAGCCCGCCGGATCCGAAGGCAGGGCGGAGAGCTCTACCTCTGGCAGGAGCCCGTGGGCCATGCGTGGTTAGAGGACGAGCTGTCTTTCCGACGACCGGATGGCATCGACTTTCGGACCTTCCATGACGCCGGCGTCGAGGTTTTCGTCGAGCGTGGAATTTCGATCCATCTTCTCCGGATACAGCCACGTTGGTGGCCGTTTCCAGGAGTCAAGGCGCGTGTCGACGGGAAGCTCTGGGGTCGCCGCGGCCGAGTCAGCGGTGAAACCGCACTCGATTACGGCGGCGCAGGTCCACCTTGAGTGCGGCCGCTAGGGTGACGTCGTGAAGGGCGCCTATGTCATGAACCTCGGCCTCGTCCCCTACGGTGAGGCGTGGGAACTGCAGCGGTCGCTCGCCGGAGCGGTGTCCCAGGGCGCGATCCCCGACACGATCCTCCTGCTCGAGCACCCGCCGACCATCACGACGGGACGGCGCACCGAGGAGGGGGAGCTACACATCCCAGACGGTGCGGAGGTCGAGATCGTGGCGACCGACCGCGGCGGCAAGTCGACCTTCCACGGTCCAGGGCAGCTCGTCTGCTACCCGATCTTCGATCTGAGACGCCACGGGCAGGACGTGAAGCGCTACTGCCGAGACCTCGAGGAGGCACTGATCGTCACGCTCGCGAAGCTCGGCGTCGAGGGCGAGCGGATCGACGGGCTCACCGGCGTCTGGCTGACGCGTCCTCCGCGGAAGATCGCCTCGATCGGGATCCACATCGCGAAGTGGGTGACGACACACGGCTACGCGCTCAACGTCGACCTTGATCCGGGCCCGTTCACCCAGTGGATCACTGCCTGCGGGCTCGAGGACGCGGCCTTCACCACCGTCGCGCGCGAGCTCGGCCGGCCGGTGGCGGTGGACGAAACTCGCGGCCCGGCGCTCGAGGCGCTCGCGGAGGTGTTCGAGCTGGAGCTGGAGGAGCTTCCGGCCGACGCGGGCCACGGCCTCTGGCCCCAGCCGGTGCATGCCCAGCTCGCCGCGCGCGGCTGACTTTGTGTTTCTGAAACACAAGGGGGTTTTCGCGCCCCGAGAACGGCTTGGTTCTGAGGGGTGGAGAGTGCTTGTGTTTCAGAAACACAACGTCTCCTCCGCCCGACCCGCCCTCCCGCGCCGCATCTAGACTCGACGCGATGGAGACCTCGCTTCCCGTCGCCGAACGGCCCCGCCGGCCCGAATGGATGAAGGTTCGCGCTCCGAGCGCCGACGGCCGCTACTTCGACGTCAAGAAGCTGCTGCACGGCCTCTCGCTGAACACCGTCTGCGAGGAGGCCCGCTGCCCGAACATCTCCGAGTGCTGGGGGCGCGGCACAGCCACCTTCCAGATCCTCGGCGAGACGTGCACCCGAGCCTGCCGCTACTGCTACGTCCACTCGGGCAAGCCGGAGCACGCGCCCGACGCGCTGGAGCCGCTCCGCGTCGGCCAGGCCGCGGCGCAGATGGAGCTCAAGCACGTCGTCGTCACCTCGGTCGACCGCGACGACATCCCCGACCGGGGCGCCGGCCACTTCGCGGCGACGATCCGGGCGATCAAGGCCAAGCTGCCGGACGCGAGCGTCGAGGTGCTGACGCCGGACTTCCTCGGCGTCGAGGAGGAAGCGCTTCACACCGTGCTCGCAGCGCGACCCGAGGTCTTCAACCACAACATCGAGACGGTGCGGCGACTGCACCGGCGCATGCGGGGTGCAAAGGCCAGCTATGAGAAGGCGCTCTGGCTGCTCGAACGCGCGAAGGAACTGGCCGACTATCCGGTCCTGACGAAATCCGGGATCATCGTCGGCCTCGGCGAGTCGAACGACGAGATCGTCGACACGATGCGGGACCTTCGCGCGCACGGCGTCGACGTCGTCACGATCGGCCAGTACCTGCAGCCGAGCCCGAAGCACGCTGCGATCGACCGCTGGGTCCATCCGGACGAGTTCCGCTGGCTGCGCGAGCAGGGCGAGTCGCTCGGGTTCGGCTCCGTCTTCGCCGGCCCGTTGGTTCGCTCGAGCTACCGCGCCGACGAGCAGCGACACGCGGCGGCCACCGGCCGCGGGGCGGTCGC
This sequence comes from Gaiellaceae bacterium, assembly GCA_045403015.1. Lineage (GTDB taxonomy): Bacteria > Actinomycetota > Thermoleophilia > Gaiellales > Gaiellaceae > Gaiellasilicea. The sequence continues at coordinate 6,784 of JAXIPI010000322.1, read as the reverse complement.
CTACTAAACAGCGAGAGGGCCGCACTGGGCGGCCCTCTCCGACAGACGCTAGGACGACCAGCTAGTGATCGTCGTGGCCGCCGCCGCTCAGGCGGGCGTAGTAGATGTCCTCTTCCGGCGCGGTGCCGAAGAGCGGCCGCGTGTCCGCCCAGACGATGTGGACGTCCTTCTGGTTGAAGTTGTGATGACTGACCTCGAGCCACATGTAGTCGCCGAGGAAGCCGGCCTGAACCGGATTGTTCGCCGGCACCAGGTTCGGCATCGATCCGGTCGTGATCCGCTTGTAAGAGATCCTCCGGTTCGAGGAACGTGGATTGTCGATCGTCGCCAGGGTGATGTCGTTGCACCCTGTCGTCTCACAGCTCCCGTACTGGCGGTCGTAGAACGCCGCGTAGACCTTGCTGCCGTCCCCGGCGACGTCGCTCCACGGCTGCCACTGGGCGTTCTCTCCGAGCCGTGACCGCGGTGTGACGGTGACCGCCTGGTTCCACGTCGTCCCCCGATTCGTCGAGAACGAGTAGAAGACGTCGTGGTCGCACGGCGGGCTGCCGTTGCCGACGGGCGACGTCCTGAAGTCGCAGTTCGGGTTCGTGTTGTTGCGGTGATCGGCCCAGATCACGTTGAGGTTGCTGTTCCGGTCGACCGAGATCGACATCGACGTGAACTCGGGCACGCGATAGCCGTTCGGCGGGAGGCACTGCCGTCCCGGACAGCCGGCCGCAGCCGGACCGAAGGGATGCGTCCCGACGAGACTGTTGATGCGGAACGGCCCCTCCCAGTCGGACGAGTCGTTGCAGTCCTGGCTGGCCGGGCACCTGACCATCAGCACCTGGCTGATCCCGGGCTCCGGCGTGTTGCCGTTGCCGAAGACGACGTAGATCGTCCCGTCCGGGCCGACGCTCGCATGCGAGCCCTGATCCTGGTCGCAGGCGTTCGGGTCACCGGGCGTTCCGCTGAAGTCGGTGCAGAACGCGGTCGAGCGGCCGCTGATGATGACCTGCGGCGACCACGTTGCTCCGCCGTCCGCGGACTGGCTGAAGACGATCGGGCTGCGACCGCCGACTGGCGTCGCATTCGTCTCGAACCGCGTCCACGTCACGTAGACACGTCCCTTCTTCGAGCTGGAGTCACGGGAGTCGGCGACCATCAGCTCTTTGTCGTGGAAGATGTTCGCGTCGGCGTCGTTCGCCGGTTCGCCCATCACCGCGGTCCGGTACTGCTGGAACGCGTCGATCTGACGCGGCTCATGGTAGAAGCGGCCCTTCAGCGGGGCGTTCGACTTCGCCACCCAGATCGAGCTCTCCACGTCTGCGACGTCGAAGAAGACGCCCGTGATGTACGCGTTCCCGAGATGGTCGAACGTGCCGGCCGGATCACTGCAGGCATCGGCCGTGTCGCCGGTCAGAAACAGCTCCTGGTAGAACGGTGGCGGCGCCGTGCCGACGCTCCCCCAGTCACTGCCGCGGTTGAGCGACCAGTCGTAACCGCAGTGGTTGAAGCCGATCACCGAGTCGTTCTGGCCCGCAAGAACGTTCGAGAAGTCCTGCGGGTTGACACCCACCCACTCCTCGGCTTGGCGACGGAGGCTGCAGTCCTGGTTGACGCGGATGTTGTCGGGATGACCCTTGAACACCTTCGGGCACCCGTTCGTGTCGTCATTGTCCGAGGGCGGCACCGAAGCGCTGCTGCTGGCTGAGCTCGAGGCGCTGACCGCAGCTGCGCCGGCCGCTCCGCTCTCGTCGTCGTACGCGGCATGGAGCGCACGCATGACGCCGGCCGAGAGCGCTTTGTCGAACTTCGTCGCCTTGACCTCCCCGTTGTCGACGGCGAGCGCGCGCGCGAGGACGTTGTTCTGCGGCCCGTCCTGGTCGCTTGCCGCCTTGCCGGGAAGGAGCACCACCGCCAACACTGCGACTCCCACCGCGGCGAGAAGCGCACCGAGATGCGCGAATCTCTGCTTCCTCATGAGTCCTCCTGACGTCTGCTGCAAAGGGGCACACACGTTCCTTCGCTGCCTTCCGGAAGCTCTCACCTCCCCCCAAACGACGGTCACCTAGGTCTGGACGCCGTGAGGCGCGATTCTGACAGCGCGATCCCGTTTTTGCCGCTTTGAGGACGTAAAGGAAATGTAATGACGCGCACATGACACGTGTGCGCGGTCCTGCAATCGGGCAGGGTGGAGGTATGCGCACGCTAGCCGCACTCACTGTGCTCATTGCCTGCGGCGCGACGGCGACTTCCATCTCCGCCGGCAGCACAGGTTCCGCCGGAAGCACGGGGAAGGCTTATCTCCGGCTGGTCGACCGCGACCCGCTCACTGTCCAGGGTCGCGCGTTCAAGTCACGAGAACGGGTCCGCGTGGTCGCTTCCGTCCCAGCGGCGGATCAGACGATGGCCTCTGGATCCGAGGTCGCGCGGAAGACGGTCCGCGCGACAGCCACGGGTTCGTTCCGTGTCGCCTTCTCGGAGATCACCGTCGACCGTTGTAGCTTGGTGCGCGTCACCTCGGTCGGAGCTCGAGGCAGCATGGCTGTCATGAAGGTGCTCCCGTCGCCGATGTGCACGCCGGCGCTCACGCCGTAGGCAAGTTTAAACAGGTTGTGGTAGAAAACCCCCCGTTTGCGGGGTGTATTCGCGTGCGCGAACTGCCTTCATGTGCGTAGGAGGAAGAAATTGCGCGCCGCTGCCGCCGTTGGTTTTCTGCTTGTGCTCGTGCTGGCGCTCCCTGCATTCGGAGCGCAGCCAAGGCGTGCCTCGCTGGAGCTCCGATCAACCGACCCGGTCGTGGTGCACGGTCGCGGTTTCTCCCCGCGCGAGCCGGTTCTCCTGACCGCGACGGCAGGGACGATCCAGCGGATCGTTCCCCTGGTCGCACGACGCAATGGAACGTTCAAAGCGAAATTCAGACTGCGGCTCGGACGGTGTGCGCGGGTGACCATCCTTGCCGTCGGCACGCGCGGCAGCCGCGCGATCCTTCAGGTCGATCCCGGGTGTCGAAAGCCGCGGGGACCCGAGTGATCGGGCCCCGCGCTTCGGCTTGGGTCAACCTCCAGGCTGAAGGACGCCGTTGACCTTGAGCGAGTACGGGGCGTACCGAGCGACGGACTCGGTCGGCTCGTCGTACATCACCAGCATCGCCACCGTCTCGGCGTCCCTGCCGAGCAGGAAGCGGAACAGGAACCTCGCGTCGAGCGAGTACGTGCGTCCGCTCTTCAACGGCACCTGAACGAGCGTCGCCTGCTTTCCGTGTCTCGCACCGAGGCTGATCAGCTGCAGCGTGTAGCCGGAGATCGGCGGCGCCTCGGTGCCCCAGCCGGCGAGCGCCCCGTCCGAGACGAGCGCACCGCCGACCCTGACATCGTCGACCTGCCAGCCGGCCTCGATCGGCCCACCGTTTCCGAGCGTCGCTCCGTCGGTCATCAGCCTGAAACGGAGAAGCACCGTCCGTCCCGCGTAGGCCGAGAGATCGAACGACTCGGCGTGCCACTCGGCGTCGCCGTTGAACCCGGGCAGCTCGGCGATGATCGGCGGTGCCGCCGCCGGGTCGTGCTCGTCGGTCGTGCTCCCGTTGGCGAGGCTCGTCCAGCTGAGGCCGTCGTCGGTCGAGACCTGGACGAATGAGAAGTCCCAGCCGGTCTCGAGGCCGTAGCGGGTGTCGAACGTGAGTGTCCGATCGCCGCTGGCGGGGACCGTCACCGAGCGGACGATCGAGCGGTCGGCATTGTCCGCGGCGCCGGCGGAGAGAACCGCGTCACCGCCGACGGAGACGGACTGCCACTCTATCGGGGCCGGCGCGTGCTTCGCGGGGCTCGAGAACTCGATCGAACGCACCTTCGACGACGAGAACGGCTTGCCGTTGGCGTCGCGGAGCTGAACGTAGTCCGAGCCGTTCGGGGGAGCACCGGGAGATGAGTACGACTCCGGGTTCTGCCAGTAGATCGACGAGCTCAGCGTCTTTGTCTGGTAGCGCGACTCCCGCTGGAAGCCAAGCAGCTTGGCGCCGTCGTCGATCGCCTTGTCGAGGGCGACCATCGCGGCCCAGTCGTGGATCACCTGCATCGCCTTGTCACCCGTCAGGTACTTGTCGAGCACGGCCTGGAGCCCCGCCATCCCGTTGGCGTCCTCGTTGTGCAGGTCGGTCATGAACCGGGTGCCGTAGCGGCCGGCGATGAACTCCATGAACGTCCACGCGGCGCCGTAGTCGGCAAGCGTTTCGAGGCCGCCCTGATCGTTCCAGAGCGTGAGTGAGTTCTCCGCACCGCCCTTCGGCTGTGGGATCTGGTTCGCCGGCGTCTGCAGAGCCTTCCAGCCGAGGAAGGTCTGGATGTGGCCCTCGTAGCCCGTCTCGAAGATCGAGCGCGCCGGGAAGCCGTAGCCCGTGACGGTGATCGCGTAGTCCGCAAGCCCCTCGTCGATCCAGGTGAGCTCGCCGGGGCTGGCCCAGAACTCGAGCAGGTGCTGGTACTCGTGGGCGAAGACGGCCTCGTACTTGAACGGCTGCGCGGGGCGGTTGTCGCAGAGAATGGTGGACGGCTCATTCGGCGGGTTCGCGCCCGTGCGGTGCGCCCAGTCGTAGGAGTCGACGGACATCACGTTCCGCTCGACAAAGCTGTTGATGTCGCTCGAGTGGTAGCCCGCGACGTAGGACGGAAACGTGATGTCGGTGTAGTTCTCGTCGTGGAAGTTCGCGATCAGGGTGACGACCTTGTCACCAGGGCCGGCGTAGTAGCCCGGTGGAACGACCCCCGCCTGCTCGAGCAGGCCGCCGTTGCCGTCGCGCGATGGCGGCGAGCTGAAGGCCGCCGACATCCTCGGATACATGTTCCCGTCGAACTGGCCGGCGAAGTACGCGGACTGCGCGTCGGTGATCACGTTGCGCACGCCGTCGTTGCGGCAGTCGGCAGTGGGGAAGTCGAGGGTGTCGGAGACCCAGATCTCGATCTTCGTCCCGACGGCCCGCAGCGTGAAGCGCTCGAAGAACGCGCCGCCCGTGGCGAGGTTGATCAGCGGCCAGAACCTCTTCGTCCCGATCGGCGGGCTTTCGGCGGCGGCCGCGGCAACGCCCGCGCGCGCGGTCGCGCCCTTGATGCTCATGACCGGGCTGGTGGTCGGCATCTCGACCTTCGCGTTGCCGAGCTCGATCACGTCCCCGCTCGACTCGCCGGCCAGCGCGGCGGTCGGGACGATGAGTGCGAGCGCCGCAACCGCAAGCGCCATCGCTGCTCTGCTCACTGCTTCCTCCCCGTTGGGTGTCCGCCCGAGTCGCGGTTTGTCGCAGCCTAGCCGGAAAAAGAAGGAATGCAAACTCCTTTTGGATGACTGGAGTGTTCCCGACCGTGAGAAACGTGCGGAACGAGAGAGGGCCGCCCGCAGGCGGCCCTCTCGTCCCATGCTCAGCTACGAACTAGTGCGTATCCGCCGGGCACGGCGTCACGAGGAACGCCGCATCGCCCGCCGACGCCGTGTCCTGACCATGAGCGTCGTGGTCCGAGTCCCAGCTGTCATAGAACACGTCCGACTGCTCGCAGGCAGGATTGCGGCCCGGCTGCGACGGGAACGTCGCTCCGCCCGCAGGCCCGCCCGAAGAGCGGCCGTTGCGTGCATCGGTGAACAGCGTGTGCGCACGCTTGCTGCTCACCGCCATCGACTCGTAGTCCCCGGCGAAGATCCCCGCCCGGAACGAGTAGTCGTAGTTCGACGGCCCGTCCGAGATGCCGAAGTTGTCGGCCGGTCCGACAGAGGACGGCCCGGCACCCGGGTACGGCCCGGACGGGTTGAACAGCCCGGTCGGCTGCGGGATCACCGCCGCGGTGGGGGCCAGGCACTCACTCGCGTTGCTGTGCCGGACCTCGCAGTTGGCGCCCCACGTCCAGACCAGATAGTTCCCCGGCCGCGCGCGGCTCGTCGGCCACTCGCTCGCCGTCGAGTCGACATCGAGACGCCGGTCCTTGAACGCAATGTTCAGGTCTCCGTCCTCGTTGATGTCGAGCCACGGCCAGAACTGGTCGTTGCCGGTGTTCACTCCCGCCGGACACGCGGGCTGGCCGGCACGGCCACAGTCGCGGTTCGCAGGAGCCGTCGAGGGATCGTCGTTGACACGAGTCGGACCGATCCAGTTCGAGCCGCCGTCCAGCGACTTGAACAGGAACACATCCGAGTTCGTGCTGTCCCGCGTGCCGTTGCGGTTGTCCTCCATCACGAGATAGAGGTCGTCGGCGAAGTTGCCGCCGCGCTTGTCAGCCACGATCGCACCCGTCATCGGGACGCGGAAGCAGCTGTTCGTCAAGTGGACGCGGTTCGCCCCGCGGGCGATGCAGTCGGCCTTGAGGCGAAGGTTGACATCGAAGTCGGGCGTGACGAAGAACGGGCCTTCGAACGTCGCCCCTCCATCCTTCGAGCGGACGGAGAGCCACTGGTTCTCGTCCTCGGTGTTGAAGTTCTCGAACGCAACGTAGAGGTGGCCCGTGCTCGGGCTGACCGTCGGCACGGAGAACTGGTTGTCGTCGCATGCCGTCCCGCCTGCGAAGGCGAACCCGCAGAACGGAGCGCTCCCGTTGATCACCTGCTGCGCCGACCACGAGTGGCCGCGATCGTCTGAGTAGCTCATGACGATCTTCGAGTCGGTGATGAAGCCTGGCGTCCCGGCCGGGTTCGTGAATCGCGACCAGGTCACGTAGACCCTGTCCGGACCGATGTTCGCGGCCGGACATCCCGGATCTCCGGGGTTCATGGGTGCCTTCGATACGGGCTTGAAGCAGTGCGGAGAGACGCCCTCCGGCCGCGG
>JAXIPI010000223.1:0-5785 GCA_045403015.1 Gaiellaceae bacterium | reverse complement strand
GTGGGGCCCATAATGCCGGTGGCGGAGCCGAGCTTGATCCGGGAGGAACCCACGCCTCAGCCGGCGTCCCCCGTGCCGGGGATGGAGGAGGCTGAGGAGCGGAGACTCTCCACGGACTTCCCCGAGCGCGAGGAGGAACCCGGGAAGGACTCGTAGTCCGGGAGCGAGTCGCCTCGATGAAGGCCGTACACTGCGATGACGACCTGGACTTGGGGTGTCCAAGAGGGCGCGTCAGTTCCTTGACGAGATCGACATCACGTCGTGAGATCAGTCAGAAGATCCTCGACTGCACGAGCTGCCAGCCTGACGGTTCACTGAATCGCGGGACTCGGCGTCACGCCCGGTCACTGGGCGCACCGGGAGCCGGCACCGCATGGCGAGCCGATGATCTAAGAAGACGCTGACTGGCGGCGACTGAGCTCCTCCTGGAGCCCCTCAGCGAGTAGGCGGTCGAGGAAGGCTCGGCCAAACGTCGTTAGCCTCCAGAACGGCGAATTACCGAGGGTTCCGATCCCCGAGTTCTCGATTAGTCCTGCCGCGATGAGGCGAGAGAGGGGTGCAGCCTGGAGTTGCTCGACGCCGGGCCACCGCTCGACGAGCTCGGGATAAACAGTCCCTTCGGGACGACGTTGTGTTGGATCGTTCGGTGCAGCTCGCTCCGGTGGCGGATCCCCAATGATCGCGAGGACGCGGACATCGACCATGCTTATCGCAGCCGCCGCCTGGACGTCGCGTATAGAGGTGATGTTCCTCGAGGGGCGCGAGAAGAGCTCATTCTCAATGGCGGAGGCGGACGGCAATCGAACCCGCCTGCGAGCTCTCGCCCGCACACCGGTTTTGAAGGCATGTCCGACGCTCGCGCTGCCTTCAGGCCCGTGACCAGCGTCTTTGTCTTCGGAGGCCGTCCCAGAACGTGCAAAGACTTGTGAGGCCAATCCGGCTCGAAGACTTGTCCGGCGGCCCTTTGAAGACTTGTCCGGCGGCACCACCTCCTCGATCGGCACGTTACTCGCAATGCCCCCGAGGACCAAGGGATTCACGTGCAAGCGCCAAGGCGCGGCCTGCGTGACGCGTGATGGCCATTCCCATGACCGCTCGTTGGGGCCAGCCTGAGGTGCGGTGGCACGCCTGCGGCTCGCCGACGAGTTGGCCAACCGCGCTCTCTCGCATCGCGGCGTCATCGGCGTCGTCACGATGAACCAATCGCTCGGTCGATCTGCTCGGATGCCCCTGCTTCGAAGGCTTGCCTGATGCGGCCTTCGTCGATCGTTGAGGCAAGCTTCGCCACCGCTTCCTTTGCGGATGCGAGATGGCGATCCGCCTCGATCCTATCCAGGATCCCTGCCAGCGCGGCGTGGGCTCTCCAGCCCACACCCTGGAGTCGGGACGCGTCTGCGATCCGCAGCGCCCGCTCTATACAAGAGCGATTCCACTCGAGAGGTGGCGTTCCGAGCGCGAGCGCAGCAGAAGCTCTGAGTTCCTGCCATCCAGCGGCGTCTGCGGCCGTCGATACATCCGTGAGGATCGCCTCGGCATCGGCACGTTGTCCGACAAACGCGTGCGCCCGGGCGAGCGCGATCGCGCCATCCGCCGTCTGAAGGAATGCTTTGCCCGACGGGGTCGTCACGCGCGCCAGCACGTCATCTCCGCGCTCGATCAGGGCCCGCGTCTCGCTCTCGGCGCCCTGGTTGCAACTCAGGAATGCGAGGTGGCCGACGGCCCGGGGGAGCTCCACCAACGCCCCGGCGTGCTCAGCAGACTCGAGCGAGTGCGTCAGGACCGCGACTGCGTCTTCCGTCGCGAAGAGCTCCTCGTAGGTCCAACCGAGGATCCCGGCGGCCCAGGCGATGAACTCGATGTGGTCGGCCGCTTCGGCGAGCTCGACGCTCCGCCGTCCATACTCGAGAGCTCTTCCATAGTCCCCGGTCGCCCGGGCGATCCATCCGAGGGTCGCAGGGTAGATCGCTTCGTTACCGCGATCACCGATCTCGCGGTTGATTGCCCACGCCTCTTCCACCCTTGCCGCCGCCTCCTCCCATCGAGCGGCGGCTAGCGGTACCCAGGACCATTGGAAGATTGCCAATTGCTGATACCAGAGGTCACCGCGGCGGCGATGTAGCTCGACGAGCTGCGGCGCGATCCGATTGACCTCAGCCATGTCGCCCACCATGACCGAGGCGACCTCAAGCGCGTCGAGGGCCATGGCGAGCGACCGAGGGTCTCCGTGCTGCCGTGCGAGCTCGTGCGCGCGATGGGCGCGTTCGAGAGCGAGGTCCAGACGCAGCCGGTTCGTATCGACGATCGAGAGACGAGCGAGCGCGTTCACCTGCCCCTCGTGATCGCCCGCCGTTTCGGCCAGGCGAAGCGACTGCTCGAGCAACGGCACTGCCTCCCGGTAGTCGGCCGCGCCGGCAAGGAGGAAGCCCAACTCGTTCGTCGCGTTCATCTCGAGCGATCGATCGCCGGCGTGCCGCGCCTCTCGGAGAGCCGTCTCGAGGTCGATCCGGCCGTGCCGGACGTCCCCGAGCCGACCCAGAGCCTGTCCACGTAGGAAGAGGACCCATCGTGCCGTGTTCGTTGACTCGGCGGGGACCCGCTCGGGCACCGCGTCGAGGAGTTCGAGCGCCCGCGACAGCAGTTTGGTCGCTCCCGCGGCGTCGCCACGAGCGACTGCTCGCTGACCGCAGGCGGTGAGATGCTCTGCCGCGCGCAGCGCCAAGTCCTCGGCCCGAGCGCTCATCGTTTCGAGCTCCCGGAGGCATCGGTGAGCCTGCTCGAGGTGGTGGGCGAGGATCTCCTCGACCTCCGAGATCCGACCGCTGTATCGACGCTCCATCCACGTCGCGAGCCGCTCGTGGCGGTCCGCGCGCTGCTTCTTCGGGATCGCCGCATAGGTCACGGCCTGGATCAACACGTGCCGGAACGCGAGCGTTCTTTCGGAACCAAGGGACGGTCGTTCATGCCGCAGGAACTGCTTGTGAACCAGGTCGTCGAGGATCGTCGGCACGGAGGCCCCCGTGTCAGCCGGAACGAGGTGCGCAACAGCGTCGGAGGAGAAGTCCTGACCCACCACGGCTGCAGCGTTGAGGACGTCGCGCTGGGCTGGCCCGAGACGATCGACCCGTGCGGCGAGGAGCGCATCGATCGTCGCCGGGATCTGCAGGTCACCTTTCGGCTCCAGCTCGACGGCTGTAGCAAGCAGTTGCTCGATGAACAGCGGGTTGCCTTCGGCAGCCCGAAGGATATCCTCGGATCGTCGTTCGTCGATGTCCGCACCGAACCGACGGAGCAGCAACGCTGACTCCGCGTCGGACAGCGGCTCGAGTAGGATCGTGGCTGCGTTCAGCTTGCCCCCGCCCCATGTCGCTCGGGCTTCCATGAGCTCGGGGCGAGCGAGGCACAGGAACATGACGGGCGCTGCTGAGATGAGACCAGACACGCGATCGACGAGGTCGAGGAAGGTCGGCTCGCCCCAATGGACGTCCTCGAGGACGACGACCAGAGGAGCCCGTCGTGCAAGCGCCTCGAGAACCCTCCGCACCGCCCAGAAGACCTCGGCTGACGTCGACGCCTCGCTGGCGGTGCCGAGCGCCGCGGCCAGCGATCCGACGATGCCTTCGACCTCGGGCTCTCCCCGGAGCAAACGCTCGATCCCATCAAGCGGATCGCCCTCGAGCGCTTGTTCAAGTACCTCGCGGAGCGGCCAGTACGTGATGCCGTCCCCGTACGGAAGACACCGACCGGTGAGCACGCGCGCGGAACCGGCGAGACCGCGGGCGAACTGCGTGGCGAGCCGCGTCTTCCCGATCCCCGGCGGTCCGATGACGGTGAAGAGGAACCCGCTATCGTCACGGACGGACCGGTCGAATGCCTGCCGAAGCTGGGCAAGCTCGGCCCGCCTGCCCACGAGCGGGGCGTCCAGCCGCCGGACGAACCCGGGCGCTCCGGGCACGACCCCTTCGACCCTCAGGGCTCGTACGGGAGCGGTCTTCCCTCGAAGCGAGAAGGGCTCGAGCGGCGCCGCCTGCACCGCTCCGGCCACGAGCCGATGCGTCGTCTCTCCAATCAGGATGTCTCCAGGCTCTGCGGACTGCTGCAGCCGAGCGGCGGTGTTGACGGCGTCCCCGATGACCAGCTGCGCGTCCGGAGAATCGCCGCTCGCGACCACCTCGCCGGTGTTGATTCCGATGCGCACCTCCAGCCGGACGCCCCAGGTACGTTCGAGTTCCTCGTTCAGCGTGGAGAGTCGACCCGAGAGCTCCCAGGCCGCCCGGACGGCCCTGAGCGCATCGTCCTCGTGGACGGTCGGAACGCCGAAGACGGCCATCACCGCATCGCCTATGAATTTCTCGATCGTCCCTCCGTGGCGCCGGAGGGTCTCCGACGCTGTGTCGAAGTAGCGCGCCATCACTTGTCGTAGGGCCTCGGGGTCGAGGCGCTCGCCGAGACCAGTCGACCCCGCTACGTCGCAGAAGACGAGGGTCACCACCTTGCGGACGTCAGCGGTCGGCCGACGCGGGGGTTGCGTCCGGATCGTGGGGGCGTTGCCGACGGCGTCCGCGACGGCTTGGGTGGTCGACGGAGCCTCGAGTGTCGGATCTTGCCGCAGGATCGACGTCTCGATCCGACGGAGGTGCTCACCCGGCTCGATTCCGAGCTCGTCCGCCAAGACCGTGCGAGCCTCGCGGTAGGCCTCAAGCGCCTCGGCCTGCCTCCCAGACCGGTAGAGCGCGATCATGAGATGACCCCACAGACGCTCGCGGAACGGGTGGTCGCGCACCAGGGACCGCACCTCGCTCACGACCTCTGACTGGCCCCCGAGCTCCAGGTCCACCTCGATGCGGTCCTCTAGAGCGAGGAGGCGCATCTCCTCCAGCCGCGCGATCTCGGCCTCGACGAATGGCTCGTTCGCGAGGTCCGCGAGCGCGGGCCCCCGCCAGAGGGCGAGGGCGGATCGCAGGAGCGTGGAGGCTCGTGCGAGGTCCCCCAACGTCCGGGCCTCGCGGGCATCAGCGAGCAGTCGCTCGAACCGATCGCGGTCCAACGCACCGGCGTCGACGTCGAGCCGGTACGCGGCACCGACGGTGCGGAGCTGCTGCTCGCCGTTGACCTCGAGGGCCCGGCGGAGCCTCGAGATGTAGGCCCGAAGCGCCTTCAACGCCGCCGGCGGAGGCTCTTCGCCCCAGATGTCATCGATCAGCCGGTCCGTGGAGACGACCTGGTTCGCGCGCAACAGGAGAGCCGCGAGCAGCGCCCGCTGCTTGTGCGTGCCGAGCGCGACCGGAGACCCGTCCCGCAAGACCTCCAGTGGCCCGAGGATACGGAACTCGATGTCTACGCGCCCCCTTCCGCCCCCAAACCGTAGTCCAAAGCCCTGTGGCCAGGAACTGTGCAATCCAACTGCATCCCGTGCGCAACCTCGCAGGCTGAGACTGCCCCCAGCGAAGGAGGCAAGGGAGACGTGAGCCGCTTCATCGCCGAGGTGTACGTGCCGATCGTCGGCAACCTGCCGGGCGTCACCAAGAGAGTGGCGTCTGCGACGGAGGCGCTCACGCGGGAGGGCACGCGGATCCGGCATCTCCGATCGATCCATGTGCCGGAGGACGAGATGTGTCTCCTCATGTTCGAAGCGACGGAGCCGTCATCCGTCCACGAGGCCACGCTTCGGGCCGGCCTGGCCGTCGCTCGCGTCGTCGAGGCCGTTGAGGAGTCGGCACCAGATCGGCGAGGGAGGGGTTCCGGATGAGGGAGCGGTGGACCGCTGACAGTTCCGTTGTCGTGACGG
>JAXIPI010000337.1:0-3855 GCA_045403015.1 Gaiellaceae bacterium | reverse complement strand
GCCGAGCTTCTGCGCGGGCGCCGACGTCGAGTGGATGCGCGCCTCGGTCGACCTCGACTTCGACGCAAACGTGGCGGATGCGAACGCCCTCCGCGGGATGCTGGAGGCGATCGACGGTTGCCCGGCACCGGTCGTGGCGTGCGTCCAGGGCCACGCGCTCGGCGGCGGGGCGGGCCTCGTCGCCTGCGCCGACATCGCGGTCGCGGACGAACGAACCGTGTTCGCGTTCTCGGAGGTGAAGCTCGGGATCATCCCGGCCGTGATCTCGCCGTTCGCGCTCGCGAAGATCGGGCCTAGCGCTGCGCGGCGCTATTTCGTCACGGGTGAACGCTTCGACGCTGCGACAGCGCTGCGAATCGGGCTGGTGCACGAGGTCGCCGCCGATCTGGACAAAGCCGTCGACCAGGTCCTGGCCGAACTCGAGAGCGCAGGCCCGCGAGCCGCGCGGCACGCGAAGAAGCTCGTCCTCGACCGCCCGGACGGGCCGGAGACCGCACGCCGGATCGCCGAGCGCCGGACGAGCGAGGAGGGCCAGGAGGGTTTGCGGGCGTTCCTCGAGCGGCGCAGCCCGGACTGGAGCTAGCCGATGCGGAGCAGCGGGCTGACGACGTCGCCCGACGGGTCCCAGAGCCGGAAGGTCGCGCCCTTGCCTGCTTGAACGCTGCGGCTCAGGAACCCGTTCGCGTTCGTCCTGGCGACCCCTCCGACCGCGCGCCAACCACCGTCTCGGAACTGCTGGAGCATGTATCGCCGAGGCCCGTTGCCCGACCGCACCTGCCCCCACAGCACCGTCCGAACGCCGATGCGGGAAACCTGAGCAAGCGGAAGCTGCGCGGCACGGTATGAGAGCTTGACGCTGCCGCCGGCGGCGATATAGCCGCTCTGCCAGCGCCCGATCTCAGGCTCGTCCCTGTAGAGGTACTGGATGAGCATGTCGACGTTTCGCGCGGCGAATGCCCGATACGCCGCCTCGCTCACGTAGCGGGCCTGAAGCGTCTTGGAGACGCCGAGAGCACGATCCGGCGGGCTCGTCTGATAGCCGTACTCCGTCAGCCAGATCCGCGTGAGCGGGCCGAACGCTCGCGACACCTCGCGCTGCAGCCGTTCGAGCGTCGCCATCGTGATCGTCTCACAGTGCTCGCAGCCGCCGACCCACGGCGTCTCGAAGGGATTGAGCGGATACGGGTTGTGCGCGTAGGCATCCAGGCGGGCACCCACGGCGCCCATACCGCGGATCCAGGCGACCGGGGAGACGCCGCCGGTCGAGGCGCGTGGAGCGGTGATGCCGCCGCCGACCTTCGCGTCCGGAGTCGCGTTGTGGATTGCGGCGTACGCGGGATTGAGCAGCTTCGTCACATAGGTCTAAGGCGTGGTCGGACGCAGCCAGCGACGCTGGTTCGGCTCGTTCCAGACGAGCCACAGCTTGACCCAGGGATACCGGTTGGCGGCCGCGCCGGCGAAGGACGCGAAAGTCGAGCCCGACTTCGGCGCCCAGTTCGGAGCGCGGCCTCCGTTCGCCCAGCGCGGAGCACCGTAGAGCGTCACGACAGGTGCGATCCCGTGGTCGCTCAGTCCTTCGAGGACCGCGTCAACGTTTCCCCAGCTCCTCTTCCCGCGGACCTTCTCGACCTCGTGCCAGTTGATGGTGAAGCGCACGAGGTCGACGCCGATCCGGTCGAGCTCGGCGATCCGCTCGTCCAGTGTTCCCGGCCCGTACACGAGCCACGCATCGTCCTGAAGCCCGTAGCGGACGTACGGCAAGGCCTCAGCCGGCGCAGAGTACGCGAGGAACGCCGCGACCGCGGTCACGAGAAGAAGCAGCCGACCCACGAAGCGGACGGTAGCGGGAACGCCGTGAAGGTCGTGTAAGTCCATGTAAGGAGTAGATCAGTGAGGGTTGACGGTGACCGCCCCGCCGGCGCCGAGCGGCGTCGCGAGGCGGTAGCTCGTTGCCCGCTTCGGGGCGACCTTGACCGTGAAGCGCCCGTCAGGCCGGACCCGCACCCGCCGGACCGTCGTCCAGGTGCCGCCGTTCACCTGCCGCTCGAGCCGCACCTTGCCGAGCCCGCGCACGAAGCCCTTCAGGACGACCGGCCGCCCGGCGACGGCGAGTGCGCGTCCCCGCGGCTGCTCGAGATTCAGGACACGCACGGCAAACCAGGTCGAGCGGAGGTCGAGCGCACGTCGGAAGGTCGGCGCAAGCATCGTCCGCGTGCCGGTTCGGCCCTTGATCGTCACGTCCGTTGCGCGTCCCGATGGTCCCCGCGAGACGACGAGGTCGCGCACGACACCCACGCCGAGCTTCCGCCCCAGCGTGGCCGGCGTCCAGCGGAACGGTCCCCACCGGTGGAGCTTCGAGAGACCGTCGTACGGGTCTGAGACGGACACGAGATACGGGACGGGCGCCGCACCCGGCCACGCCTCGTCGTTCGAGACGGTCCTCCCGCCCGAGGTCGAGTGATAGAACGTCGTCGCAACGTGCCCGTTCCAGTAGAGGACGCGGCCCGCCGTCGAGCCGACCGCGCGGTTCGTCGAGGCTGCCTCGGCGCGGATGCCTCCGTAGACCTGGCTGCGGGTGTCGGCATACAGGTCGAACGGAGCGCCGGGCTTCAGCGTCGCAAGCGCGTATGAGCGTGCGACGACGGATTGGGCGCGAAGCGCCTCGCGCTGCCAGTCGTCGGGCATCTCCCCCGGGACGACCCCGCGGAGGTAGCGGTCGAGCGGAAGCCGATTGACGATCGTGAGCCTGCCGGCTTGCCGGTGGACAACCAGCGCACCGCGGTAGGCCGTCCCGTCCAGCTGCAGCGGCGCGGCGCCGGCGACGTAGCGCAGGGGCAGGCGCACCTTCTTCAGCTTCGCCGCGACGAGGTTCTGCGTGCCGGGCTTGAGCTTGCGCGCCTTGCCGCGGGCGTCGACGACCTTGAACGGCTTCGTCGAGCTGATCTGGGCCGTTGGAAGGCGGTCGGCGAGCAGCACGCGCACCGGCCGGGCGGGAACGATGCGCAGCTCTGTACCGGGGTAGTAGTGCGCGAGGATCCGCTGGTAGCCCCAGCCGGACCTGGCGTATCCCCGCGCCCCGTACTGGCTCATCCCGACCCCGTGGCCCCAGCCGCGGCCGTCGATCACGAAGAGCGTGCCCGCGCCCGCCTTGGCGGGCAAGCAGAGCACCACGACCCCCAATGCGAGAAACAACCGCCGCAAGCGGGGCAGGTTATCGGCGCTGCATACCATCCGCAAACGATGGCGATCCGGAAGCTCCTGGTGGCGAACCGCGGTGAGATCGCCGTGCGCATCTTCCGCACCTGCGGCGAGCTTGGAATCGCCACCGTCGCGGTTGCCGCGCCAGACGACGTGGGCTCGCTCCACGCCCGCTCGTCAGACGAGACGGTCGAGATCGAGAGCTACCTCCTGGCGGCGGAGCACA
The DNA here is from genome assembly GCA_045403015.1 of Gaiellaceae bacterium. GTDB lineage: Bacteria > Actinomycetota > Thermoleophilia > Gaiellales > Gaiellaceae > Gaiellasilicea. The sequence continues at coordinate 431 of JAXIPI010000337.1, read as the reverse complement.
TTCGCGCGGCGGAAGAGGCAGGCGCCGACGCGATCCACCCCGGCTACGGCTTCCTCGCGGAGAACGCCGACTTCGCGGCCGCCGTGGACGGCTCCGGGCTCACCTGGGTCGGCCCGCCCGCCGAGGCGCTTCGCCAGGGGGGCGACAAGCTCGCTGCGAAACAGATTGCCCGCGAGTCAGGCGTGCCTGTGGTTCCCACAGGCGAGCCGGCGGAGATCGGCTTCCCGCTCGTCGTCAAGGCGGCCGCAGGAGGCGGCGGCCGCGGGATGCGGGTGGTGCGCGAGCCAGGCGCGCTCGAGGAGGCAATGGAGGCCGCGGCGCGCGAGGCTGAGGCGGCATTCGGCGACGGCACGGTCTTCTGCGAGCGCTACGTCGAGCGTCCGCGCCACGTCGAGATCCAGCTTCTCGCCGACACCCACGGGACGGTGCTG
>JAXIPI010000150.1:0-3679 GCA_045403015.1 Gaiellaceae bacterium | reverse complement strand
AAGGTCGCAGTGTCCGGGACGAGCGAAGAGCTCGCCCGCGACGAAACCGTCCGTAATAGCTACCTGGGTTCTTAGCGCATGTCCGAGTTCTTCCAACAGGTCGTCGGAGGGCTAGGCGCCGGGTCGATCTACGGTGCACTCGCGCTCGCTCTCGTCCTGATCCACCGCGCCACCGGCGTGATCAACTTCGCGCAGGGCGAGATGGCGATGTTCACGACCTACATCGCCTGGACGCTGACCGCGAACCACGGCTGGTCGTACTGGCCGGCGTTCGTCGCGACGCTCGCCTTCGCCTTCGTGCTCGGCCTCGGTGTTGAGCGGGTCGTCATCGCGCCCGTGTCCGACAAGTCCGTCCTGACGGTCGTGATCATGACCATTGGCCTCGTGTTGACCTTCAACGGCCTTGCGGGCCTGATCTGGTCGGCCGAGATCAGGGCGTTCCCGAGTCCGTTCCCGAACGAGACCTGGCAGATCGGCGGTGTCTCGATCTCCCAGCAGGACGTCGGCACGTTGGCCGTCGTGCTTGTGCTCGTGGCGCTCCTGTGGGCGTTCTTCCAGTTCACGAAGGTCGGACTCGCCCTGCGGGCCTCGGCGCTCAACCCGGACGCGAGCCGGCTCGTCGGCGTGCGCGTGGGGTGGATGCTCGCCATCGGCTGGGGCCTCGCCGCGGTGCTGGGCGCCGTCGCGGGGATGCTCGCCGCTCCCACGGTCCTCCTCGACCCGAACATGATGCAGGCGATCCTGATCTACGCCTTTGCGGCGGCAGTGCTCGGGGGGATCGACTCGCCGCCGGGCGCCGTCGCCGGGGGCCTGATCCTCGGCGTCGGCCTCAACCTGATCGGGACCTACAGCGACTTCATCGGCGCCGACCTAAAGCTTCCGGCCGCGCTGCTGATCATCCTCGTCGTGCTGCTCGTCCGCCCAGCCGGGCTCTTCGGCAAGCCGGTCACGAGGCGCGTGTGAAACGCCGCGAGTTGATGTGGGTTCTCTCCTTCCTGGTCGCAGCCGCCGCGGTCTTCCTGCTGCCGCGCTTCGTCAGCGACTTTCGTGCGCAGCAGTTCGCCTACGTCGGCATCTACTTCATCGCCCTGCTCGGCCTCAACCTGCTCACGGGCATCACCGGGCAGATCTCGCTCGGACACGGGGCCTTCATGCTGATCGGGGGTTACACGACTGCGATCCTCATCTCGGACCAGGGACTCAAGCTCGGCTCGCACACCTTCTCGAGCGACATGAAGGACATCTGGACGATCCCGATCGCCGGGCTCGTGGCCGGGCTGGTCGGCTTCCTCTTCGGCTTTCCGGCACTCCGCCTCTCCGGCATCTACCTCGCGCTCGCCACGTTCGCGATTGCGGTCGCTACGCCCGCGGTGGTGCGGAAGTTCGAAGAGTTCACAGGTGGCGGCGGCGGAATCAACTTGTTCGGCTTGCCCGGCCTGACGGGCGTGATCGAGCCCGTCAAGATCCCGCTCGTCGACAAGCCGCTCTCGTTCAACGAGTGGCTCTACTACCTGAGCTGGACGCTCGCGCTCGTGATGCTCGCCGTCGCGTGGCTGATGCTGCGCGGCCGGTTCGGCCGTTCGCTCCGGGCCGTGCGCGACAGTGAGCTGGCGGCCGCCTCGTCCGGTGTCAACCTCGCTCGTTACAAGACGCTCGCCTTCGGGATCAGCGCCTTCTACGCGGGTGTGGCGGGCTCGTTGCTGGCGATCGCGACCACCTTCGTCAACCCGGACACGTTTCCGATCACGCTCTCGATCTTCCTGCTCGTCGGTGTGGTCGTCGGCGGACTGGGCTCGCTCTGGCCGCTCGTTTTCGGGGCGATCTTCATCCACTTCATGCAAATCGAGTGGGCGCAGAGCGTCGAGTCGGTGATTCCGAACTGGGTGCCGCTGCTCGGCGACCTCGACACGGACGCGCCGGGTGCGCCGGCGGTGGTCTTCGGCGTCATCCTGATCCTGATCATGCTCGTTGCGCCAGGCGGCGCGGCAGGTCTCATCGCCACTCTCAAGGCGCGTGCAATTCGCGGCTACCATCGCGCTCGCTAGGTCTCTCGCGGCGCTCGTGCTCGCAGGCGCGCTCGCAACGGGTGCAGCGGCCCGAACGAGCGGTGATCCGGGGATCACGCCTCAGACGATCGTACTCGGCGCCACCGCGCCGCTCTCCGGCCCGGAGTCCGCAGCCGTCCGCGGCGCGGCCGCGTATTTCCGCTACGTGAACACGCGCGGCGGCGTCAACGGCCGCTCGATCGCGTACAAGGTCGTCGACGACGCTTCCGATCCGGCCCTGACCTTGCAGGCGACTCAGCGGCTCGTCGAGCAGGACGAGGTCTTCGCAATCGTGAACTCCGCCGGGACCGAGCAGAACCTGGCCACGCGCGACTACCTGAACGCGGCGAAGGTGCCGCAGCTCTTCCTGGACTCGGGGGCGACGACGTTCGGGTCCGACTACAGAAGCTATCCGTGGACGATCGGCTTCCGGCCGAGCGACCACGCGGAGGGATTGATCTACGGCAGCTACGTCTCGCGCACGCGACCCGGCGCGAAGATTGCGGTTCTGTACCAGAACGATGTCTCGGGCCTGGAGCTCCTTGCCGGGCTCCGGCAGGGGCTTGCCCGCTCGAAAGCGCGCGTGGTTGCAGTGCAGCCGGTCGACGCGACCGTGCCCAACGTGCAGGCGGCTCAGGTTGCGAGCCTGAAGGCCTCGGGTGCGAGCGTGCTTGCGCTCTTCGTGGCGCAGCCCCAGGCGGCTCAGGGGTACGCGCTCGCAAGCCGGCTCGCCTGGCGTCCGCTGATCGTCACCGGTGCCGGCTCGACGGTGGAGGGCGCGGTCTCGATCACCTTCCTCAAGGACCCGGCCGACGCCAAGTGGCGGAGCGACACGGCGATGAAGCTGTACCGCACGCTCATGGCGAAGTACGCCAAGGGCGCGAACCCGAAGGACGTCAACCACGTGTACGGCATGGCGGTGGCCTACGAGACGGTGAAGCTGCTGAAGGCGACGGGGAAGACGCCGACGCGCGCTGCCGTCGTCGCGCAGATGCGGAAGCTGAACGACGCATCGAACCCGTTCCTGCTGCCGGGGATCGCGGTCAAGACGAGCGCCACGGAGCGGTTTCCAATCGAGCAGGCGCTGCTGCAGCGCTGGTCGAAGGGACGCTGGACGGGCTTCGGCGGCCTCTGGGGCGACGGGGCGGGATAGGAGTTCGGCGCACGCTAGCCTGGGGCGATGGACGAAGGCATCCGCGCCTTCTATGACGTTGGTGAGGAGCGCGACAGGCTCTCGACGTGGGCGTGGCTCGAGTTCGCGCGCACGAAGGAATTGCTGCGCCGCCACCTTCCGCCTGCACCCGCGCGAGTGCTGGATGTTGGCGGCGGTCCCGGTGCGTACGCCGTGTGGCTGGCGGAGCTCGGGTACGAGGTTCATCTTGTGGATCCGGTGTCGCTTCACGTGGAGCAGGCCGCGGCTGCGGCCCGAGCAGCGCACAGCCCGTTCACCGTCGACGAAGGCGATGCACGTCGCCTCTCCGAAGAGGCGAATAGCTTCGACGTCGTGCTCCTGCTAGGTCCCCTCTACCACCTGATCCGGCGCGAGGAGCGGGTCGCGGCGATCGCCGCGGCGCGTAGGGTCGTCAAAGGCGGAGGTCTCATGGCGGCAGCAGGGATCTCACGGTTCGCCTCCA
>JAXIPI010000433.1:0-9153 GCA_045403015.1 Gaiellaceae bacterium | reverse complement strand
CGCGAGCTGCCGCAGCGGCAGACGGCGGGCCTGCGTCCGTTCGAGCGTGAGCTCGAACGCCGGCGTCTCGGGCCAGGCGATCTCGTCGCGGAGCGCGTTGAGGCGGAGCTCGAGCTCAGACACCGCTCTCCTCCAATTGCTCGCGCAGCCGTCCGAGGGCGCGGGAGGTGCGCGACTTGACCGTGCCGCGCCGGAGCGAAAGCACTTCGCCCGTCTCTTCCTCGCCCAGGTCGAGGAGGTAGCGGCACGAGAGGACGAGCCGGTCGTCGTCGCTGAGCCGCTCGAGCGCCGCGAGCAGCGTCGCGCGCTCCTCGGCAGCGATAGCCCTCCCCTCGGGAGACGGAGCCGCGTCCCCCGAGGGAAGCTCGTGCGCCGCGCGGAGGGAGAGCCCTTCGCGGCGGCCCTCCGCCCGCCGCCGGTTGCGTGCCTCGTTCGCGACGATCGCGAGCAACCAGGGACGGAGCGGCGCACCGCGGCGGAAGCGCGGCAGCGCCCGCCAGGCCTTCGTCAGCCCGATCTGTGCTGCATCCTCGGCGTCGGCCGCGTTGCGGGTGATCAGGTATGCGGTACGGAAAGCGATCTCCTGGTGGTCGCGGGCAAGCGCGGCGAAGGCGGTGGCGTCACCGTCACGTGCACGCTCGACGAGCTCGTCCTCTGTCGGTGGTCGGCTCACCACTCGTGGGTCATACACCAGCCGGGCGCGACAGGTTCCCGGCGAAATCCCCGTTGTAACTCGGATGCCCAGGCTGTCATATTGAGAACCAGCGTCATCGACCCGCTGCGGAGGAGTACGCATGACCGACGTTCGTACCGCAGTGGCCTCGACGACCACCTCGGGGCTGACGTTCGACAACCCGGAGGCATACATCTCGCGCGACCGGCGGCGGGCGCTCGCCGAGGGCCTCGAGCTGCCCGACCGCGTTCGCGGCTCGGCCCTGTTCGCCGACATCTCCGGGTTCACGCCACTGACCGAGACACTCGCCGAGGAGTTCGGGCCGCAACGCGGCGCCGAGGAGCTGACTGCCCGCCTGAACCTCGTCTTCCACGCCCTCATCGAGGAGCTCGACCGCATGGGCGGGGACGTCATCTCCTTCAGCGGTGATGCGATTACCTGCTGGCTCGACGGCGACGACGGGACGCGCGCCACGGCCTGCGCGCTCGCGATGCAGAAGACGATGGACCGGATCAGCGACGTGGTCACGCCCGGGGCGACGACCGTGCGCCTCGCAATGAAGGTCGCGGTTGCCGTTGGCACAGCCCGGCGCTTCGTCGTCGGCGATCCCGAGATCCAGCTGATCGACGTTCTCGCCGGACGTCTCGTCGACGAGCTCGCCGCGGCCGAGCGTCATGCCCGGGAGCGCGAGGTGGTACTCGAGCAGTCAGCGCTCGAGGCACTCGGCGATCGCGTCGAGATCGGCGAGCTGCGCCTGGACAGCGAGAGCGGACGGACGGTCGGCGTCGTCGCGGACCTGCCCAGTCTCCCCACCGCCGTTCCCCTCCGCGAGCCCGACGAGTCGCTGCCGGAGGAGCTCGTTCGGCCGTGGATCCTGCCGGCGGTCTACGAGCGACTCCGCACCGGCCGAGGCGAGTTCCTCGCCGAGCTGCGGCCGGCGATCCCGGTCTTCGTGCAGTTCGCCGGCATCGACTATGACGAGGACGACGACGCCGCTGCGAAGCTCGATGACTTCGTCCGCCGCGCGCAGCGGATCTGCGCGGACTACGGCGGCAACCTCCTCCAGATGACGATCGGCGACAAGGGCGCCTACCTGTACGCCGTGTTCGGCTCGCCGCACGCTCACGAGGACGACGGGGCGCGCGCTGCCGCCGCCGCGCTCGATCTGCGCGCGCTGGACGGCGTCACTGCGGTATCGAATCTCAAGATCGGAATCGCTCACGGCCGTCTGCGCAGCGGCACCTATGGCCATGCGATGAGGCGCACGTTTGTCTGCCTGGGAGACGCCGTCAACCTCGCCGCGCGCCTGATGGCGCATGCGGCCCCGGGCCAGGTGTACGTCGCCGAGTCCGCGAAGGAGCTGGCCGGCGAGTCGTTCACGTGGGACGCGCTGCCGAAGGTGAGAGTGAAGGGCAAGGCCGAGCCGGTGGCCGTCTACGCGCTGACGGGAACGAGCGACCGCACATCGCGGCGGCAAAAGCGGTACGAGCTCGAGATCGTCGGTCGTCAGGCCGAGCTCGCAGCCCTCACGGCCGCGCTCGAGCGCACGCTCGAGCTGCGCGGGAACGTCGTCGGCATCTCGGCGGAGGCGGGTCTCGGCAAGTCGCGTCTCGTCGCCGAGTTCGTCCGCGCTGTCCGTGGCGGCGGTGGCTTTGTCGCCTTCGGCGAATGTCCGGCGTTCGGCACGAATTCGGACTACTTCGTCTGGCAGGAGATCTGGCGCAGCATCCTGGGGGTCGACGACCGGCGAACGGAGGTTGAGCAGAGGCTTGCCGTCGAGCGGGCGCTCGAGGAGATCGACCCCACGCTCGTGCAGCGGGCGCCGCTTCTCGGCCCGCTGCTCGGCGTCCCGATCCCGGAGAACGACCTCACCGGCTCGTTCGACGCCAAGCTGCGCAAGACATCCCTCGAAGGCTTGCTCGCGGACTGCCTGCGGGCACGCGCGGCCGAGGAGTTCGTCGTGATCGTGCTCGAGGACTGTCACTGGATCGGCCCGTTGGCACGTGACCTGCTCACGACTCTCGTCCGCGCGACGGCAGCCCTGCCCGTGCTGTTCGTGCTTGCCTATCGCCCGGCGGCGGCTCCGGGCGGCGCGCTCGGGCTCGAGCAGCTGCCGCAGTTCACCGAGCTCCCGCTGGGTGAGCTCGAGCCGGCCGACGCCGAGCGGCTCGTCCGCTCCAAGCTGGCGCAACTCTTCGGCGTCGAGACGGGCGCGTCCCCTGCACTGTTGGAGCTCGTCATGGCGCGCTCGCAGGGCAACCCGTTCTATGTGGAGGAGCTCCTCAACTATGTCCACGGACACGGAGTCGATCCTGAGGACGAGGCGTCGCTTCGTGACCTGGAGCTGCCCGACAGCCTGCACAGCCTGATCCTGAGCCGGGTGGACACCCTGGGCGAGGCACCACGCCGCACGTTGAAGGTCGCGAGCGTGGTCGGAAGATCGTTCCTCGCACCGGCACTCCCGATCGTCTACCCCGAGCTGGGAACGCCGGCCGACGTCGGCGCGCATCTCGCGACGCTGCGCGCACTCGACCTGGTCGTGCTCGACCGGGATGACGGGCAGTCCTACATCTTCAAGCACGTCGTCACCCAGGAGGTGGCGTACGAGAGCATGCCGTTCGCGACCCGCGCGATGCTGCACGAGCGCGTCGGCGACTACATCGAGGAGGCGGAGGCCGACACGATCGGGCTTCAGCTCGACCTGCTCGCACACCACTACTGGCACAGCGAGAACCTGGAGAAGAAGCGCGAGTACCTGGTGCGGGCGGGAGAGGCCGCCGAGGCGAGCTACGCGAACGAGGCCGCGATCGACTATCTCGGGCGAGCCGCCCCGCTCGGCCCGGCCGAGGCGCGCGTCGACGTGCTCCTCAAGCTCGGCAAGGTCGTGGAGTTGGTCGGCGATTGGGGCCGGGCCGAGGAGGTCGACCGCGAGGCACTCGCCATTGCGGAGAAGCTCGGCGACGCGCGCGCGAGCGCCTGGTGCGAGACGGCGCTGGCCGAGGTGGCGCGTCGGCAGGGGCGCTACGACGACGCGCTCAGCCTGCTGGAGCACGCCGCCCGGAGCTTCGAGTCCGTCGGCGAGGACGGCGGCGTCGGCCAGGTCCAGCACCTGATGGGCACCCTCGCCGCACAGCAGGGCGACTACCCGAAGGCCGTCGAAAGCTACGAGGAAAGCCTGGCGATTCGAAGACGCCTGAACGACAAGGCCGGGATGGCCGGACTGCTCTCGAACCTGGGCGTCGTCGCCGAGTATCGCGGCGACTTCCGGGCATCGCGCGAGTACCACCAACAGGCCCTCGAGCTCCGGTCGGAGCTCGACGATCGCCGTGCGGTCGCCGTCTCGCTGACGAACCTCGGCACGATCGCCGTCCTCGAGCACGAGTACCAGGACGCGCGGGTGTACCTCGAGGACGCGATGCGGCTGAACCGCGAGGTCGGCGACGCGTGGATGATTGCCATCAGCGACAACAACCTCGGAAACGCGACGCGCGGGCTCGGCGACTTCCCCGCCGCGCAGCGCCACTACGCGGACAGCCTGCGCGCATATCGCGACTACGACGACAAGTGGGCGCTCGCATTCCTCCTCGAAGACATCGGCCAGCTGGCGGCGATGGCCGGCGAGCCCGAGTGCGCGTTCGAGCTCGTCGGGGCCGCGGACGCGCTCCGCGAGGAGATCGGCACGCCTCGAGCGCCGGGCCTCGAGGAGGAGCTGGAGCGTCACCTGGCTCCTGCGAGAAGTGCGCTCGGAGGCGGGCCTGCCGCCGAGGCGCGCAGTCGTGGCCAGGCGCTGACGCCCCCGGATGTGTTCGCGCTGGCGCTTCGCGCTTGCGACGAAGGTCCGGATCCGGGATAAGGTTGCGCATGGTTCGTCATGTTCTGGCAGCTTTGGCTGTCGCCGGAGCCTGCCTTGCGGCCGCGCCCGGAGGGCTGGCCGCGAACATCACGCTCACCCCCGAGGCCGACACGTTCGTCCGCGCCTCGGACCCGGCGGTGGCGCACGGCACGGAAACCTCCTTCGACGTCCACGGCGGCGCATCGTCGTACAACTGCGGCACCGGCCCGGCCGTCGGCCTCCTCCGCTTCGACCTCTCGTCGATCCCGGCCGGCGCCACGATCACGAGCGCGACGTTGCAGCTGACGAGCTTCACGGGCTTCGCCTTCGACGGTGACCCGGAGCACCACGCGAGCTTCGTCCCCGACGACTCCTGGGCCGAAGGCTCCGTGACCTGGAACACGCGGCCGGCGGACGGGCTCGTGCCGCAGGCGCCGCCGGCGGAGTGGCTGCTCTTCGGCAGCCCGCTGAGCACGTCCCCGGCGAACCTCGGCGCGACGTCGGCGTTCGACAGTGTGGGCTGCTTCGGAACGACGTCCACGAGCCGCACCTTCACGTCGCCGAACCTCGCGACGCGCGTGGCCGCCGAGCGGACGGGCGACGGCAAGCTCTCCATGGAGGTCTTCACGATCGCGTGCGGTACGCCTTTCGCTGTCGTCTGCCAGAACGGTCAGCTCGAGCAGTCCTACTTCCTGCGCTACTACAGCAAGGAGCAATCGCTCCTGACCGCACCGCGGTTGAGCGTGGAGTACACGACACTCGCCACGCCTAGCCTGATCCGCGTCGTCTCGACCGGGGGGACCGGGGCCTTCGTGATCGGACGTGTCGACGGCGCCTCGAGCCTGCCCCTCACGGTCGCCGCGTCCACGGCCTCAACGTGCAGCGCAGGTGCGCTCCCGGGTGGCGGGACCCCGGCCGGCGGGCCGGTCTCCGTGACGACCGACTCGGCCGGCTACTTCAGCACGGCGATCTCGGGCGTGACGCCCGGGGACTTCGTCACCGTGCGAGTGACGGCGCCGTCCACGACGGGCGACTCGCCGTGCCTCGCGAGCTCGGGCGACAACGACTTCTGGCCGAAGGCGCTCGCGCTCACCGGCGCGAACGCGATGGCACGCGACTTCGTCGACTCGCCCGGCAAGGCACGTTGGTACAAGTTCGCAGTCACGCCCGGCCAGCGCATCCAGGTCGGGCTGTCTGGCCTTCCGGCTGATTACGACCTGGCCGTGTTCAAGGACATCGGCCAGGCCTTTGCAGCTCAGCTCGTCCCCACCGACGCGGCCGACCTGACGAAGCTGAGCGCGGAGTACGCGCCGTCGGTCTTCTCTCCCTCCGTCTTCTCGCCCTCCGTCTTCTCTCCGTCGGTGTTCAGCCCCGAGGCGTACAGCCCCTCGGTCTTCTCGCCCTCCGTCTTCAGCCCGAGTGTCTTCAGCCCCTCGGTCTTCTCGCCGTCGGTCTTCTCGCCGTCGGTCTTCAGCCCGAGCGTCTTCAGCCCCTCGGTCTTCTCGCCGTCCGTCTTCAGCCCGAGCGTCTTCAGCCCCGAGGAGATCGCGCAGGCGTTCTCGAGCGCGCAGACGCGGAGCATCATCGGCGTCTCGGCGACGCAGGGCACGGGCGACGAGTCGGTCGTCGTCAACTCCTGGAACAACAGCGGCAGCTTCTACGTGCGGGTCGGCAGCAAGGGCGGCGCGTTCGACACGGCCGGCCAGTTCACGGTGACCGTCTCGAAGGGCGCGACGACCTGCGCCGGCGTGTCCGACACGACGCTCACGCCTCGGGCGGCTGCTCCCGGGACCGGGCTCGCGACCGTGATCCTCACCGACTCCTCGAAGCTCGCGCTCGGAACGCCGCTGCCCGGCGGCGGCACGCTCGGGAGCAAGCTCTCCTCGTTTGCCGCCCGACCCGAGATCGACGGCGTCGTCGTCGACGTGGCGGGCGATCCGCGCGTCGTCGCCCTGAAGCAGCAGGCGGCGGCCAACGCGGCCTGCCCGTTCGCGCAGAACCTGGTCGCCGAGGAGATCAAGGGCATCGTCGACTCGTACCGGCCTGCGAATCCCGGTCTCCGGTACGTCGTGATCGCCGGCGGGGACAACGTGATCCCCTTCTTCCGCTACCCGGACCAGAGCCTCCTCGGCCAGGAGTCCGGCTACGTCCCGCCGGTCACGAGCGACTCGGCGTCGGAAGCCAGCCTGCGGAACGACTTCGTGCTCAGCCAGGACGCCTACGGAGCCGAGACGCTGATCTCGCTCCGCACGAGCGCCTTCCCGGTGCCCGGTCTCGCCGTCGGCCGGCTCGTCGAGACACCCTCCGAGGTCGCCGGACTGCTCGACGCCTACACCCTGGCAGGCGGCGTCGTCGCGCCGGGCTCATCGCTGGTGACCGGCTACGACTTCCTCGCCGACGCAGCCGGGGCAGTGCGAACAGAGCTCGAAGCAGGGACGGGCGCAGCCGCCGACCTGCTGATCACGCCGGCCGACAAGTCACCCCAGGATCCCGCGTCCTGGACGGCCGCCCAGCTCTCGACGAAGCTCCTCGGCAGCCGCCACGACGTGATCTTCCTCGCAGGCCACTTCAGCGCCAACAGCGCGCTCGCAGCCGACTTCTCGACGAGCCTGCTCACGACCGACCTGGTCGCCTCGCCCGTCGATCTCGTCAACTCGATCGTCTTCAGCGCCGGCTGCCACGCCGGCTACAACCTCGTCGACGGCGACGCCGTGACGGGTGTGACGCAGCCGCTCGACTGGGCGCAGGCGTTCGCCCGGAAGCGCGCCACGCTCATCGCCGGCACCGGCTACCAGTACGGAGACACCGACTTCCTCGAGTACAGCGAGCGGCTCTACCGCGACTTCGCCCGCCGGCTGCGTGCCGGCACCGGCGTGGTGTCGGTCGGCGAGGCGCTCGTGCGCGCCAAGCTCGACTACCTGGCGACCACGCCGGATCTCCGCGGCCTGCACGAGAAGGCGTTGCTGGAGACGGCCGTCTTCGGCTTGCCGATGCTCGGTGTGAACATGCCGGCCGGACGCGGCGATCCGCCCGCTCCCGGCGGTGCGATCACACCCGTCCCGGTCGCGTCGGGACCGGCTGCGACTCTCGGCCTGCGGACCTTCGACCTCCCGGTCGCGCCGAGCTTGACGACGAACACTGCGACACTGACGAACGTCCAGACCAACTCCCAGCTGACAGCGACGTGGCTCTCCGGTCCGGACGGTGTCGTGTCGAATCCCGCCGAGCCGGCGCTGCCGCTCGCCGTCGTGAATGTCACGCCCACCGACTCGAGCGTCGTCCTCCGCGGCGTCGGTTTCCGCGGCGGAACGTTCACGGACGCCACGGTGGTGCCGCTGACAGGTGCGCCGACGACGGAGTTGCGCGGCGTCCACGCGCCGTTCGTCTCGCCCGTCTTCTTCCCGATGCGGCTCTCGACTGTCAGCTACTTCGGCGCGCTCGGCGGGTTTGGCGGCACGAACCTGCTCGTGACTCCCGCGCAGCATCGCCTGGCGAACGCGACGCTCGGGACCAGCACGCTGCGCAAGTACTCGAACCTCGACGTGCGGCTCTTCTACAGCGGCAACCTCACGAGCGCCTCCCTCTCCGACGCGCCCTCGATCGTCAGCATCGAGGCTCAACCCGCGTCGGGCGGCGTCGATTTCACCGCGCAGGTGGTCGGCGATCCGGCGGCCGCGATCCACTCGGTCTGGGTCACCTACACGGCCGGCGCGGGCACCTGGGCGCCGCTCGATCTCGCACAGTGCGTGGCGCCGCTGCCCGTGGCGTGCGGATCCCAGGAAGACTCACGGCTCTGGAAGGGACGGCTCGCGGTCGCGCCAGCCGACCTGCAGTTCGTCGTGCAGGCCGCCAACGGCCTCGGCCTCGTCTCGCTCGACGACAACCGCGGGTCGTACTATCGGCTCGCCGGCCCAGCGCAGGCTGCCACGACGCTGATCCTCCTGTCGCCGCCGGGCAGCGGAACGTTCGGCGACAGCCCCAGTGTCACGGCCGCACTCACCCAGACTGTCGGCGGTGCGGCAATCGCCGGCCGGACGGTGACGATCGCGATCGGTGGATCCGCCGCAGTCGGCACGACCGGCGCGGACGGGCACGTCACGCTTCACGTTCCCCTGGTCACGGCGCCCGGCAGCCATCAGGTCGTGGCGTCGTTCGGTGGCGACGCCGACCTCCTGCCGTCGTCGGACTCCGAGCCCTTCGCGATCGCCAAGGCACCGACGAGCCTCTCCGCGTTCACCCAGCTCCCGGTCGTCACCGGCGCCGGCGCCACGGGAATCGTCTCGACCCTGACCGCGTCAGTCGGCGGGAAGCAGCAGCCGTTGCTCCAGCTGACCGTGACGTATTCGCTCGTGGGTCCCGGCGGAACGAAGTCCTTCTCCACGATCACCGACTATCTCGGGCGGGCAACGCTCCCGCCGACCGGACTCGCTCCCGGCACCTACAGCGTGACGGCCTCGTTCGCCGGTGACGTCACGTACACGGCCGCAACCCGGACCGGGACACTCGTGGTCTCCGGCTTCACCGGCTTCTTCGCGCCGGTCGACAACCCCCCAACGGTGAACGTGGTCAACGCCGGCCGGGCGATTCCGGTCAAGTTCAGCCTCGGCGGCGATCGTGGCCTTGCCATCTTCGCGCCCGGCTATCCGCG
>JAXIPI010000435.1:0-10739 GCA_045403015.1 Gaiellaceae bacterium | reverse complement strand
GCCGAGGTGCGCTCGCAGGCGAAGGGCACGAACGATGACATCGCAATGGTGCGGAAGTTCATGCTTGCCTTCGGGGGTCTCGCGCTCTTCGTCGGCGGCTTCGTCATCTTCAACACGCTCTCGACCACGGTCGCGCAGCGGACGCGCGAGCTCGCCACGCTGCGCACGCTCGGCGCGTCGCGGCGCCAGGTGCTCGGCTCCGTGCTGCTCGAGTCGCTCGTCATCGGCGCGGCCGCCTCCGCGCTCGGGCTCGTCCTCGGCCCCGCGCTCGCCAGGGGGCTGAGCGCGCTCTTCGCTGCGCTCGGACAGGATCTGCCGCAGATCAACGCGGTGGTCGCGACCCGGACCGTCGTCGTCTCGTTGCTCGTCGGCATCCTGATCACGCTCGTCGCCGGTCTTTTCCCCGCGCTCCGGGCGACGAGCGTGCCGCCGATCTCGGCCGTGCGCGAGGGTGCGCTCCCGAGATCGCCGCTCGCGCCGTACGCGCCCTATGCGGCCGTCGCGGCGATCGCGGCCGGCGTCGGCCTGCTCGCGTTCGGCATGTTCACGCCCGGTCTCTCCGTCAGCTGGGTGCTGCTCCTCCTCGCGGTCGGGTGCTTCGTCCTGTTCGTCGGCGTTGCGCTGATCTCGTCCCGGCTCGTCAAGCCGCTCGTGTCGGTGCTCGCGTGGCCGGCCGCCAGGACGGGAGGCGCGGCGGGCCGGCTCGCGCGCCAGAACTCGGTGCGCAACCCCGCCCGCACGGCCGTCACCGCTTCGGCTCTGATGATCGGCCTCGCGCTGATCACGTTCGTGGCCGTGCTCGGTCAGGGGCTCCAGCGCTCGCTCGGCGACGCGGTCGAACAGGTGGTGCGCGCGGACTACGTCGTCACAGCGGACGACGGATCTGGCCCGCTCGCGCCGTCGGTGGCGCGCTCGCTCGCGTCGCAGCCGGGCGTCGAGACGGTTAGCAGCATCCGACAGGGCCCGGCGCGGGTCTTCGGCGCCGACGAGCCGGTCAACGGCGTCGATCCCGCCACGATCTCCGCGGTTGCGAGCTTCGACTGGTTGCAAGGATCGGACCGCACCTTCGCCGCGCTCGGCGCACGCGGCGCGGTCGTGCAGAGGACGTTCGCTGACGAGCACGACCTCGGCCTCGGAGGGCGCTTCGGCATCCGGTCGGCGGAGGGGAAGCGGGTCGAGCTGACCGTCCGCGGCATCTACGCGCCGCCGAAGTTTGACGCAGTCCTGGGCCCGGTCATCGTCTCGCGGCGGACGTTCGACGCGACCTTCGAGCGGCCGCAGGACGTGCTCGCGCTCGTCGACGTGCACGGCGACGCATCCGGCGCGCGGACGGGGACGCTCGGGCGCGCGCTGGCCGGCTTCCCCGAAGCCGACCTGCAGACTAGGGCCGAGTTCATAGACCGCCGCGGCAAGGAGATGGACGATCTTCTCAGCCTGCTCTACGTGCTGCTCGCGCTGTCGGTAGTCGTGAGCCTGTTCGGCATGGTGAACACCGTCGCGCTCTCCGTGTTCGAGCGCACGCGCGAGCTCGGGATGCTGCGGGCGATCGGGATGACGCGGCGCCAGGTCCGGCGCATGGTCAGGCAGGAGAGCGTGATCACAGGACTGATCGGCGCCGCGCTGGGAATGCCGCTTGGGATCTTCCTCGCGGCGCTCGTGACGACCGCGCTCGCGGACGAGGGCGTCTCGTTCTCGCTACCGGTCACGACGCTCGTCGTCTTCGCGCTCGTCGCGGCGACCGCAGGCATCGTGGCCGCGATCCTGCCCGCGCGGCGCGCATCCAGCCTCGACGTCGTCGAGGCGCTCGGGTACGAGTGAGAGAGCGCCGACGATCCACGTGAAGGGCGCCACTATTCGTGTCGCGTCTCAGGCCGCGGCTCGGTAGTACTCGTGGATGAGGCCTCCGAGCAGGTCGCGGCGGCGGATCTCGCCGACGGTCGTCGCGGCCCGGCCCGGCGGGCTGTGGGGTGCGTAAACTTGTCTGGCGTCCGGAAGTGCCCCGTTTGCAGCGAGATCGTATTTACGCACCGCACACGAGGAAGCGGAGATTCAGAGCGTCGCGCGCGGTCCTCAGAAGAGCTCCTGCCCGGCGAAGAGGGCCGACACGGACCGGTCGGCGAAGACGTTTGCGATCGTCTCGGCGAGCACGCCCGCGACGGAGAGCACGGTCAGCTTCGGGGGCCGCGGCTCCGAGATGCGAACGGTGTCCGTCACGGCGACCTCCGCGAGCTCGGACGCCTGCAGGCGGTCGAGAGCGCCCCGGGCGAAGAGGGCGTGCGTCGCGAAGGCGTGGACTTCGCGCGCCCCGGCAGCAAGGAGAGCCTCGCTGGCGCTCACGAGCGTCGTGCCCGTGACGATCATGTCGTCCCCCATCAGGGCCACCTTGCCGCGAACGGCGCCGACGACCTCAGCAGCCTGCGCGACGTCGTGGCCCGGGCGGGTCTTGGTCACGACGGCGAGATCTGCCCCGGTCACTCTGCTCAGGCGCCGGGCCAGTTTGACGCGCCCGAGATCGGGCGACACGGCGACCACGGCGGCCCCGGTACGAGCGAGCTTTCGGAAGTGCTCGGTAAAGAGCGGCAGCGCCGTCATGTGGTCGACCGGGATCCCGAAGAAGCCCTGAATCTGGCCCGCATGGAGGTCCATCGTGAGAACGCGGTCGGCGCCGGCCGCCTCGAGCAGGTCGGCGACGAGTCGTGCGGAGATCGGCTCCCGCGAGGCCGCCTTCTTGTCCTGCCGGGAGTACGGGAACCAGGGCATGACCGCGGTGATCCGGTGTGCCGAGGCGAGACGGGCCGCGTGGATCATGAGCAGGAGCTCGACGAGGTGGTCGTTGACCGGGGGCGAGCAGGACTGGACGAGGAAGACGTCGGCGCCGCGGATGGACTCGCCGAAGCGGCAGTACGTCTCGCCATTCGCGAACGTCTCGTGCTCGACCGGCCCCAGACGTGTGCCGAGCCGCTCCGCGATCCGCTCCGCCAGCTCGACGTTCGATGTGCCCGAGAAGACGACGGGCTTTCGTCGTGCCAACCGGGAGCGGAGCCTCCCGCGCATCCTAGAAGCGGACGAACTGCTCGCGGTCGAATGCCGCGAAAGGACACTCTTCGCCGCCGGGGCAGGCTGCGAAGTCATGACGAAGCGCAAGCCGCAGGAGCCCGGCCTCCAGGTCGCGGAAGTCGAGGTGTGCAGCCGCGGCCACCGACTGGAGCGCATCGGGTGCTGCCGGCAGGTGCACGTGGCGGGCGCTCGCGGCTGCACGATCGTCGAGCCCCGGGTCGGCACCGGGCCAGACACCTCGCAGCTCGCGGAGGAACGCCCGAACCGTCACCGGTCCCCAACCAGGCAGTCGCTCGAGTGCGCCCTCGAGCTCGTCCGGGTCGGTGAGTTGCCCGCCGAGCGTGGACAAGCATTCGCCGTATCGATCGGCAATTACGGCGGCGAGCGTGTGGAGGCGGCTCGCTGTGCGCTCGTCGTAGCGGACGTAACCCCCGCTGTCGAGGAGTTTCACGAGCTCCTCCCGGCTGCGGTCGCCCGCGTCGATGATCGTCTTGACTCCCGCCCGCTCGAGCACGCGGTAGGTGCGCATCGCGACGGCCGTCGAGATCCGGTTACCCAAGAGCGTGGCAGCAAGCGCCCACCGCTCGACCTCTCTCGGGGTTCCGTCCAAGTCGATTCCGAGCTCGAGCGAAAAGCGACCGCCGAGCGTCGCCACCACGCTGCGCGCGCGGCAGATCACCCCGATTTCGTCTGCCCGCTCCCGTTGCCGGCGGCCCGTTCGAGGAGGAGAAACGACGACGCTCACGGTCCAGCCTCCTTCGTCGACCTTCGAACTCATCAGAGAGTTTCAGACCTGGCCGAGAACTGCACAAGCGGGAATGCGCGGAACATGAATGCGGGCTACTACGAGTCGAAAGACTTGCGCTCGCTCATGCCTTAGTTTCTGCAAGATGAATACCGTGGACGATGCGCCTCGGCGCCTCGAGAGCGGGAAGATCCCGGTCGACCTGCTGGCGGATCTGCTCGGAACGCTCACGCCGCCGCCGGAACTCCGATTGGGACCCTCGATCGGCGAGGATGCCTGCGCAATCGACGTTCCCGCTGGCGTGCTCGTTGCCGCCACCGATCCGATCACCTTCACCACGGACGAGATCGGGGTCCTGTCGGTGATCGTCAATGCCAACGACGTGGCGGTCACCGGTGCTCGGCCGAGCTGGTTCTTGGCGGTGATCCTTGTTCCACCGCAGACCACCGATGCCGTCGTGCGTGATCTCTTCGGTGGCATACGCCGTGCCCTCGCCGGCGTCGGTGCTCACCTCGTGGGGGGCCACACCGAGGTTACCCCTGCAGTCAACCGGCCGATCGTGGTCGGCCAAATGCTCGGACTGACAGAGACTCCGGCGCCCGTGCGCAGCGGTGGGGTCGTCCCCGAAAGCGTCATTGTGCAGATCGGCCCTGCTCCCATCGAGGGCGCGGCGGTTCTCGCCCGGGAGGCGAGAGGTGCCCTCGACGAGCTGGATCCGTCGACGCTGCGTAGAGCGCGTGCAGCCTTCGATCGACCAGGGATCTCAGTCGTGGAGCCCGCCCTTCTGGCAGCCGAATTGGGTGCTGTCGCGCTACACGACCCGACGGAGGGTGGGATCGCGGCGGGACTCCACGAGATGGCCCGCGCATCGGGGGTGCGGATCCAGGTCGACCGCGGCAGCGTGCTCTGGTTCGGGCCGGGGATCGCCGTGTGCCGAGCGCTCGGCGCGGACCCGTGGTCCACGCTCGCCTCGGGAACGCTTCTGGCCGCCTTTCCAACGAGAGCTGCCGACACGGCCCTGCGGATGATGCGCGACCGTGGCTACCGCGTGGCGGCGATCGGAACTGCTGAGTCGGGTTCGGGTGTGCACGACGCCGATCGTCGTTCGATCTCATGGCCCGAGCGGGACGAGGTAGCGCGCCTCCTCCTGACAGACGGGGTCTCTTCGTGGCGTCCAACCGGACGTGTATAGCCAGCGGCCGGGTCGGCGTCCCGAGACTGCTCGGCAAGGAACGGCGAAAGCGCCTTCCGCGCCGACACCTATGTGAGGATGCCGCCCCCGGGAGAGACGCTCGCGGGTCAAGGACGATTCACTGTGGTAGCGCGCTCCCTTTCAGGGGCGTGCTAGGTCGCCACCTCGGCGATCGTTCCTGGGGCAGCTGCCGCGCGGGCGGCGCGGTTGCCCGCTCGGGCTGCGCCGGCCCGCGCGCACCAGCGCGCCATAGTGGCGAGCGTGCGCCTTTGCGTGCCTGGTCGCTTACGCGCGAGGGGCAGATGAAGAGCAAGCGCGGCTCGTCGCGCTCCGACCACCATCGTGGCGATTCGCGCGTGACGCGCAGACCGGCGGCGTCTTCGTCTGCTTCCCCCGCGGGAAATAGCGGCCCCGGCCAGGCCGGCGACTCGGCGTGTACGAGCCGGGCCTGCTCGCCCTTTCGCGAGGGCGCGCTCCTTGAGGCCGCCGTTCGCGCCCTGCCGGAGCTGCCGGACCTGCTTCTGGTCGACGCGACCGGGCGCGACCATCCGCGCGCCGAGCCGGCCTCGCGCTCCAGCTCGGAGCGGTGCTCGAGCTCCCAACCGTCGGCGTCACGCACCCGCTCGCTCGTCGCCCAGGGCGAGTGGCCCGCCGACGAGCGCGCCGCCCGTACTCCGCTCCTGCTCGGCGGCGAGCCCGTCGGCAACTGGCTGCGGACGAGGGCGGAGCACACGCCTGCTGGCCGTCCCGCGGCCTGGCGGACGGATCCCGACACGGCTGCGGAGGTCGTCCTCTCAGCTCCCCGCGTCCGCACGCGCCCGAGCCGCTGCGGAGGCGCGCCGGCAGGCCCGCGAGGCACGCGCGCTGGAAAGCGGCGATGATTGGCGCGAAAGGAGGACGCGATGGCGGGCATGACGGGTTTCCTGGAGGAGGCCGGCATCGACTTCGACGTGCACGAGCACGCGCGCACGGAGCGGGCGGCGGACGAGGCCGCCGTGCTCGGTATCAGGCCCGAGGAAGTGGCGAAGACGCTCGTCCTGGTCGCGCCGAGCGGCAACGTTCGCGCGGTGCTTTCCGCCTCGGAGCGGATCGACCTGAACAAGGTCGCCGCGGCGGCAAGAAGGTGCATCTGGCGAGCGAGGACGACCTCGCGCGCGACTACCCAGACTTCGAGCTTGGCGCCGTGCCGTCGTTCGGCGGCCGCGAGGATCGAGTGATCGTGGATGAGCGAGTCGCCGCGTGCGACTCGGTCGTGCTCGAGGCCGGCTCACACGACAGGTCGGTGCGGCTGAAGGTGGCCGACCTCGTGCCTCTGACGAGCGCACAGGTGGCCGACATCACCAGGGAAGAGCCGACCGCGAGCTAGGTCCGGATCTTCAGACTTCGCGCAGCTGGAGTCGCGAAGGGAGAACCATAGGTGGCGCAGGCAGAGACGGAGACGAGGTGGGGAGGCGCCCTCGCCGAGACCGAGCGCCTCGGAGGTAGGACATCGCCGGGCAGCTCGCCCAGGAACGAGGCGAGGAATCAGTGAATTCCCCGATGGCGCCGCGTCCCCCACGCGGAAAGCTCGCTTCAGCGTCGAGCACGGAGTGCAATTAGGTCGAAACTCCTCCGAGAAGCCGTAGGCAACGAAAGCTCCTCGGGGAAGTGGACGAAAGCACCACCGGCTCGACGATTCTTCGTGCCACGATGTCCGGTTACGTTGTCGACTCGAGGCGGTTACTCGGAGACGCGCGCCAGGACGCGCATCGCGGCATCTGCGAGTGGCCCGGGGACTTGCGCGCGGTCGATGTCGGCGAAGCTGCGCCAGGCGCGCTCCGGTTTGTGGCTGTGGCCATGCAGGCCAGCGATCGCCTCGAAGTCGGGCACGAGCACCACGGCTCGCTCGGGAGGCACCATCCGCCTGATCGCGTCGTTCACGGCCCGCTCGCCGGCGATCGGCTCCCGTCCCGCCGGTGCGTCGCGGTCGTAGACGGCGACGTAAGGGATGCCGGTCGTCGTGCAGATGTGCGCGAAGAGAGGGATGTTCGGCTTGCCGCCGCACTCGACGATCGAGATCGCGTCCCGGTCGGGATCGGCGCCGAGCGCCCGGAAGACGAACGGAAAGACGAGCTTTTCCGTCCTCCCCTCGACGAGCAGCGCCGCGCGCGCGAGGAAGAGCTCGCTGCGCTCGGCGTCGAACTCGCTCAAGGCCCGGAAGCTCTCGTCCGGCGTGAGCGGCTCGGGCTGCACGATCACCGTCCCGAGCTCGTGCCGCTGCTCGACGAGCGCGAGCTCCTCGATGCGGGCAACGTTGAGGAAGGCAGGAGCGTGCGTCGTACAGGACCTGGTTGCCGGCCGCGGCGAAGGAGCGAAGCAGCCGGTACAGGTAGCGCTGCGCCTGTGGGCGGAGGAAGAGCTCGGGCTCCTCGATCAGGAGCACGAGGCCGCGGATGCCCACCTCGAGGCACGCGTTCAGCCACCCGCTGAGCGCGACGGCCGCCGCTGCCGCGGACGGGGCCGACCGCTCCCAGCCGATAGCACGGCGCAGGAGCGTCGCCGCTTGAAGCGCGGGGCGTAGGTTCGCAAATTCGATCTTCCTTGCAAAATCAGCGATTTGATCATGCCGGCTGAGTTTGCGAACCCGACGTGGTCGGCGCAGGTCTAGGGCGCGTCGGCCAGCAAGGAGGTATCGCCGCCGTGTCTCTCCAAGGCGTCTCTCAGCTCGGTCGTGACAATGGCCACGTACTCTCTTCGAGCCTCAGGGTCGCCCGACTGTGCGCGCTCTCCCAGCTCTGCCGGGATCCTGGAGGCGTATATCGCACCCAGTTCGTCCATGTCGAGGTGCGCACTGAACTCTGCCCAGACCTCATCAGCCGGGATACCCCGGGTCGCCGCGATCGTCTCGCAGTGAGTCCTCACGATGCCCTCAGCCAGCACGCGCGAAGGTCCGCGACGACTCGCCACAAGAGCTGCGCGCCCGAGCGCCTCCTTGCGGAGCACCTCCCCCTTGCGTCCTTTCCGACCTCCGAACAGGCGACTGAACAGGCCCATGCGTGTGTTCCTATTCGCATCGTCCCAGATGACGCGGGCCGAGGTCTACTGGACCCGGGCGCCGCCAGGAACCATTGCGCCGAGTGTAAGCGTCGGCAATGTCGCCGCCTTCGCCGCCTCAGACCGCGCCCGCACCATCACTGGCTCAACCCTCAACATCACCTGCGGCACGGTCGTCGACTGGCCGCTGTGGTTTCGCTCGCACCCGTTGTCGCGGGTGACGACGCGCGCCTCTAGCTGACGTGCCTCGACAGGTTGTTGACGGCTGAGTAGGTCATCCAGGCCTCCTTCCAGGCTGTGGGTCTGCGAAGGCTCACAGTCGAAGGAGGGACCCGGATGGGGCTTCACCGTAACGCTCGGCTCGGACTCGCCGGCCGGCGCTCGTCGCTGATATCGAGGCCAGTTGTTCGTGCAGGGAGGCGGCAAGGCGCCGTGGCGTCTCGCCGACGACCGCCTGCAAGTGGTGGCGTCGCTGGTCGCTGGCGCCGCTCGAGCCGGGAGCTTCGCTCGCCTGCCTCGAGGATCGCTCTTCACGACCGCATCGCTGCCCGCGGCTGCTGCCGGCGAACGAGCAGGAGCGGATCTGCGCCGCCCGGCGGCGCAGTGGCTGGGGGCCGCGGCTGATCGCGGGCGAGACCGGGCATCCGCACGCGACTGTCTGGCGGGTGCTCAGGCGGGCGGGGATCTCGCGGCCGCCCAGGCAACCGCGCGAGCGGGCTCGCCGCTACGAGTGGCCCTGCTCCGGCGATCTGCTGCACATCGACAGCAAGCGCTTCGTACGCTTCACGAGGCCCGGGCACGCGGTCACCGGCGACCGCCGCCGCAGCGGTGCCGAAAAGCGGCTTCGGGTCGGCTTCGAGTGGGTCCACTCGCTCGTCGACGACCACTCGCGCCTCGCCTACAGCGAGCTCCACCCAGACGAGCGGGCGGCGACCGTCACCGCCTTCGTCCAGCGGGGACTGGCCGCCTTCGCCGCGCACGGCATCGAGGTGAAGCGGCTGCTGAGCGACAACGCCTTCGTCTACCGGCGCAACCGCTCACTGCGCGAGTTGCTCGCCGCCAACGGGGGTCCGGCACATGCTCATCCCCTATCGGCGGCCGCAGGTCAATGGCAAGCAGGACGTCAGCCTCCCGCTGCAGGAAGTCGATGATCGACCAGCTCGCGAGCAGACGACGAAGAGAAAGGGAAGATTTGCTTGGCGCAACAGGGCCTGCAGGCGACGAACGTCCGCGCGGTCGCCTAGAGCGGCTGCGCCGAGCGCGTGGGGAGGCTGCGGTTCGGGCCTCAGCATGCGCGGCGGAGCGCAGCCTGGCCCTCGCGCTGCTCGAGCCTGCGAACAAGTTCGCGAGGCGACGGATCGTCGCTAGGATCGCTCGCATCCGCATGCGCGGTCAGCCAGCATCCAGTCGTGACAGGCAACCAGGCCGAAGCGGCCCCTCCCGGGGCAATGCCGCAGGCTCGGGTGCGGATGCCCTCCGCGTTGTTCGGGCGACTCGTGATCAGCTGGGAGTCGCCTGGTCTGCCGAGGCCGACCCCCTCTCCTGGCAGGTCGTCTGCTGGGACAGCCGCGATGCCGCCGTCGCCCGGCTCAAGCTCACCGGAACGCACCGGCGCGCGACCTTCGCCGGTCTTGCTCGTTTGCAGCAGCCGTTCACGATCGCCGTCTCCGGCCTGGGAGGCGATGGCTCCGTGCTTTGGCAGGGTGGGCTTGCCGATCTGTATCTGCGGGCAGGTCGCCCTGCTGGGCGAGAGGGAGCCTCCGACCGAATGCGAACGCGCAGGCACCGAAGTACGGACAGCCAAGGAAGGAGGGAGGCGGTGTCACCGAAGCGGCCGAAGAAGGATGCGGCGCCAGGCAAGATGGGCAAGACGAGGAAGCCGAAGAAGAAGACCGCACGCGGGAAGTAGCCGCGGCTGGGGTCGACCGAGCGCCGAGTCCGGTAGGGGTGGACAGACTCTGTTCGGGTTGTAACCCGGCCGCTGGGCGCGGGCAGCGTAGGGCGGAGGTGCTACCTGGAGATGGCGCTGGTTCCGCTGAGCTAGCAGATCCAGGGTATGGCCGACCCGTCGAACAACACCTCGATCGACGCCTCTCCGTAGCGTTCGACAAGCAGGCGGTGGGCCTGATCGAGCCGCGGCGGCCGCTGCCTGCTGTGGCCGTCGGAAGCGACGAGCGCGACCAGGCCCTCGTCCACCAGCCGCCAGAAGGCCTGTTCGGCGACGGGCCCGTTGTCACCGAGTGCCGAGTCGCCGTTCGGGCACAGCAGGCAGCCACGCTCGACGAGCGCTCGCGCGATCGCGAAGTCAGCCCGTAGCCCGATCGAACGCTCCGGGTGGGCGATCACGGGAACGAGCTCGACTGCCAACAGACGGTCGGCCGCTTCCAGCACGAGCGAGCTGTCGTCCTCCAAGTCGAGCCAGGACCCGGGGAACTCAAGGAGGACGGCGCGCGTCCCCTCCAAGAGGAACTCGTGCGGGTCACGGTCGCGCAGCACGGTCGGGAAGACCTCGAAGCCGCGCCGTAGATCCAAGCCCCACCCCGAGACGACCCGCGAGACGACGGGAAACGCCTCCTCGAACCGGCGCTCCCGCTCGAGCGTCAGCGGGTAGTGATCCCATTCGGCGTGCGCGTGGGGTGTTGCGAACAGCACACGGGTTCCACCCGCGAGCGCGAGCCCGCACAGCTCCACGGCCTCCTCGATCGAGCGCGC
>JAXIPI010000148.1:0-4262 GCA_045403015.1 Gaiellaceae bacterium | reverse complement strand
GACCGCGAGTGGTCGGCGTTGCGCGAGTACGCCGCAGCGCGCGGTATCAGGCTGATCGGCGACGTCCCGATCTACGTCGCCGAGGACGGCGTCGACCACCTGAACCATCCGGAGCTCTTCCTGAAAGGAGCCGTGGCGGGGGCGCCGCCGGACCGGCTCGGCCCAACGGGGCAGCACTGGGGCAATCCGCTCTTCGACTGGGACACGCTCGCCAAGCAGGGCTACCGCTGGTGGATCGAGCGCCTACGGCGGACGTTCGCACTGTACGACCTCGCCCGCATCGACCACTTCCGCGGTTTCGTGGCCTTCTGGGCGATCCCGCAAGGCCCGAACGAGCTGGACGCCCGGACGGGACAGTGGCTGCCCGGCCCGGGCGAGTCGGTCTTCCGGGCAGCCGAGGCCGAGCTCGGCGAGCTACCCGTGATCGCCGAGGATCTCGGCATGATCACGAAGGACGTCGAGCTGCTCCGCGACGCGCTCGGCTTCCCCGGCATGGTCGTCCTCCTCTGGGCGTTCCAGGGGCAGGCGAGCAATCCACACCGGTTCGAGAACCACCGCGTGCACCAGGTCATCTACACGACGACCCACGACACCGACACGCTGCTCGGTCACATGCCCGACCGCGAGCCCTGGGAGCTGATCGAGCTCGCTCTTTCCTCGCGGGCGGCCGTCTGCATGATCCCCGCCCAGGACGTGCTCGGCCTCGGGAGTGAGAGCCGCATGAACACGCCCGGTGTGCGGCACGGCAACTGGACATGGCGGCTCGAGCCGGGTCAGCTGACCGGCACGCTCGCCGACCGTCTGCGCGAGGCGACCAAGGCCTCGCTGCGGCTGCCGGCTCAGGCCGGAACGACCGGCAAGGCGGAAGCCACCGTGCGCCGCCCGCCGACCTCGTAGATCACGTCGACGACGTCGTTCTGCCGATAGGTGCCCGCGACTCCGAACGTGATCGATGCCCAGCGCCAGAAGCCGAGCTTGCCCTCCTGGTGCAGCTCGTGTGAGAAGACGAGCCCCCCGTCCTCGACCCGGAAGTCGACTCCCTCACGCTGCACGACCCCGTTGACGTAGACCTCAAACGGCCGGTCGACCGACGCAGGGAGCTCGACGCGGGTTCCGCTGCGCAGCGCCTTGGTCACCTTCATAGAATGGCACGCAGTGCGCCGGTCTCTCGCAGTGGTCGTCCTCTGGGCGCTTGCGCTCTGCGGCGCTGCGGTCGCAGGCAACGGCGGTTTCGCCCCGGTCGACCCGGCCTCACCGAACGCCGAAGGCATCAAGCAGAGCTACCTCTGGATCGCGATCTTCACAGGGGCGATCTTCGTGCTCGTGCAGGCCACGCTGATCTGGTTCATCGTCCGCTATCGCGCCCGCAAGCGCAGCCGCGCCGAGGACGGCGCGCAGGTGCACGGCAACACGAACCTCGAGCTCGCGTGGACCGTCGCGCCGGTGCTGATCCTCGTGGCGATCGGCTCGTTCGTCTTCTACAAGCTCCCCGGCATCCAGGACGTCCCGAGCGCGAGCGCGCAGGGCGGACGCGTCGACGTGCGCGTGGAGGGCTACCGCTACTACTGGAACTTCACGTACCCGAACGGCGTCATCGCCGTCGACAACCTGCGCGCCCCGGTCGGCCAGACGGTGAAGCTCAACGTCTCCGCGCCCGACTTCGAGGTGATCCACTCGTGGTGGATCCCGGCGCTCGGAGGCAAGTTCGACGCCATCCCGGGCAAGACGAACGTGACGTGGTTCAACGCCGACGCCCCCGGCATCTACCGGGGCCAGTGCGCGGAGTTCTGCGGCATCCAGCACACCAACATGCGAGCCTCGGTCGAGGCGATGCCGCGCGAAGTGTTCGACGCCTGGCTCGAGCGGGAGAGCCGCGCGCAGGAAGCGGGAACGTCGGGCCTCGGCAGGGAGACGTTCACAGGCGTCTGCGCCAAGTGCCACGGACTGGCCGGTGTGGGCGACATCGGGCCGCGGCTCCAGAGGAACGGGCTGCTCGAGGACGACGCGGCGATCGAGCAGGTCGTGCGAGAGGGCCGCGGCCTGATGCCGCCGGTCGGCAAGGACTGGACCGACCGGCAGATGGATGCGCTGATCGACTACCTCCAGAAGGACATCCTCCGTGGCGGTTAACGCCGAGACGCCGATCCCCGCCTGGCAGCGCGGCCGCGTGGCGAGCTGGCTCGTCACCACCGACCACAAGCGGATCGGGATCATGTACCTCGCGGCGTCCGGGTTCTTCTTCCTCGCCGGCGGGATCATGGCCCTGCTGATCCGCACGCAACTGGCGGAGCCGAACAACCACTTCATCGAGCGCGACAGCTACAACCAGCTCTTCACGATGCACGGCACGACGATGATCTTCCTCGTCGTCGTACCGATCCTGGCCGGCTTCGCCAACTACCTGGTGCCGCTGATGATCGGCGCCCGCGACATGGCCTTCCCACGCCTGAACGCGCTCTCGTTCTGGCTCTTCCTCTTCGGCGGCGTCGTCCTGCTGCTGTCGTTCTTCGCGAACGGCGGGGCCGCCCGCGCCGGGTGGACGAGCTATCCCCCGAACTCTGTTTACTCAGAAGGCAACGGCCAGGATCTCTGGATCCTCGCGCTGCACATCCTCACGGTCGCCTCGCTCGCTGGGGCGATCAACTTCGTCGTCACGATCCACAACCTGCGGACACAGGGGATGAGCTGGACGCGCGTGCCACTGTTCGTCTGGACGATCGAGGTCTACGCGGCGCTCCTGATCATCGTCCTCCCGACGCTGTCGGCCGGCCTGACGCTGCTACTGCTCGACCGAAACTTCGACACCGGCTTCTTCATCCCGACCGACGGCGGCAGCCCCGTGCTCTACCAGCACGCCTTCTGGTTCTTCGGCCACCCCGAGGTCTACATCATGATCCTGCCGGTGATGGGGATCATCTCGGAGATCCTCCCCGTCTTCTCGCGCAAGCCGATCTTCGGCTACAAGGCGGTCGCCTTCTCAACGGTCGCGATCGGCTTCTTCTCGATGCTCGTGTGGGCACACCACATGTTCACCGTCGGGATGCCCGGCTTCCTGAACGGCTTCTTCATGATCTCCTCGATGGTGATCGCCGTACCGACCGGGGTGAAGATCTTCAACTGGCTCGCAACGCTCTGGCGCGGCAACCTGCACTTCGACACGGCGATGCTCTACGCGCTCGGGTTCCTGTCGGTCTTCACGATCGGCGGTCTGTCGGGGATCTTCACCGCGGCGTTCCCCGTCGACTGGCAGGTGCAGGACACCTACTACGTCGTCGCCCACCTGCACTACGTGCTCTTCGGCGGCTCGATCCTCGGCATCCTCGGCGGGCTCTACTACTGGTGGCCAAAGTTCTTCGGGCGGATACTCGACGAGCGGCTCGGCAAGATCCAGTTCTGGCTCACGTTCATCGGCTTCAACGTGACCTTCTTCCCGCAGCACATGCTCGGGCTGCTCGGGATGCCACGGCGGATCTACACCTACGAGGACACCGGGTTGCTTCAGGAGTACAACGTGATCTCCACGGTCGGCTCGTACATCATGGGGCTTGGCATCCTGCTCTTTGTCTGGAACGTGTGGAAATCACGGAAGGGACGGCGTGCGGGCAACGACCCGTGGCTCGCCGACACGCTCGAGTGGTACACGACCTCACCTCCACCGCCGCACAACTTCGACACCGTCCCGTACGTCACGAGCGCACGCCCCCTCTACGACCTCAGGCGCCAGTTGAAGGAGCGCGGTGAGCTCTAGTCCCGCACCAGCACCCGGACCCTGGCTGCGCCTGACCGCACTCGGCGCCGCGGTCGCCACGCACGCCGCGGTGATCTCCGGCACCTTCGGTCCCGGTGCGGCGCATTCGCTGCTCTCGGCGCTGGCGCTGCCGCCGCTCGTCGCGGTCGTCGTCGCAGCCTGGGTCGCATACCGGCGCCTGCTCGCTCCGTCCCTCGTGGCACTCGGCCTCTTCGGCCTGGCCGCGCTCGTGACGACGCCGGCAGTTCACGTGCCGCTCGCCGCGCTCGCGTTCGCGGCCACGCTCGTGCTCTGCGTCCAGTGCTTCCGCGGCGAGCCGGTGGCGTCAGGCCCCTGGCGGGATTACGTCACGCTGACGAAGCCGCGAATCATGTCGCTGCTGCTGCTCACCGGCGCCGCCGGGATGTTCGTCGGTGCGCAAGGTGTCCCCGACGGGTGGCTCTTCGCTGCCGCGATGACCGGCCTCGCGCTCGCCTGCGGCGGCGCGAGCGCGCTCAACCACGTGCTGGACGCC
>JAXIPI010000346.1:0-8800 GCA_045403015.1 Gaiellaceae bacterium | reverse complement strand
TCTCTGACCCGGCCGCGTTCACGGCCGTCGTCGAGCAGGCGAAGGCCGCGCTCGAGTCGTCCAAGGAAGCCGTAAGCGTCTGATCACTTCGGCGTCGAACCCGACGCTGAAGCTTGTCCGGAAGCTCCTCGCGCAAAAGCGCAAGCGCGAGGAGCTCGGGCTCTTCGCGGTCGAGGGCGAGGACCTGGTCGACGCTGCGGCGGCGGCAGGGATCGAGCCGATCGAGCTTCTCGTCGCCGGCGAGAGCATCGAGCCCGAGCTCCTCGCGGCCGTCTCGACGCTGCCCCACCCGGCACGGGTCGTCGGCGTCTTCCGTACCGCGGCCCTGCCGCGCGAGCCGCGTCAGACGACGCTGGCGCTCTGGCGCGTCTCCGATCCGGGCAACATCGGGACGCTGCTGCGCGCCGCAGACGCCTTCGGCGCGGCGGTCGCGCTCTCCGAGGGCTGCGCTGATCCACTCGGGTCGAAAGCCCTGCGGGCGTCGGCGGGCGCGATCTTCAGAGTTCCGCTGCTTGCGTTCCACGACGCTCCCGGCACGCGGGTGGCGCTCGTTGCGCACGGCGCCCCGCCGCTGCACGAGCTCGACCTCTCAGGCCAGGTCACGTTCGTCCTCGGAGCCGAAAGACAGGGGCTTCCCCAGGAGCTGGTGGAACAGTCGGACCACGTCGCGACGATCGCGACGTCCGGTGCTGCGGAATCGCTCAACGTCGCCGTGGCCGGCGCGATCGCGCTCTACGAGCGTTCCCGTCGCTACTAGACCGGATAAGACCCGGCCGCTCGTCCTGTCTCTTGGACGGTGTCAGAGACGAGTCTGACACTCGCGCCGCTTACCAGGCGCCGCCCCCGCCGCCTCCGCCTCCGCCGCCACCACCGCCCGAGAAGCCGCCGCCGAAGCCGCCCGAGCCGGAGGAGGGGGGCGCGAGGGCCGAGCCGAAGCCTGCGGCCAGGTCGCCGATGCTCATCGACGTCGGGCCTGATCCGAGGTCGCCGTAAGGTCCGATCCAGTAGAGCGTGCTCGCCTGCGCCAGCGCCTCCGGCATGTGCAGCTGCGCCCCCTGCAGCACGCGCTCGGCCAGCCCGAAGGCGATTCCATAGACGAGGAAGCGCTCCCAGAGCTCGAGGCTCGCGGCCGGCGCGATGTCCAGGCGGGGGAAGTCGGTGAGGTAGCGGCGGAAGGCTTCCCAGCGCTCGGCCTCGGTCTGCGCCGCCGGCGTGCGCCGGCGCCAGAGGCGGCGGTTGAACGCGGCCACGACGAGCGCAACGGCGTTCACGAGCCCGCAGGCGCCGAGCGCGATCTTCACGATGCTGCTCCAGCTGGGCGCGACGACGTTGAACGACTGAACACCCCAGACGAGTGTCAGCCCGCCCACGAGCGCGAACACCGCGGCGGCGCCGAGGAGGATCGCCAGGCCGACGTTCAGGAACCATCTCCGACCGGAGACCTCGGTGCCGACCGCAGACTTGAACGAGCTGAAGCGCTCGGAGTTTCCGGTGCGGTCCTCCTCGATCCGGTCCCGGAAGAGCGAGAGCCGCTCCGGCCCACCGGCGACGATCGAGTCGACGACTTGTCCGACGGGCGCCTCGAAGGCCTCCACCGGGGATTCGACGTCGCCGAGCGACAACTCGAGATCCGCGACCTGCTGTGTCTTCAACCCGCCCCAGATCTTCCGTTCGGTCGTCACCGGCTCCGTGCGATAACGGCCACGGCGGATCAGGTCGAACAGCGTCGCGGTGAACTCGAGCGACCCGGGCGTGCCGCCCTGTGCCAGGAGACCCGGTACGAGCGCCGCCTGGGTGTCCGTCGGTGGCTCCTGCTCGTACTCGCGGTCGTAGCTCGTCTTGCGTTCCCGCCCCCAACCCCACCAGACGAACGCGACCACGGCGAGCGCAGGCCCGAGCGCGAGCAGGAGAAGGAGCGCGAGCGTTCGCGGCAGGTTGTCGAGCGCTTCGTCGATCTTGCGCTGGTCGCGCTCGTACGCCGCGGCATCCGCGCGCTCCTCGGCGACGATCTTCTCGAGGCCAGGCCCGCTCTCCACCTTCATCCCGGCGGTCGAGGTGAAGACCCGGCGTGGCACGAGCGCCCGCAACTCGACGAACTGGCCGGGGGGAATGTCGAGCGCACGCAGGTTGGCGCGTGTGCCGTCGATGGTCACGTCGCCGCGGACGCCGACGGGATGCCCCCACGCGCGCACGATCTGGCCCGGCGCGACGAGCGTCGCCGTGAGCTGGCCGAGCCTCACCTCCCATTCGTCGCCCCAGACCTTGACGTTCACGTCGACCACGTCGTCGTACGCCGTCGCCACGCCGCGCAGCCGATAGTGGATCCGGAAGCGCCGCGGCTCCGATTGCGCCCGGTAGTGCCACACGATTCGCACTCCCTTGTCCGTGCGGGTCGTGCCGAACGTGCCCGGCTGGCCCGTGCACCCGAGCTCGGCGCACGCTCCGGGGCGATACGCGGCCTCTCCCTCCGAGATGGCGACCTGGTCGAGCGCCTCGCCGTCGCGCAGCGGAACCTCGCGGAACGCGCCGCTGAAGGAGCCGTCGAACTGGAAGACGATCACCTCGTCGACGAGCAGGCTGCCGTCACGGGCGACCTGGACGGTCACGTCCGCCGCGGGCAGGGCGAACGACTTCGCGGCGGCGTCCCCGACGAGCACGAGCGCGAGGACCGCGACCGCTAGAACGTAACGCGTGGCGCCTCCCGGGCCTCGTCCTCGACTTCGAAGAAGTCCCGCTTCGTGAATCCAAACGGCCCGGCGAAAAACACGCCCGGCACCGTCTGGATCGCCGTGTTGTAGGTGAGGACGGTGTCGTTGTAGACCTGGCGCGAGACCGCGATCCGGTTCTCCGTCTGCGCGAGCTCCTCCTGCAGCTGCCTGAAGTTCTCGTCTGCCTGCAGCTCCGGGTAGGCCTCCGCCACGGCGAACAGCCGACCGAGCGCCTGGCCAAGGATGCCCTCGGCTGCCCCCTGCTCGGCAGGGCCTTGCGCGGCCTGCGCCCGCGTTCGTGCGGCTGTGACCGCCTCGAACGTCTCGCGCTCGTGCGAGGCGTAGCCCTTGACGGTCTCGACGAGGTTCGGGATCAGGTCGTAGCGGCGCTTCAGCTGCACGTCGACCTGCGCCCAGGCGTTCTCGACCCGGTTCCGGAGCCTGACGAGGCGGTTGTAGAAGAGGATCAGGCCGAGGACGAGCACGACCACGACCGCGAGCAGAATCCAGATCAGCATGCGAGAACCCTACTAGAGGCTTGATGTGGAATTGGCGCGCTGTGGGGCTGTTCCAGACCAAGCCAGGGGGCCTCGGCGTCCGAAGCGCAGGCTGGCGGCCTGCGTGAGGACGACGAGACGCCCTGGCGCAGCGTCTGGGACGGCCCCACAGGCCCGCTCAGGTTTCACATCAAGCCTCTAGCGGCGCGTCCCCGAGAACACCACATCCTCCCCGCCGGTGTACGGGCGACGGTCGAACCAGCCCCACTGCGCATCGACCTCGAACCCGGCGCGGTCCAGGAGCATCCGCCACTCGGGCGGCGAGAGCCAGGCCAGATGCATGGTCGAGGCCTCCTCGCCGCGGCGCACGGAGAGCGTCAGCGTGCGGCTGCCCTCGTCCCAGTCGGCGCGCTCGAAGATCCCGCGCTCGCGCTCGATCCAGCGGCCGTGGGTGTCCCGCACGTCCTCGCGGCTCGGCGCGAAGACGTCGAAGACGATCCGCCCACCCTCCGCCAGCAACTCTCGAGCGGCGCCGAGCGCGCGGAGGCGGTCGGTCTCGGTCGTCATGTGCAGCAGCGAGCGGAAGGGGATCAGCACGAGCGAGACGCGCTCGGTCACCGGCGGGTCGCGCATGTCGCCGAGCCGGAGATCGAGGAGCTCCCCGACTCCTTCAGCTCGCCCGTACTCCTGCGCGACCTCCAGCATTCCGGCCGACGCGTCGACGCCGATCAGACGGATGCCGGCCTTGGCGACCGGGATCGAGATCCGCCCGGTGCCGCAGGCGAGCTCGACGACCGGCCCGCCGGATGCCAGAGCCTCCGCCACGTAGAACTCCACGTCCTCGGTGACGCTGGCGCTCCACGGGTCGTAGACCCGCGCAATGGGGTCAGACGGGCTTGCGGACAACCCAGACGACCTCGGTCGCGGTCTCGTCGAAGGGTTGCCGCTCGAAGCCGCCGTAGAGCGCCTCGACCTCGAAGCCGGCGACCTCGATCAGCCCTTCCCACTCGGAGCGGTTGAGCCACCAGAGCGAGATCGCGTCCCCGCTCTCGAGCATGACGTCGAGCCGGTTGTCGTGCTTGAACTGGTCGACTCGGTGCCTGATCCCGTTCTGCTCCTGCCACTCGCCGTCGATGCGGGCGGCGATGCTCGGGTCGAAGACGAAGAAGTTCCACGCGAAGCGACCGCCCGGTCGGAGCGAGGCGTGAACGCGCTCGAAGACGCGGCGCCGATCCGCCCAGGTGGGCAGGTGTCCGAGCGAGCGGAACGGGCAGTAGATCAGCCCGGCCGGCTCGTCCACTTCGAATTCGCGCATGTCGGCCTCACGCAGCTCGACGTCGACACCGGCCTTCGCAACCCGCTCGCGTGCCTGCGCGAGCATCGCGGGCGACTTATCGATCCCGACGACGCGGCGGCCGGTCTCGCGCGCGACGGGGATCGCGACGCGCCCGTTGCCGACCGCCAGCTCGATGAGCGGCCCCTCGCTCTCGCGGGCGAGCTCGACATAGAAGGGGACGTCCCTCGTCATGTCCGCCGACCAGTCGTCATAGATCGCCGCAAATGCCTCGTAAACGCTCACGAAGCCGATGGTATCGTCGCTCGATGGACGCCACGGCGCTCGAGAGCGAAGCGCGGACCGCGATCGCGGCAGCAGATACGGACGCGCTCGAAGAGCTCCGCGTTCACTACCTCGGGCGCAAGAGCCCGCTCAAGCTGGCGCTGCGCGAGGTGCGCGACCGCGAGACCGGGATGGCGCTGAACGCGGCGCGCGCTGCGATCGAGGAGGCGCTCGAGCAGCGCGAGCGCGAGCTCGAGAGCGCGGCCGAGGACGAGTTCGAGCCGTTCGACCCGACCCTGCCTGGCGAGCCGGTCCTCCGCGGCAGCCTGCACCTGATCACCCAGCTCCGGCGCCGGATCGAGGACGTGTTCCTCGGCATGGGCTACATGGTCTACGACGGCCGCGAGGTCGAGACGGTTTGGCACAACTTCGACGCGCTCAACCAGCCGGAGGCGCATCCGTCGAGGGACCCGCGCGACACCTTCTACGTCGACGACCAGACGCTGCTGCGGACGCACACGTCGCCGTCCCAGATCCGGGCGATGCAGGCCCAGGGACCGCCGATCTACCTCGTCTCGCTCGGCCGCACCTACCGACGCGATCCGCTCGACGCCACGCACACGCCGGTCTTCCACCAGGTGGAGGGCCTCGCCGTCGATCGCGGCATTACCCTCGCCGACCTGCGCGGAACGATCGAGCTCTTCGCGAGTGCCATCTTCGGCCGGCGCGAGGTGCGGATGCGGACGAGCTTCTTCCCCTTCACGGAGCCGTCGGTCGAGTTCGACATCACCTGCTACCTCTGCGACGGCGAGGGCTGCGCCGTCTGCAAGCACTCGGGCTGGATCGAGATGGGCGGCGCCGGCATGGTCGATCCGAACGTCTTCGAGGCAGTCGGCTACGACCCTGAAGAGTGGCAGGGGTTCGCCTTCGGGCTCGGGATCGACCGCATCGCCTTCCTGCGCCACGGGCTGCCCGACCTGCGGCTCTTCTGGGACAACGACCTGCGGATGACGAGGCAGTTCTAGACCATGAAGGTCCCGGTCTCCTGGCTGCGCGAGTACGTCCCGTTCGAGTGGCCGGTCGAGCAGCTCGCGGCGAAGCTCGTCTTCACGAGCTGCGAGGTCGACCGCATCGTCCATCGTGGCGTCGCCGACACGGACGGGAATCTTGGCCGCTTCCTGGTCGGGCGCGTCGTCGAGGCGGGCAAGCACCCGAATGCCGACCGGCTTCAGCTCTGCCGCGTCGACGTCGGCGAGGGCGAGCCGCGTCAGATCGTGTGCGGTGCCTGGAACTTCGGCGCGGGCGCGACCGTTGCCGTCGCGCTCCCGGGCGCCCTGCTGCCCGGGGCGGACGAGCCGCTAGGCGAGGCGAAGCTCCGCGGCGAGACGTCGCGCGGGATGATCCTCTCCGAGCGTGAGCTCGAGCTCGGCGACGACCACAGCGGGATCATCGTGCTCGAGAACGGGCTCGAGCCGGGGACGGCGCTCGCCGACGTGCTCCCACTGACCGAGGCCGTGCTCGAG
Source organism: Gaiellaceae bacterium (assembly GCA_045403015.1). GTDB lineage: Bacteria > Actinomycetota > Thermoleophilia > Gaiellales > Gaiellaceae > Gaiellasilicea. Next base: position 2,514 of record JAXIPI010000346.1, on the reverse strand, counting down.
ATCGAGACGGGGTTCAACCGGCCCGACCTGACCTCCGTCTACGGAATCGCACGCGAGGTGTCGGCGCTGACCGGCGCGGAGCTGGCGCCGCCGCCCGGCCGTGACCCGGAGCGCCTCGAGGACGAGCCGGTCGACGTGCGCGTCGAGGACCTCGAGGCCTGCCCGCGCTACATCGGCCGGATCTTCCGGAGCGCGAAAGTAGAGCCTTCGCCGGTCTGGCTGAAGGCGCGGCTCCTCGCGGCCGGGATGCGGCCGATCTCGAACGTCGTCGACGTGACGAACTACGTGATGCTGGCGCTCGGCTCGCCGCTCCACGCCTTCGACCTCTCGCTGCTCGCCGAGGGGCGGATCGTCGTCCGGCGCGCCCACGCCGGGGAGAAGATCGTCACCCTCGACGGCCACGAGCGCGAGCTCGCGCCCACGGACCTCGTGATCGCGGACGCGAAGCGGCCGGTCGCCGTCGCCGGGATCATGGGCGGCGAGGACAGCGAGGTCCGGCCCGAGACGACCGACATCCTGCTCGAGGCGGCGAACTTCGACGCGCTGACGGTGCTGCGCACCTCCCGGCGGCTGCGCCTCCGCAGCGATGCCTCGACCCGGTGGGAGAAGGGCGTTGATCCCTATGCCGCGGAGCTGGCGGCCGTCTACGCGAGCGAGCTGCTCGTCGCTCACGCGGGAGCGCGCTTCACAGGCCACGTCGACGTGCACGGCACGCTCCCGCCGCGACCGGTTGTGCAGCTGCGGCCCGAGCTTGCGGATCGGCTGACCGGGATGACCTTCCCGGAGGGCGAGCAGCGCGACCGACTCGTGCGGCTCGGCTTCGACGTCGAGGGCGACCAGGTGACGGCGCCGAACTGGCGCGCGAACGACGTCACGCGGCCGGTCGACCTCGTCGAGGAGGTCGCGCGCTTCCGGATCGAGGAGGTGCCGTCGACCCTGCCCGCCCGCGACGCGCCGTCGGTGTCGCTGACACGGGAGCAGCTCCTGCGCCGGCAGGTCGAGGACATCCTGGTCGGGGCCGGCTACTCGGAGGCGTATACCTGGAGCCTCGTCCCGGCCGCGGAGGGCAGGCTCGCGCTCGAGGAGCCGTATACGACCGAGATGGCGGCGCTGCGCACGGATCTCCGCCTGGGGCTCGTCGAGTCGGCCGAGCGGAACCGGAACGCCGGTGTCGAAGGGATCGCCCTCTTCGAGGTCGCCCGGGTCTACCGGCCGATCGGCGAGGAGCTGCCGGAGGAGCACTGGCACGTCGCGGGGATCACGGAGGGCGGCTTCTTCCGCGCCAAGGGTGCCGCCGATGCGTTGCACCGCGCGCTCGCGGTACCGCTCGTGGTGCTCGAGCGCGGCCGGGGCCGCACAGCGCGCACGACCTACGGCGAGCTGGCCGAGCTGCCCGACGGCTGGGGCTTCTTCGAGTTCGACCTCGACGAGCTCTTCGCCAGCGTGCCGGCGCTCGTTCCCTACCAGGACGTGATCACGTATCCAGCGGTGAAGCAGGACCTCGCGTTCGCCGTCGACGAGAGCGTCGCCGCCGGAGATCTGATCGCGGCGGCCCGCGAGGCTGCGGGTCCGGAGCTGCGCGAGCTGCGGGTCTTCGACGTTTATCGCGGCGAGCAGGTGGGAGAGGGGAAGAAGTCGATCGCGCTCGCGGCGGCGTTCCAGTCGCCGGAGCGGACGCTGTCCGATGACGATGCAGCCACGATTCGCGAGAAGATCGTCGCAGCACTCGCCGAGCGCTTCGGTGCGGAGCTGCGGGCCTAGCGCCGCAATCCGTTTGCGACACAGCCCCGTACAAGCTGAGTGATGCGCCTTCGGGGTCTTCTCGTTCTTGCCGCCGCCGCAGCCGCCGTGCTCGTCCCCGCGGCTGTTCCGGCCACTCTCCCGCAGCTCCTGGGCACGGTCGGGCCGGAGTTCTCGATCACCTTCTCGCACCCGGACGGAACGCCCGTCACGCACCTCGATCCCGGCTCGTACGAGATCGTCGTCCGCGACCTCTCCGACTTCCACAACTTTCACCTCTCGGGGCCGGGCGTGAACGAGACCACAGGGGTAGAGGAGACGGGCCCCGTCACCTGGACGGTCACGTTCCGGGATGGCCGCTACTCGGTCGTGTGCGACCCGCATGCGAGCATGCTGCACCGTGAGTTCACCGTGGGCACGCCGCCGCCGCCACCGCCGCCGCCGCCGAAGCCTGCGACGCCCAAGCTGCTGGCGACCGTTGGGCCGAAGAACACGATCTCGCTGAAGAGCGCGAGCGGGGCGACGCTGAAGACTGTCAAGGCCGGCGCCTACTCGATCACCGTTCGCGACCGCTCCAAGCTGCACAACTTCCACCTCGTCGGCAAGGGCGTCAACCGCAAGTCCGCCCTCACGGGAATGGGCACGCTGACGTGGAAGGTCAAGCTCTCGGCGGGACCCCTCCGCTTCTTCTCGGACAAGAGTCCAAAGACGGTCAAGGGCTCGATCAAGGTCACCTAGTAGGAGGGTTTGGCGAAATATCGGCTGAGCCGCCGG
>JAXIPI010000398.1:0-16685 GCA_045403015.1 Gaiellaceae bacterium | reverse complement strand
GTGCTCGGATAGCAGCGCTTCAGCCACCGGTCGTAGATCGAACCGCTCGTCGTCGCCACCTTCTTGCCGGCGAGGTTCGCGAGCGACTGCACCGACGAGTCGTTCTTCACGAGCAGCCGACCCGTGGCCTTGTAGTAGGCGCGCGAGAAGTCGATCCGCGTGTCGCGGTCAGCCGTGTAGGTGAACGTCGAGATGACGAGGTCTACGCGATCCGCCGTGAGCAGCGGCTCGCGTGCCGGGGTCGGCGCGCAGACGTACGAAACGCGGCTCTCACGGCCGAACGCGTAGCGGGCGAACCACTTCGCGATCTCGATGTCGAAGCCGGCATTTTTGCCCTGCACGTTGATGTAGCCGAACGGCGGCGCGTCGCACTTGACCCCGACGATGAACCTCTGCCGCGACTTGATGTTCGCCGGCAGCTTCGGTAGCGGCGCCGCTACTTCGGCGCTCGCCGCTGCCTCGGCGCTTGCCGACCCCGTCGTGGCAGCGGGCTGGGCGAAACCAATCGTCGCGGCAAAGACCGCGACGACGGCAACCCCTGCCGTGGCCAGGAGAATCCTCTTCATGCACTTGCTCCTTCCTCGTCGGTGACTGATAACTGTTCTAGCGATCCTGCGAGCTGGAGCGAGCGGCGCAGGAATCGCCGCGTCCGCTCCTCGCGAGGCCGGTCCAGCACGTCAGCGGGGACTCCCTCCTCGACGATCCTGCCCTCGTCCATGAAGACGAGCCGGTCGCCGACCTCGCGTGCGAACTGCATCTCATGGGTGACGAAGAGCATTGTCATCCCGTCCCGAGCGAGGTCCCGCACGACGATCAGCACCTCGCCGACGAGCTCCGGATCGAGCGCGGAGGTGACCTCGTCGAAAAGCATCACATGCGGCTCCATCATCAGCGCGCGAGCGATCGCGACCCGCTGCTGCTGGCCGCCGGAGAGCTGGTGCGGATGCTGCCCCGCCTTCTCGGAAAGCCCGACGCGGGCCAGCAGCTCCCGCGCGCGCTGCTCCGCCTCGGCACGGGGCCGGTGGCGGATCCGGCGCGCGGCGAGCGTCAGATTGTCCATCACGGTCAGGTGCGGGAAGAGGTTGAACTGCTGGAACACCATCCCGATTCGCTGGCGAACGCCCGAGACGTCGGTGCCCTTACGGGTGATCTCCTCGCCCTCGAAGAAGATCCGCCCATCGTTCAGCGGCTCGAGCAGGTTGACGCAGCGCAGGAGCGTGCTCTTGCCGCTCCCGCTCGGGCCGATGATCGTCAGCACCTCGCCGGTTGCGACCTCGAGGTCGATCCCGTTCAGGACCTCGTTGTCGCCGAAGCTCTTGTGCACGCCCTCGAGCCGGACGACCGGCTCCGTCGTCGCGTCAGTGCCCGGCTCCTCGGCGAGGGTCCCCGTTACCACTCGGCGACAAGCGTATCTCGGCGTCGAACAAGGGTCGAGCGCAACTCGGCCTCACCCATTCGAGGGACGCCGGAGAGTCGGAAAGCCTCGATGATCGAAGCAGAGCCCTCGGCGCAAGCCGTGGCCCTGCGAACGCTCTGATATGGACGATCCCGCACGCCTCTCCCCCACCAACGGTGAGCCGCACATTCGGCTCGTCTCGGACACCCCGACTGCGACTCCGTCCCTCGACTCCTATCGCCGCCTCGCGGACGTCTTTCACGACCTCCTCTCGGAGCAGAGCCTCGACTCGCTGCTCGTCCGGATCGCGGACACGCTCGACGAGATCGTCCCGTACGAGGCGCTGCACATCTACGAGGCCGACGAGCCGAAGCGGCAGCTGATACCGGCACTTGTGCGGAGCGAGTGGTCGCAGGAGATCTACGACGACGTCTTCCCTTTCGGCGTCGGGATCACCGGTTGGGCGGTCGAGCACCGCGAGCCGGTGCTCTCGAACCAGGCGCACCTCGATCCACGGGTCGAGTTCGTGCCCGGGACGCCACTCGAGCCGGAAGCATTGATCGTCGTGCCGCTGATCGCACGCGGCGCGCTGAAGGGCACGCTCAACGTCTACCGGATCGGCGAGGACGCGTTCTTCACCGAGGAGGAGTTCGAGCTTGCGAAGCGTCTCGGCGACGCGGCAGCGCTCGCCCTCGACAACGCGCACATCCGGGCGCGGCTCGAGCGCGAAGCGCAGACCGATTCGCTGACCGGCCTCTACAACCACCGCTACTTCCATGAGCGCCTCCGCCGCGAGCTGACTCGAGCGGCGAGCGAGCACGAGACCGTCGCGCTCGTGATGCTGGACATCGACGACTTCAAGAAGGTGAACGACGTCTTCGGCCATGCGGTCGGCGATGCGGTGCTTGCTGAGCTCGCGGACCATCTGCGCGCCACCGTCAGGACCAGCGACGTCGTCTGCCGGATCGGCGGCGAGGAGTTCGCCGTCATCCTTCCCCGGGGCAACGAAGCGCAGTCAGTCACGCTTGCGAACAGGCTGGTGACGCGGCTGGATGCGGTCGCTCGCGATCTCGCCGGCAAGATCTCCGTCTCGATCGGAATCGCCCAGGGCCCGCAGCACGCCGCGAACCCGCGCGAGCTCGTCGCCTGCGCCGAGGCCGCGATGATGACTGCGAAGGCGCGCGGCAAGAGCCAGGTCGTCTTCTTCGACGACTCGGCGACCGAGCGACCCGAGGCGGACGAGAGCCGCGAGGACGTTCGCTCGATCGCACACCTGAAGATGCTCCAGTCGCTCGCGGGCAAGCTCAACCGCTCGACCGACGTGCGCGAGATCGGCATGGCGATCGCCAACGAGCTCCGCCAGCTGATCGATTACCACAACTGCCGAATCTTCGTGCGCGACGGGGAGGAGCTGCGGCCGATCGCGTTCCAGGGCGAGCTGACTGCTCCTGACCGCCCGCCGGCCGACGTCTTCCGCACCCGCGTTGGCGAGGGCTTCACCGGACGGGTCGTCGAGACCGGCGAGTCGCTCCTCCTCGACGACGCCTCGACCTGCGAGTTCGCGATCAAGATCGAGGGCACCGCGCAGATCGAGGAGTCGATCATTGCCGTGCCGATGCACTACGGCGCCCGTGTGATCGGCGTGATTGTCGTTTCGAAGCTCGGTCTGAATCAGTTCGACACCGACGACCTGAGGCTGCTCGAGGTGCTCGCCGGCCACACCGCGGCCGCGGTCGAGAACGCAAGGCTCTACGAGGTGCAGCGCCGCGAGGCCGAGAGCGCCAAGGCACTGCTCGAGTTCGGCCGCGACCTCGCAGCCGCCGAAGGTCTCGAGCAGGTGCTCGAGCGGATCGTCGAGGGCGCTCAGCAGCTGATGGGCGCGCCTCACGCCTCCCTCTGGCTCCAGGAGTCGGCCGGAGGCGACGTCATCGGTCAGGCCGCGCACGGCTACGAGCCCGGGGCACCGGTCGTCGGCCGCCGCTTCCCGGCCGCGGCGATGAAGTCGTTCGTCACCCGCACCGGGCCTTACGTGATCCGCCCCGAGGAGTACGCGGCGCTCAGCGACCCACCGACCGGCGGATCGGGCTCGTACGTCGTCGCGCCGTTCACCCTCGAGGGACGCTGGGGCGCGATCGCCGTGGCCTTCTCTCCCGACCTCCAGTACGGCGATCGCGAGCTGGAGCTCCTGGGCGGTCTCGCGCACCAGGCAAAGCTCGCAATCGCGAATGCGTCCAGCTTCGCAGGCCTCGAGCGCACGTTCCTCTCGACCGTCGAGGCGCTCGCCAATGCGCTCGAGGCACGAGACGAGTACACCTCGTCGCACGCGCGTTGGATCACCGACATGGCGATTCGCGTGGGCACCGAGCTTGGTCTCGACGGCGAGACTCTGAAGCGGCTCGAGCTAGGCGCGCTCTTCCACGACATCGGCAAGATCGGCATCCCGAACTCGGTGCTGCTGAAGCCGGGGCCGCTGAGCGAGGAGGAGCGCCTCCTGATCGAAACGCACCCCGAGCTCGGTGAGAGGATCATCGCCCCGATCGACCAGCTGCAGGATGTCTGCGGCATCGTCCGTGCGTGTCACGAGCGCTGGGATGGGCAGGGCTATCCGGACCGGAAGGCCGGCGAGGAGATTCCGCTCGAGGCACGGATCATCTTCGCCTGTGACGCCTTCCACGCGATGACGACCGACCGTCCGTACCGCCGCGCTCTCCCCTCGGAAGAGGCGCTGCGCCGGCTGGAGCAGAACGCAGGGTCGCAATTCGACCCGCGGGTCGTCGACGTCTGCCTGCGCGTGCTCTACACGCCCCCAGACTGAGCTACCACTTAGCCGACCCGGCGGAGCACGACGAGCGAGCGCCCCTCGACCGGCACGACACCGCGCGCGGGATGCACGTCCGAGCCTGCTTCACGCTCGGGCTCGGCCGTCGAAAGCTCGTGCGTCCAGCGGCGGCCGAACGAGACGGCGGGCAGGGTGAACACGATCGGTCCTTCCCAGGCGTTGAACAGGATCAGAAAGGTGTCGTCGATCACCGGCGCCCCCTGGGCGCTGTGGGTCGGGATCTCGGAGCCGTTGAGGAAGACGCCGAGGGTGAGCGCGTTGCCGTCGCGCCAGTTGCGCTGCGTCATCTTCCGTCCGTCGGCCCGGAACCACCAGACATCGGGGGAGCCCGAGCCCATCCGCTCCTCGCCGGTGAGGAAGTCGGCGCGGTGAAAGACGGGATGCTTGGAACGGAGCTCGATCAGCCGCCTCGTGAACGCCAGCATCCGCTCGGCGCGCCCGTCGAGCCGCCAGTTGATCCACGAGATCTCGTTGTCCTGGCAGTACGCGTTGTTGTTGCCTTGCTGCGTCCGCGCGATCTCGTCGCCGCCGAGCAGCATCGGCACCCCCTGCGAGAGGAAGAGCGTCGCCAGGAAGTTGCGCAGCTGGCGCTCGCGGAGGGCGTTGATCTCGGGGTCGTCGGTCTCGCCCTCGACGCCGTGGTTCCAGCTCCGGTTGTGGTTGTCGCCGTCCTTGTTGTCCTCGAGGTTCGCCTCGTTGTGCTTGTCGTTGTAGGTGACGAGGTCGCGCAGCGTGTAGCCGTCGTGCGCGGTGATGAAGTTGATCGACGCGAACGGCTTGCGGCCATCCGTCTCGTAGAGGTCGCTCGAGCCCGTGAAGCGCGAGGCGAACTCGCCGACGTTGCTCTGGCCGCGCCAGAAGTCACGCATCGTGTCGCGGTACATCCCGTTCCACTCGGTCCAGAGCACCGGGAAGTTGCCGACCTGGTAACCGCCTTCGCCGACGTCCCACGGCTCCGCGATCAGCTTCACCTGGGACAGGATCGGATCCTGGTGGATGATGTCGAAGAAGGCGGAGAGCCGGTCGACTTCGTGGAACTCACGCGCGAGCGCGGACGCGAGGTCGAAGCGGAAGCCGTCGACGTGGCACTCGATCACGAAATAGCGGAGCGAGTCCATGATCAGTCGCAGCACCGAGGGGTGCACCGGGTTGAGCGAGTTGCCGGTGCCCGTGTAGTCCATGTAGAAGCGCGGGTCGCTGGGGACGGTGCGGTAGTAGGAGAGGTTGTCGATCCCCTTGAAGGCCAGCATTGGGCCGAGGTGGTTCCCCTCCGCGGTGTGGTTGTAGACGACGTCGAGAATCACCTCGATCCCCACGGAGTGCAGGGCCTTGACCATCCCCTTGAACTCCTTCACCTGCTCGCCGCGGCGGCCGGTCGCCGCGTAGAGCGCGTGCGGCGCGAGGTAGCCGATGGAGCTGTAGCCCCAGTAGTTCCTCAGGCCCCTGGAGACGAGCTGGTGCTCGTCGGCGATGTGGTGGATCGGCAGGAGCTCGACCGCGGTGACGCCGAGTGAGGAGAGGTACTCGAGCGCCGGTTCCGACGCCAGGCCGGCGTAGGTGCCGCGCAGCTCCTCGCGAACGCCTTCCATCAGCTTGGTGAACCCCTTCGTGTGCACCTCGTAGATCACGGTCTCGTGCCAGGGCCGTTGCGGCGGCAAGTCGTCCTGCCAGTCGAAGAAGGCGTCGATCACGATCGACTTCGGGATCGCGGCGGAATCGTCTTCCTGATCGAGCTCGAGGTCGGAATCCTCGCCGCTCGGCACGTACGGGAGCGTATTGCCGCGGTCCCAGAGGATCGGCCCTTCAATCGACTTCGCGTACGGGTCGATCAGCAGCTTGTTGGGGTTGTAGCGGTGGCCGTGCTCCGGCGCCCAGGGGCCGTGAACGCGGAAACCGTACCGCTGCCCCGGCTTGACACCTGCGAGATAGCCGTGCCAGTTGAACGCGGTCCGCTCGGTCAGCTCGTAGCGGGTCTCCCGGTCCTCCTCGTCGAAGAGGCAGAGCTCGACCTTCTCGGCGTTCTCGGAGAAGAGCGAGAAGTTGGTTCCCTCGCCGTCCCACACGGGACCAAGCGGAAACGGATGCCCCGGCCAGACTCTCACGTCTCGAGCTCCACGGTCGCGAGCGGCACCACTACCCCGCGGCCTCGGCCGAGCGTAGGCCACGCAGGGCCCAGAACGAGAAGCCCGTAACCATGGCAATCGCCAGGCCGAAGGCGAGCGCGACGTGGATCTCGACACCGGCGAGCATGCTGCGCTCGGCCTCGAGGACATAGGTGAGCGGATTCAGCTTCGCGTTCACCTCGATCCAACCTTCGAGCAGGCCGAGCGGGACGTACACCGGCGCGAAGAAGAGCACCAGGAAGACCGGCATCTGCATCAGCGGCCCGGCCTGGATCGTCCGGAAGCGCATCGCGACTCCGCAGGCCCAGAGCAGCCCGGCGACGTTGATCAGCAGGGCCAGCGCGTACATGCCAAAGACGTCGACAGGCCCGCCGAAGACGTTCATTCCGGCACCGAGGGCGACCGCCGTCAGCACTATCGCCGTCACGGTCCAGCGGCCGAGCGCGGCCAGCGCGTAGCCGAGCACGATCCCCGTCCGGTTCGGGGCCGCGAGCAGCAGCCGTCGCGCGAATCCGAACTCGAAGTCGCGTGCGATCCCGAAGCCGGTGAAGACGCCGCCGAACGCCGCGGACTGGATCAGGACGAAGCAGAACTGGAACGCCGTGTAGCCGGGCGCGAAGTCGAAGCCCGGCACCTTCGACACTTGCGAGAGGCCGCCCGCGAAGGCGGTGAAGAAGAAGAGCGGGAAGATGAGCGACGGGAAGAAGAGGGACGGGGTCGTGAAGACCGTCTTCAGCGTCCGCCACGCAACCCCACTCGCAACGGGCCAAATTCTCACGTGCGCACCAGCCGGGCCTTGAGTGACAGCGTCGCGAGGGTCATCGAGACGATCCCGATCGCCACAGCGAAGCCGAAGCCGAGGACGAGCGCGTCGGTGTTCCAGCCCGTGATGATCAGGCTGCGGACGCATTCGATCAGGTACGAGACCGGATTCACGGTCGCGACGAAGCGGAACCAGTCGACGCCGATCAGGTTCCGCGGCGCGTTCATCGAGGAGAGGAAGAGGAAGACGAAGAGCAGCGGGAAGATGCCCTGAATCGCCTCGCCGGAGCCGGTGCGGAGGGCAAGGAAGACGCCCAGGGCGCCGAAGCTGATGGAGACCACGGCGGCGAAACAGAAGAGCGCGAAGATCCCGAGTCCCCCCGCGGCGAAGTCGACCCCGACGATCAGGCCGACCGAGACGTAGAACCCGGCCTGGATAAGGCCGAGGACGACCACGCCGGCCAGCTGGCCTCCGATGAGCGCCGCTCCGCCCATGGAAGTGAGCGCAAGCCGGTTCAGGAAGCCTGTCTGGATGTCCTTTGCGAGGTCGGTGCCCGCATTCATCGTCGAGAAGAGCGCGCCCTGGATGAACGGGACCGCGAGCGCAAACGCGAGGAATGAGTCGGTGGGGAAGCCCGGCAGCTTGGTCGACGCCTTCAACCCGGCCGAGTTCACGAGCAACAGCATCATCGGGAAGATCAGCGGGAAGACGACCGCCGCCGGCTGGCGGCTCGTCCGGACGATCGAGCGGCGCGCGAGCGCTCCGATCTGCGCCCAGAAGCTCGTCATGCCGCGGGCTCGGCGACGTCAGGTTCCGCCTCGGCGCCCTCCAGCGAACGGCCGGTCTTGGCGAGGAAGACATCGTCGAGCGACGGCGCCTGGATCTCGAGGCTCGAGAGCGTGACGCCTGCGTCGTCGACCGCGCGGACGACGGCCGGAAGACCGGCGAGCCCTTCGCGCAGGCGGACGGCGACGTCGCGGGTGCGGGTGCCGAGCGAGTCGCCGTAGGGAGCGAGTGCGGAGACGAGCCGCTCGCGATCGGCCTCGTCGGCTGGGATCGCGTGCACGCTCGGCAGGCCGATCTCGGCCTTGAGCGCTGCCGGCGTCCCCTCGGCGACGATGTGCCCGTGGTCGATGATCCCGACCCGGTCCGCGAGCACATCCGCCTCCTCGAGGTACTGGGTGGTCAGGAAGACGGTCACGCCCTCATCGTGCGCGAGGTGTGCGACCTCGTCCCAGAGAGCGGTGCGGCTCTGGATGTCCAGCCCGGTCGTGGGCTCGTCCAGGAAGAGAATCCGCGGCCGGTGCACGAGCGCGAGCGCCAGGTCGAGCCGGCGCTTCATCCCGCCGGAGTAGCCGCCGACCTTGCGATCGGCCGCCTCGGCGAGGCCGACGCGGTCGAGGAGCTCCTGCGAGCGTGGCTTGCGCTCAGCGCGAGAAATCCCCTGCAGCGTCGACTGCAGACGCAGATGGTCGCGCCCCGTCAGCATCGGGTCGAGCGCCGCCTCCTGCAGCGCCGCCCCGATCACCGACCGCACCTTGGGACCTTCCTTGACGACGTCGTAGCCGCCGACGCGCGCCGTCCCGGCCGTGGGCGGCAGCAGCGTCGTGAGCATCAGCACCGTGGTCGACTTCCCGGCCCCGTTCGGCCCGAGGAAGCCGTAGATCTCGCCCGGCTCGACGCGCAGGTCGATCCCGTCCACGGCGCGCGGCCCCTTCTTGAACTCGCGGACGAGCCCTTCGACCTCGATGCTGTTCGGCTGTTCCACGCCAGCACCCTAGCGACGCCCGAAGAGGCGCTTGTGTTTCAGAAACACAATGTGGAAAACCCCGGTGGGCCGCTCAGCGAGGCCAAGTCACGCCCCGAAGGCGCTTGTGTTTCAGAAACACAAGCTCAGCTCGCGGCGGATCGCCTCGGCGCCTTCTCGGGGACGAGCCAGACAACTCCGAGGGGTGGCAGCGTGATCTCGACCGAGTGCTGTTGCTCGTGCCACGGCACCTTCTCCGCCTCCAGCCCCAGGCCGTTGCCGACGTCCGAACCGCCGTAGAAGCGAGAGTCGGTGTTCAACGCCTCGCGCCACCTGCCACCCGCCGGCAGGCCGAGCCGCCAGCCCTCGCGGACGACCGGTGAGAAGTTGCACGCGCAGACGAGCCAGTGCTTGCGGTCCGCCGAGACGCGGGCGAACGCGAGGACGTTCTCGTTCGCGGCGTTCGGCTCGAGCCAGCGGAAGCCCTCGTGCGAGTGGTCGACCCCCCAGAGCGCGGGCTCCTCGCCGTAGACGCGGTTGAGGTCGCGAACGAGCGCCAGCACGCCCGCGTGGTCGGCCTCGTCGAGCAGGTGCCAGTCGAGTGACCCCGCCGGCTCGCTCCACTCCTTCTCCTGTGCGAACTCGGAGCCCATGAAGAGCAACTGCTTGCCGGGGTGCGCCCACATGTACCCGTAGAGGGCGCGCAGGTTCGCGAACCGCTGCCAGCGGTCGCCGGGCCGCCGGCCGCGCAGCGCGCGCTTGCCGTGCACGACCTCGTCGTGCGAGAGGCGCAGCCCGAAGTTCTCGTTCCAGGCGTAGACCATCGAGAAGGTCAGCTCGTGATGGTGGAAGCGGCGGTGCACGGGCTCCTTTGAGAAGTACTCGAGGGTGTCGTGCATCCAGCCCATGTTCCACTTGAAGCCGAAGCCGAGCCCGCCGAGGTACGTGGGTCGCGAGACGCCGGGCCACGCTGTGGACTCTTCCGCGATCGAGAGGATCCCGGGCTCGCGATCGTGGAGCACCTCGTTCAACTCGCGCAGGAATGAGACCGCGTCGAGATCCTCCCGGCCCCCGAAGGCATTCGGCACCCATTCGCCCGGCTTGCGCGAGTAGTCGAGGTAGAGCATCGACGCGACGGCGTCGACGCGGATGCCGTCCGCGTGGAACTCGCGCGTCCAGTAGAGCGCGTTGGCGAGCAGGAAGTTCCGCACCTCGTTCCGGCCGAGGTTGAAGACGAGCGTGCCCCAGTCCGGATGCGACCCGCGACGCGGGTCCTCGTGCTCGTACAAAGCGGTTCCGTCGAAGCGAGAGAGGGCGAACTCATCGCGCGGGAAGTGCGCCGGGACCCAGTCCAGAATCACGCCGATCCCGGCCTCGTGGAGCGCGTCGACGAGCGCCCTGAACTCGTCCGGCTCGCCCATCGTCGAGACCGGCGCGTAGAAGCCGGTCACCTGATAGCCCCAGGAGCCGGAGAACGGGTGGTGCATGACCGGCATGAACTCGACGTGCGTGAAGCCCAGCTCGTCGGCGTAGGAGACGAGTTGCTCCGCGAGCCCCTTCCAGCCGAGACCCAGGCGCCACGACTCTGCGTGCACCTCGTAGATTGAGAGCGGCTCCTTGAGCGGCTCCGACGCGTGCCGCCGCTCGAGCCAGGCGCTGTCTTTCCACTCGTAACGAGACTCGTAGATCCTGGAGGCGGTCTTCGGCGGCACCTCGGCGTAGAAGGCGAAGGGGTCTGCTTTGAGGCGCAGCTGCCCGTCTGCGCCGTGCACCTCGTACTTGTAGCCGTCGCGCTCCGAGGCTTCCGGCAGTACCGCCGCCCAGATTCCGGAGGAGCCGAGCAGCTCGAGTGGGTTCACCCGCCCGTCCCAGAGGTTCCAATCGCCGACGACCGAGACGGCACGTGCGTTGGGAGCCCAGACGGCGAACGCAACTCCCTCGTCGACGACGTGCGCGCCGAGACGCTCGTAGATCCGCTCGTGGCGCCCCTCGCCGGCGAGGTGGAGGTCGAGCTCTCCGATTCTCATAATTCCTGCTCCAGCATGCGGAGAATTCCGGCGACCGGAATCGAGACCCAGTCGGGCCGGTTGCCGAGCTCGTACCGGAGCTCGTAGACGGCCTTCTCGAGCTCGAACACGGTCAGCAGGCGCTCAACGGACTTCCGGTCCGGCGGCAGCAGGCTCGGCTCGACCGTCGCGAGGTAGCCCTCGAGGAACTCCGTGCGGCACTGCTCCTCCCAGCCGTCCGGCGGCTCGACGTTGCGTTGGATCACGGACGCCGAGGCGGCGTAGGCGAACGAGCGCAGCATCCCCGCGACGTCGCGCAGCGGCGAGCGCTTGCGCCGCCGCTCCGGCACCGAGCGGGCGGGCTCCCCCTCGAAGTCGAGGATCAGCCAGTCGTCGTCCGTCGTCCAGAGCGCTTGGCCCAGGTGGTAGTCGCCGTGGTGGCGGATCACGCGGCCAACGGTTCCGATGTGCGTGAGCATGCGGAGCCGGTCGCGAACCTCCTCGCCGCGGCCGCGCACCGATGCCACCGCCGGGATGTCGGGCAGAGAGGCGAAGACCTGCTCGATCTCCTCATCGATCGACGCCGTGATCAGCGCGAGCGCCTCGTTGCTGGGCTCCTCGGGCGCGAAGTGCGGGTCGGCTGGATCGGAAGCAAGAGCGTTGTGGAGCTCCGCCGTGACCTCGCCGAGCCGGCGGACGCGCGCGGGGAGCCACCCCGGGTCGGAAGCGAGCGTATCGAGCGCAAGCTCCCACCCGTCCCCCTTGGAAGGGATGAACTGCTGCAGGATCGCGAGCGTCGCCTCGAGCGGCCTCCCCTCGTAGGAGATGTAGCCCTCGAGCGCAGCAATGTGCTCGAACGCTCGCTCGGTGAGGAAGCGAAGGGTCTCGAGCTCCGGGTTCATTCCCGCCTCGATCCGGCGGTAGACCTTGAGCGCCAGACGCTCGTCGATCACGAGCGAGCTGTTCGACTGCTCCGCCCCCATCGGCCGGATCTCGGAGCTCTCGCCGAGACTGTCGCGGAGGTCGCCGGTGCTGCGGAAGAGGAGCGTTGCCTCGCCGATGTCGAGCGTCCTGTCGTCGGCGATGAGATCGACGATGCCCCGGACCAGGGCGGGATCCGCGATCGCGTCGTAGACGGTCCACCCATCGGTGGCAGCAATGATCGAGGCCTTCCACTTGTCCGCCTCGGGCCGGAAGCCGAGCGGCAGGTGGTACAGGTCGTGAGTCTGGAGGCCGTAGCGCACCTCGACGATGGCGAAGGCAAGGAGCGGCGACTCGCCCGGCACGACGCCGGCGTCGAGCACCCGCGCATCCAGCACGTCCCGCGACTTGCCGCCGAACCAGCGCTGCGAGGCGATCGTCCCCAGCAGGACGAGCCCGTCGAGGAAGTGCAGGTCGCCCTGCTCGAGGCGGTCCCTGAGGTCAGCGGTCATCGGCCGGGTCCTGAAGTTGGAACCAGAAGAAGCCGCGCGGGCCGAGCGTGAGCAGGTACGGCAGCTCGCCGATCCTGGGGAACTCGGTGTTGCCGAAGAGCTCGACCGGTACGCGCCCCGCGAAGGCGGAGAGGTCGAGCTCGACCGCCTGCGCTGAGCGGGCGAGATTGTGGACGCAGAGGACGATGTCCTCCGAGAACGAGCGGATGTGGGCGAAGATCTTCGGGTTCTCGGGCCGCAGGACGCGATAGTCGCCGAGCCCGAAGACCGGGTGCTGCTTGCGCAGCTCGACGAATCGTCGCAGCCAGCGGAGGAGTGACGTCGGCGTCCGGAGCTGCGCCTCGACGTTGACCGCCTGGAAGCCGTAGACGGGATCCATCAGCGGCGGCAGGTAGAGCTGCGCGAAGTCGGCGCGCGAGAAGCCGCCGTTCCGGTCGCCCGTCCACTGCATCGGCGTGCGGACGCCGTCGCGGTCACCGAGGTACACGTTGTCGCCCATTGCTATTTCGTCTCCGTAATAGAGCACGGGCGAACCTGGGAGCGAGAAGAGAATCGCGTGCATCAGCTCGATCTCGTCGCGACCGCCGTCGAGAAGCGGCGCGAGACGCCGCCGGATGCCGAGGTTCAGCTTCATCCGCGGATCGTTTGCGTACTCGCTGTACATGTAGTCGCGTTCCTCGTCCGTGACCATTTCGAGCGTCAGCTCGTCGTGGTTGCGCAGGAAAAGACCCCACTGCGTGGTCGTGGGGATCGTCGGTGTGTGGTCGAGGATCTCGATCATCGGCAAGGCCTCCTCGCGCCGCAGCGACATGAACATCCGCGGCATGACGGGGAAGTGGAACGCCATGTGACACTCGTCACCGTTGCCGAAATAGGCGACAACATCCTCTGGCCACTGGTTCGCCTCCGCGAGCAGCACCCGGTCCGGGTAGCGCTCGTCGATCTCTTGCCGCACCCGCTTGAGGTACTCGTGCGTGCGCGGCAGGTTCTCGCAGTTCGTGCCCTCTTCCTCGAAGAGGTACGGGACAGCATCGAGCCGGAAGCCGTCGAGCCCGACGTCGAGCCAGAAGCGCAGGACCTCGAGCATGGCGTCCCGAACCTCGGGATTCTCGTAGTTGAGGTCAGGCTGGTGGCTGAAGAAGCGGTGCCAGTAGAACTGCTCGCGCACAGGGTCGAACGTCCAATTCGACACCTCGGTGTCGATGAAGATGATCCGCGCATCCCTGTAGGCCTCGTCCGTATCGGACCACACATACCAGTCGCCCTTCGGCCCGTTCCGGTCGGAGCGGGACTCCTGGAACCACGGATGGTCGGCCGACGTGTGGTTCATGACCAGGTCGGCGATCACCCTCATCCCCCGCTCGTGGGCTGCCTCGACGAAGACGCGGAAGTCCTCGACCGTGCCGTAGTCCGGATTGATCCCGAAGAAGTCGGCGATGTCGTAGCCGCCGTCCTTCAGCGGCGAGGGGTAGTACGGCAGCAGCCAGATGCAGTCGATTCCCAGCCACTGGAGGTAGTCGAGCTTCTGCATCAAGCCGCGAAAATCGCCCGAGCCGTCGTCGTTTCCGTCGAAGAACGCACGCGTGTGGATCTCGTAGAAGACCGCGGTCTTGAACCACAGCGGATTGCTCTCGAACCAGTGCCCAGGCTCGCTCACTGAGACCGTCCCGTCGGGACGTGAGGGGTCCTGGCCCCGACATGTCCGATCGAGACGGGTGGCGTGAGGTCGTTCATCCGCCGATTTTCATCAGATGCGACTGTCCGGGGCCGAGACCAACGTAGTTGCGGCCGATCCGCCAGCGGTAGCTCTCGCCGGTCAGCAGGTCGCGGACCGGGAATTCCTCCGGGAGGCCGATGTCCGAGGGGACGACGACGACGTCCTCTCGGGGCGCGTGCGGGTCGAGATTGACCGCCACCGCGATCTCCGTTCCCTTCGCGTAGGCGAAGACAGACTCGCCGTGGGTACCGAGCAGGCGGAGGTTCTCGAATCGCTGCAGCGCCGGCTCGGCTCGCCGGATCGCATTCAGCCGGCGTACGAGCGGTAGCAGCGGCCCGTCGAGCTTGCGCTGCTTGATCTCGTACTTCTCAGAGTCGAGGTACTCCTCGCTTCCCGGCGCAACGGGCACGTTCTCGAAGTGCTCGTAGCCGGAGTAGATCCCGTATGAGGGCGAGAGCGTCGCGGCCAGCACGAGCCGAGCCTCGAACGCCGGCGGGCCGCCCTCCTGGAGGTACTCGTGGAGGATGTCGGGTGTGTTGACGAAGAAGTTCGGCCGGTAGAACGGCGCCCATTCGAGCAGCATCTGCAGGAACTCGGTGAGCTCGGCCTTCGTGTTCTTCCACGTGAAGTAGGTGTACGACTGGCTGAACCCGATCTTGGCGAGCGTGGTCATCATCGCCGGCCGCGTGAACGCCTCGGCGAGAAAGACCGTGTCGGGAAACTCGTCGCGCACCTCGCGGATCAGCCACTCCCAGAACGGCACGGACTTGGTGTGCGGGTTGTCGACGCGGAAAGCCCGGACACCGTGGCGGCACCAGTGCAGGACGACGTCCCGCAGCGCCTCCCACAGACCGGGCCAGTCCTCCGAGTCGAAGTTGACGTTGTAGATGTCCTGGTAGCGCTTGGGCGGGTTCTCCGCGTACTTGAGCGTCCCGTCCGGGCGGCGGTTGAACCACTCCGGATGGGCCTTCAGCCACGGGTGGTCGGGCGAGCACTGGATCGCGAAGTCGAGCGCGATCTCGAGCCCGTGCTTCCGCGCCTCCTCGACGAGCCGGTCGAAGTTTTTCTGCGTGCCGAGCTCGGGGTCGATCGCGTCGTGGCCGCCCTCCGGGCCGCCAATCGCCCACGGGCTCCCGGGATCCCCCTTCTCGGCCGCGAGTGCGTTGTTCCGCCCCTTGCGGTTGGTCGTCCCGATCGGATGGACAGGCGGCAGGTAGATCACGTCGAAGCCGAGCTCGGCGAGCTGCGGCAGCGCCTTCTGCACGCCCTTGAACCCGCCCCAGCTGCGCGGAAAGAGCTCATACCAGGAGCCGAAGCGAGCGCGCTCTCGCTCGACGTCCACCTCGAGGGGACGCGGGAGCGCCGCCTTGTTGTGCCGGTCCTTCGCGCCGAGCTTGGGCGCGACCGCGTGCCACTCGTCGACCGTGCCGGGAGCGAAGAGTGCCTCGGCCTCGCTCAGCTCGCCACTCAGGTCGCTCTGCCCGGCTGCGAGCTTCCGGTCGAGCTCGTCGAGGAGCGTCGCGTAGCGGTCAACCCACGCCTCGATCGTGAACTGCCAGCGTCCGAGCGTGGACGCCTCGAAGCGTCCCTCCCAGCGGTCGTTCCCGACCGGTTCGAGCGGGCGCTCGAGCCACTTGCGCGTTCCCTCGTGGCGGTAGCGCACGACTGCGCGAAGAATGTCGTGCCCGTCCTTGAGGATGTTCGCCGAGATCTCGACGGGATCGCCCTGCGTGCTCTTGACGGGATACCGTCCGCAGTCGACCTGAGGTCGCACGTCCTGGATCTGAATGCGGGCCGGGGGTTGCTTGAGGGAGGGTAAGGGCACGGTTCCGAGACTTTCAGCGAACGCCGAACGGTAAACACGACATGGAGCTTCAACGATCGAGCGGAATCGTGCTGCATCCCGCCTCGCTGCCGGGCGGCACGCTCGGCGCCGAGGCCTATTCATTCGCGGACTGGCTCGCGGCTGCAGGACAGAGCTGGTGGCAAGTCCTGCCGCTCGGCCCTCCCGACGACGTCGACTCACCCTATGCGTCCTCCTCGGCGTTCGCGGCCTGGAACGGCTTCCTGGCAGAGCCGGACGCTCCCGTCTCGGCCCGCGAGCTCTCGGCGTACCGGCGCGCGAACGCCTACTGGATCGCCGACTGGGAGCGGGCGGGTGGGAGCGTGGCAGACCAGGTTCGGTTCGACCGCGAGTGGTCGGCGTTGCGCGAGTACGCCGCAGCGCGCGGTATCAGGCTGATCGGCGACGTCCCGATCTACGTCGCCGAGGACGGCGTCGACCACCTGACCCATCCGGAGCTCTTCCTGAAAGGAGCCGTGGCAGGGGCGCCGCCGGATCGGCTTGGCCCGATGGGGCAGCACTGGGGCAATCCGCTCTTCGACTGGGACGCGCTCGCCAAACAGGGCTACCGCTGGTGGATCGAGCGCCTGCGGCGGACGTTCGCGCTGTACGACCTCGCCCGCATCGACCACTTCCGCGGTTTCGTGGCCTTCTGGGCGATCCCGCAAGGCCCGAACGAGCTGGACGCCCGGACGGGAGAGTGGCTGCCCGGCCCGGGCGAGTCGGTCTTCCGGGCAGCCGAGGCCGAGCTCGGCGAGCTACCCGTGATCGCCGAGGATCTCGGCATGATCACGAAGGACGTCGAGCTGCTCCGCGAC
>JAXIPI010000253.1:0-3530 GCA_045403015.1 Gaiellaceae bacterium | reverse complement strand
CGCCGCCGACTACTACGCGGACGGGATCCACATGAACAGCGTCGACACCGGTTGGGTGACCGACGAGGACCCGGTGCAGATCGCGGAGCAGAAGACGGCTGAGCACAGGTTCAGGCCGCCGCTCGACATCGTCGACGGTGCGGCGCGCATCGTCGACCCGATCATCGACGGCTTCAACACGGGCGAGCACATCTGGGGCCAGTTCCTGAAAGACTTTCGCCCGACCGACTGGTGAGCCACATGGGCCGTGATCAGGACGTGAACGTCGTCGGCGGCGAGCTGCTGTCGTGCTCGACCGACCCCGTGACGGGCTTCTTTCGCGACGGCTGCTGCTCGACGGGGGAAGACGACATCGGCAGTCACACCGTCTGCGCGGTGATGACCGAGGAGTTCCTGGCCTTCAGCAAGGCTGCAGGAAACGACCTCTCGACGCCGCGACCGGAGTGGGGCTTCGAAGGTCTGCAGCCCGGCGATCGCTGGTGCCTCTGCGCGGCGCGGTGGCTCGAGGCGCACGAGGCCGGCCAGGCGCCGGAGGTCGTCCTCGGCGCGACCCACATCCGGGCGCTCGAGATCGTGCCGATCGAGGCGCTGACCGCCCGCGCGGTCGCACCCGACATCGCGTAGCACTACCGGCTGCGAGGATCCAGCTCCTCGAGGTAGTCGCCGATCACGGGGGTCCACGTCCCATCTTCAACGCGGGCGACTCTGAAGTGGTTCCGGCTTGACACGTGGGGCATAGTCCGTCTGTGCGCTCGTCGGTCGAGCGGGTCGCGGACGTCGCGTTTGTCGCCGTCATCGTGGCGGCTGGTGCGGTCGCCGCTCTAGTGCCCGTCGTTCTGCCGGGTCTCGTTCTGGGTGGCTCGGCGTGTGGGGGCGGGGGAAATACCCAGCGGTGCACCGGGATCGCTCGACAGCTCTCTCTCGTGGAGGTCTCGCCCTGGGCGTGGGCGTGCGTCGTCGGCGGCGTGCTGTGCGTCGTGCTCGGCGCGGCTGCCCTTCTTCTGGCACGACACCGGGATGCTCGGATCGCGCTCTCGCTCGCAGTGCTCTCGATCGCCTTCCTCGGTCTCGCTCAGACGACGCGAGTCGACCAGAAGCTCGGCCCGAGCGCTGGCGGCACCTACGGGCGCACGACAGATGATTGGGGTGCCTTCCTCTCGCCGGCTCTGCGCGAACTGCGCAGCGACGTCCTTCGCCGGTACGAGGGCAAGCCGACGGAGCCCGGCGGGCCGCGCTACGAGCGGGAGCAGATCCTCGACTCCTTCTTCGTGCGTGAGCAGGACGGCTGGGCGTTCCTGTACGCCGCGGTCGTCGTGCTCTTCTTTGCCGCCGCGGTGGACGCCGTCCGTCGGTTTGTTCGCCGCCTACCGCTGGCAATCGTGACGGCTTCGACCGCCGGCCTGGTCGTGTGGGCGGTCGTCGTCGATCGCGCCTTCCCGTGCGAGCCCAGCGCGTCCGACTGTTACAAGGGCCTGACAACGATCCTCGCCGTGGCCGCTGCTTCACTCGTCTGGGCCGCTTACCTCACCGGTGTCTTCATCGGGCGCATCGTCGGTCGCCGGCGTGCGACGGACAAGCCCGAGAACTGACCGTCAATAGACTCGCCCGGTGCTGTTCACGCCGGATGCGCACGAGGCGCCTGTGGACGAGCCGTGGAGCGCCGAGAGGGTGCGGACGGCAATCGCCTCGATCGTTGCCGAGGCCGAAAGTGCCTTCGACGACGGCTGGTCGATGCACCCGCGGGACGTGGAGAAGAACGACGACCCGGCGTCGCGGTTCCGGACGCTGTACCTCGGAGGTGCCGGCGTCGTGGCTGCACTCCACCGCCTCGCGCAACGGGGCTTCGTCGAACTGCAGCGGGACTATGTCCCGTACCTCGAGCGCTCGCTCGAGGCGCCGCCGGACTTTCCCGAGGACGACGCCGAGCGCAGCCTTTGGATGGGCGAGACGGGAATCCGGCTCGTGTTGCAGAGACTCGCACCTTCGCGGGCCAATCTCGAGCGGCTGTCCGGGTTGATCGCGGCGAACGCGCAAGACGAGCGTTGCGAATTGATGCTCGGCAGCCCCGGCACGATTCTCGCGGGCCGCGAGCTCGGGCTCGACGTGACAGCGAGCGCCGAGTGGTTGCAGGACCAGCGTGACGCGGACGGCCTGTGGACGCAGCACCTGTTCGGCCGCCGCACGCGCCATCTCGGTCCTGCACATGGTTTTGCAGGGTGTGTGCTTGCGCTCGGTGATGTCGCCTCGGTCTCGGAGACGCTCGAGCGCTTTGCCGTCGAGGAGGACGGGCTCGTCAACTGGCCGCCGGTCGCCGGGTTGCGCCTCGACGAAAACGGCGACGGCCAGATCCGCACGCAGTGGTGCCACGGCGCGCCGGGAATCGTCGCGACGCTCGCCCATCTGCTCGACGAGGAGCTTGCGGTCGCGGGTGGCGAGCTGACGTGGCGGGCCGGGCCGCTGCGAAAGGGCGCAAACCTCTGCCACGGCACGGCGGGGAACGGATACGCATTCCTGGCCCTGCTCGAGCGCACGGGAGACGAACGGTGGCTCGCGCGTGCGCGGGCGTTCGCGATGCACGCTGCGCATCAGGTGGAGCGCAGCCGGTCGGAGTACGGGCGCGGCCGCCACACGCTCTGGACGGGCGACCTCGGCACGGCTCTCTACCTCGCCGACTGCATCGAGGGTGGCGGGCGGCTACCGCTCCCGTAGCCGATGAGTCTTGCGGACTTCGCCGGTCTGTGGTTGAGGGTTCATCCGACAAAGGAGGAGTGCGGTGAAGGAGTGGCCGAGCGGTATCAGTGCGATCACGGCGTTCGTCGAGGACCTGGACGCCGCGAAGCGGTTCTACGGTGAGGTCTTCGGGCTGACCGTCGCGTTCGAGGACGACGCCTCGGCCGTCTTCGACTTCGGCAACACGATCATCAACCTGCTGAAGACCGAAGCGGCGCACGATCTGATCTCGCCTGCTGCGGTGGCAGGCCGCGATGCGGGCGCCCGCATTCAGTTCACGATCCAGGTGGACGACGTCGACGCGACGTGCGCGGAGCTGACCGAACGCGGGGTGAAGTTGCTGAACGGCCCGATGGATCGGCCTTGGGGGATCCGGACCGCCAGCTTCCGCGATCCCGGCGGCCACATCTGGGAGATCGCGCACTAGTCCCGTGCAGAAATGTCGATCTGGCTCCGGCCCGTCCGTCTTCCATATGTGACTGGAGCCAACGACGAAAGGGAGCGACGATGAAATTCCTGCTGCTGGTCTGCTGGGACGGCGAGAACATGAACGCCCAGACCGAGCCCGATCCAACGGCCACCCCGGTCGAGGAAAGCTTTCCCTGGCTGGACGACGTCCAGGCGCGGGGTATCTGGGTCACGGGCGATCAGCTCGCTCCGCCACGCCGGGCACGCTCCGTCCGCGTCCGCGGCGGGAAGCCGTTCGTCACTGACGGCCCGTTCGCCGAGACCAAGGAGGCGGTCGGCGGGTTCGACATCATCGAGTGCGGCAGCCTGGAGGAGGCCGTCGAGATCGCGGC
>JAXIPI010000163.1:0-25233 GCA_045403015.1 Gaiellaceae bacterium | reverse complement strand
CGAACCGACCACCTGGTGTCAGGCTCGTCACCACCGGAGTCGAGGCCGAGAGGCGGTCGAAATCCTCGAGCTCGAGCGCGACGCCCGCCTCGTTCGCGATCGCCAGCAGGTGCAGCACGGCGTTCGTCGATCCGCCCGTTCCGGTGACGCCGACGATCGCGTTCTCGAGCGAGGCTCGCGTCACGAGCGCCGAGGGCCGCACGTCACGTTCGATCACGTCGAGGGCGAGCCGCCCTGCAGCCTCTCCCGCCTCCGCCTTGGCCGGATCGGCGGCGGGAATGCTGCCGAGGCCGATCGGGCCGAGCCCGAGAAAGTCGATCGCGACCGCCATCGTGTTGGCCGTGAAATGCCCTGTGCAGGCGCCGTAGCCGGGACATGCATGTTGCTCGAGGGCCAGCAGCTCGTCGTCCGTGATCAGCCCGCCCTCGTGCGCGCCGACCCCTTCCCACACGTCCTGGATCGTCACCTGTGCACCGCGGTGCGTTCCCGGCGCCATCGCGCCCGAGTAGAGGATCAACCCCGGAACGTCGAGCCGAAGCATCGCCATCGCGAGCCCCGGGACTGTCTTGTCGCAGCCGCCCAGGCAGATGAGGCCGTCGAAGGGCTGGGCGCGCCCCACGAGCTCGACCGAGTCGGCAATCACCTCGCGGCTGACGAGCGACGCGCGCATGCCGACCGTGCCCTGCGTGAGGTTGTCCGAGACGGCGATGGTGTTGAACTCGAGCGGGGTTCCACCCGCCGCGCGCACCCCCGCCGCCACGTGCGCTGCGAGCTCGCGCTGACCGAGATTGCACGGCATCGTCCCGGTCCAGGTCGTCGCGATCCCGACCAGTGGCCGGCTCCAATCACGCTCGTCGAGACCCATTGCGCGCAGGTGAGCCCGCGCCCCGGCACGGCGAGCGCCCTCGTTCAGATCCGCGTTCGCGAGCCGACGCTGCACCCGGACGATCCTAGTTGGCGTGCGCGCCTAGTCGATCAGCTTGCGGGTCATCGCGCGGATCGCGATCCGCCACATGAGGAGACCGAACACCAGGACGAAGCCGAGGCTGGCGAGATCCGCCCAGCCGACGAATCCGAACACAGCATGGCGGACCAGCTGAACACAGTGGTAGAGCGGGTTGAATTTCGCGAGCACCTGCGCCCACTCAGGCAGCGTGTCGATCGGGAAGAACGTCCCGGCCACCAGGAAGAGCGGCGTCAGGACCGCGCTGACGATGTAGCTGAAGTTCTCGATCGACTTCGCAAAGCCCGCGACGGCGATCCCGAAGCTCGCCCAGCCGAACCCGCAGATCCAGGCGATCAGCGGCACGGTCAGCATCCCCCAGGACGGCTCGAGCCCGAAGACCATCGCGACGAGCATCGGCACGCAGCCGTAGACACCGGCCCGTGTCGCGATCCACAGCGCCTCGGCGGTGACGAGCTCCTCGGTGTCCACGGGCGCGGCGAGGATCGCGTTGTAGGTTCCCTGGAACTGGTACTTGACGAAGGTCCCGAACATCGCCGGAAACGCACTCGAGAAGAGCACCGCCGTCGCGACGGTGCCCGTGCCGACGAACTCCACGTAGTCGTAGCCGCCGACACGGCTGACGAGCGCACCGAAGCCGAAGCCGAACGCGAGCAGGTAGATCGTCGGCTCGACGGTCGAGGAGAAGGTCGCGGAACGCCAGTAGGAGGAGAAGTTGACGACCTCGCGCACGAGCACGCCGGTGATCGCCGGCCGCTCGAGCCGGTGGAGGCGGCTTCCCGAGGTGGAAACGGCCATCAGCCAATCTCCTCGCCGGTGAGGAGGACGAAGACGTCCTCGAGATTTGCCGGGCGGAGCTCCCCGTCGATCCCGGTCCCGTTCGAGCCGTCGTGCCCGAGAATGGAGACGCTCGTGCCCGTGCGCCGCGTCCGCAACCCGTGCGTCTGCGCCTCGGTCTCGACCTCGGCGAGCCGTGCCGGCGGACCGTAGACCTCGAGTACCTCCCGCCCCGCGTGCTCGAGCACGAGCTCCGCGGGCGGACCTGCGGCGACGGCCTTGCCGTGGGACATGATCATCACCGTGTCGGCGAGGCGCTGCGCCTCCTCGATGTAGTGCGTGGACATCAGGATCGTGGTGCCCTCGCTGCGCAACGCGTCGATCAGCGCCCAGAGCTCTTGGCGCACCTGCGGATCGAGCCCGACCGTCGGCTCGTCGAGGAGCACGAGCCGGGGCCGGTGCACCAGTGCGCGCGCGATCAGCAGGCGGCGCCGCATGCCGCCCGAGAGCTGGTCGACGCGCGAGTCACGGCGGTCGACGAGCTTTGCCATCTCGAGCGCCCGCTCGATCGCCTCACCGCGATCGGCGCGACCAATCCTGTAGAGGTGCGTGAACACGAGCAGGTTCTGCTCCACCGTGAGCATGACGTCGAGATTGTCGAGCTGCGGCACGACCCCGCACTGTGCGCGTGCGATCTTCGATTCGGCCGGGAGCTTGAAGCCCAGCACCTCGATCTCGCCCTCGTCCGCGATCGACTGCGCGGTGAGCAGCCGCATCGTCGTCGACTTTCCGGCCCCGTTCGGTCCGAGCAGGCCGACGCACGTGCCCTCGGGCACGTCCAGGTCGAGCCCGTCGACGACGGTGATCGGGCCGTAGCGCTTCACCGCGCCGCGCAGACGAATGGCGAGATCGCCCATCCGCCTGAGCCTACTGATCGAGCACCGAGAGGATGTTCCCGGCCGGATCCTTGAACCAGGCGATGGTCGGTTCTTCGCCGCGGTGGATTCCCTTCTCGTCGGACTCGATGCCGTCGTAGCGCTCGAAGCTCACACCGGCCTCGGTGAGCCGGTCGACGGCTTCCTCGACATCCGCAACAGGGAAGTTGAGGACAGTGAAGGTCGCCGGGACGTGATTGTCCTTGGGATAGATCAACACGTTGCCGCCACCCCCGAGGTGCAGTACCAGCCCGCCCATCTCGTCGGTGAGGTTCAGCCCGAGCGTCTCACCGTAGAACTGCTTCGCCCGCGGGATGTCGTCCACGGAGAAGCCTGAAAACGCCTTCGTGTCCTTGAACATTTCGATTTCGCTCCTTCTTTCGTGACTCGCTCAGTCCGTGGCGGGCGCAGGAGCGCCGGCCGCTTCCTCGCCCTCGTGCTGAGGCGCGTACGCCCCGGCGCGAAGGAAGGCGGCGCCGAGCACGGCCGCGGCGGCGGCGAAAGCGGCGCCGACGAGGAAAGCAAGCTGATAGCCGCCGTTGAGAGCGACGAGCGGGCTGTCCCCGGCGGCCTGCAGGGTGTCCGTGCGGGAGGCGGCGAGGCTGGCGAGAACCGCGAGCCCGAGCGCGCCGCCCATCATGAACGAGGTGTTGACCACACCCGAGGCGAGGCCGGCTTCGCTCGGCTCGACGTCGCTCATCGCGGCCAGCAGCACCGGGTTGAAGGCCGTGCCCGCACCGATGCCGAGCAGGATCATGCTCGGAAGCACGTCGACCAGGAAGTTCCCGTCGACCGGTGCCCGAGCAAAGAGCAGGAGCCCGAGCGCGGCCAGCAGCAGCCCGGTCGCCAGCGGCGGCCTGAACCCGAAGCGCATCACGAGCTTCGCGGAAAGGCCGACCGAGAGCAGTCCCATGATCAGGTTTGCGGGCAGGAAGGCGAGACCGACCTGCAACGGGCTGTACCCGAGCACGAGCTGGAGGTAGAGCGCGGAAACGAAGAACCACGCGAACATGGCCGCGGCCCAGAGGATTCCGACGACGTTCGCGACGACGACGTTGCGAAGCCGGAACAGGCTGAGCGGCATCAGCGGTGCGCGTCCCTTGGCCTCGATCCAAACGAAGATCGCCAGCAGCACCGCTGCGGCGCCGAGCAGCCCGAGCGTCTGGACGGACGTCCAGCCCTCCTGGTTACCGTTGACGATCGCATAGACAGCGAGCATCAGTGCCGCCGTGACGGTGACGGCGCCGGCAACGTCGAGGCGCCTCTCTGCAGCGAAGCCCTGGGCCGCCGGCACGAGCTTGAAGGTAAGTGCGATGACAAGAGCACCGACCGGGACGTTGACGAGGAAGATCCAGTGCCAGCTGAGCGCGTCCGTCAGGATCCCGCCCAGGAGCACGCCGATGCTGCCGCCGCCGGAGGCGACGAAGCCGAAGATGCCCATTGCCTTCGCTCTGTCGGCCGCTTCCGTGAACAGCGTCATCATCAGCGAGAGGGCGACCGCCGAGACGACTGCCGCGCCAAGACCCTGCACTGCACGCGCAGCGACCAGCAGCTCCTGGGAGTTCGAGAGGCCGCAGGCAAGCGAGGCGAGCGTGAAGAGCGCCGTGCCGATCAGAAACAGTCGCCGGTGCCCGAAGAGATCGCCCAGCCGGCCGCCAAGCAGGAGAAAACCGCCGAAGGTGAGCAGGTAGGCGTTCACCACCCAGGCCAGCGACGTCTCGGAGAATCCGAGGTCTTCCCGGATCGACGGCAGCGCAACACCCACGATCGTCACGTCGAGGACGATCATCAGATCGCCGAGGCAGAGGACGTAGAGGGCGAACCAGCGGGTGCGGCTATCGACAGTCATGAGCTCAAGCGCTCCTTTCGATCGGTCTCGTTCGATTCGATCTGCAGAAAGGACCGCAGTGCGTCGCGGAACTCATCGGTCGGCGAGCGATGAGTTCCGCCGGGCGGCGCGGTCCTTATCCAGATGGCTTCCCCTGAGCCGCAATCGCTCGTCTTCGCCATAACCGGCCCCATCACTCGTGCCGACCTGCCCCGGCTCTGCGGGCGCGTCTGCGCATTGCTGGAGCGAAACGAGGCCGGTGTCGCTGTCTGCGACGTGAGCAGCGTCGAACCCGATGCGGTCACGGTTGACGCTCTTGCACGGCTCCAGCTCGCCGCGCAACGGCGCGGCTGCCAGATCCGGCTGCGCCATGCGTCCGCCGAGCTGATCGGGCTGGTCGCCTTCATGGGCTTACGCGACGTCCTGCCGGACTAGATCCGCGCTAGGCCTCAAGCCGGTCGGGAAGGCCGAACAGCGGGAACAAGGTTTCGGTGTCGAGGAAGAAGGTGAGCTCGACGATCCGGCCCTCGGACATCTCGATCACCTGCAGCGCCCACGGGTCGTACCCGTCGCCCGTCGGGCTCGGCTTGTACTGGCCGTACGCGGGCGACCCGTTGGCCGAGACCGTCGGCACCATCTTCGATCCCCGGCAGCCGATGCCTGGCCCAAACCACCACGTCAGGATGTCGTCGCGCCCCTGGAGCCACATGTCGAACGGCGGCATGGACTGGGTCGCGTCCTCTTGAATCAGGGAGGTGAGCGCCTCCATGTCGTAGCGCTCGAAGGCCTCGACGTAGCGGGCGAGCAGCGCCTGGTCGTCTGCGTCTAGCTCCGGCGACGGATCGCTGGCGCTTACGTTGCCGGCGGCAAGCGTCGCCCGCGCGCGCTGGAGCGCGCTGTTGACCGACGCGACACTGGTGTCGAGCAGCTCCGCGACCTCGATCGCCTGCCAGCGAAGCACCTCGCAGAGGATCAGCACCGCCCGCTGCCGGGGTGGAAGGTGCTGCAGAGCGGCGATGAACGCGAGCCGGATCGTCTCGCGGCCGACGGTCACCTCGGCCGGATCCCCCTCCGGCACGACGAGCCCGTCAGGGACAGGTTGGATCCAGCTTGCCTCCGGCAGCGTGTTGAGATTCGCCTCGATCGGAGCCTGCGCAGGCCCGAGATCCATCGGCCGCGCTCGCCGCTCTCGACCGTTCAGCATGTCGAGACAGACGTTCGTCGCGATCCGGTAGAGCCACGAGCGAAGTGCCGCCCGGCCCTCGAAGCGCTTGTAGCCGCGCCAGGCGCGGATGAACGTCTCCTGCACGGCATCCTCGGCGTCGAACGCCGAGGCGAGCATCCGATAGGAGTAGGCGGTCAGCTCCCGCCGGTGCTGCTCGAGCTGGAGCTCGAGCTCTCCGGGCCGAAGCGCCGTGGTCCCACCGGCGGCCCCTGCTGTCAGCTCGAAATCGGCCACTTCCTCATCCTACGTATGAGCCTGCAGGCTGTGTCGGGGTGCCTGGCGGCCGAGACGCGTATGCAATCCTGCGCCCATGGACGACTCGACAGCGACTGCGGAGCAGGTCGAGCGGGCGAACGCGACAGGGCTCACCCCGGTTGTGTTCATCCACGGTCTCTGGCTGCTGCCGAGCAGCTGGGACCGCTGGGCCACCGTCTTCGAGGAGGGCGGCTACACGGCGCTCACACCGGGCTGGCCCGACGACCCGGACACCGTCGAGGAGGCCAAGGCCCATCCCGAGGTCTTCGCCAACAAGACCGTCGGTCAGGTGGCCGACCACTACGAAGAGGTGATCCGAAAGCTCACGAAGAAGCCGGCCGTGATCGGGCACTCCTTCGGCGGGCTCCTCACCCAGATCGTCGCCGGACGTGGGCTCTCGGCAGCCTCGGTAGCCATCGATCCCGCGCCCTTCCGGGGCGTCCTGCCGCTGCCGATCTCGGCGCTGAAGTCCGGCGCGCCGGTGCTCGGCAACCCACTGAATCGCCACCGCGCCGTCCCGCTCACCTACGAGCAGTTCCGCTTCGCGTTCACGAACGCCGTCACTGAGGAGGAGGCTAAAGAGCTGTACGAGACCTTCGCGGTGCCGGCACCCGGGGCCCCGCTCTTCCAGGCGGCGTCCGCCAACCTCAACCCGTGGACCGAGGCGAAGGTGGATAGCAAGAACCCGGACCGCGGGCCGCTGCTGATCGTCTCCGGCGAGAAGGATCACACCGTGCCCTGGGCGATCGCCAACGCGTCGTACAAGAAGCAGAAGCGCAACGAGGGCGTGACCGAGATCGTCGAGATGCCCAACCGCGGCCACTCGCTCACGATCGACAGCGGCTGGCGCGAGGTCGCGGACACCGCCCTCGCGTTCGTGAAGCGCTTCGTCTAGCCGGTCTAGGTCGCCACAGCCGGCGACAGCACCGAGCGTACGAGCCAATCCAGGAGCATCGTGGCAATCGAGAGGATGATTGCCGCCCAGATTGCGGTCCACCAGAACTCGTCGATCGTGAAATGACTCGACAGCGCGTCCGTGATCTGGAGTAGGAAGGCGTTGACGAGAATCAGGAAGAGACCGAACGTCAATAGCGTCAGCGGCAACGTGATGATGCGCAGGAACGTCCCGATGAACACATTGACGATCCCGAAGAGCAGCGAGACCCAGAGGTAGCCCCAGAAGCCGCCCGAGACATCCACGCCCGACAGGAGCCAGGCCGTGACAGCGAAGGCTCCCGCCAGCACGGCCCACCGGATGAGAAGGGTGCCAAACACCAGGACGCGACAATACACCGACGGGAGCCGTCGACACTCGCTTAAGCGATCGTCAGGCCGAGCTTGCCCTGCGTGTGGGTGGTGGGCAGCGCCTGGAGCGCTTCGCTGGCCCGGTCGAGCCCGAAGCTGCGCTGGATCGGAACTCGAAGCGTGCCGCCGTCGAGCAGGCCGGCGAGACGCTGCAGGTTGGCAGACGTCGGCTGGGCCACGAGGTTGAAGCGCCCCGGCCCTTCTCCCGCGGCGCCGAGCGGTGAGGCGAGCCGCCCTCCGTCCTTGAGCATCGACGTGTCCGGCGCCTGCGACACGACATCGAGGATCGCGTCGACGCCTTCGGGATCGCGTTCCCGGACTGCTGCGGCGAGATCGCCGCTCCGGTCGAGGACCTCGCCGACGCCGAGTCCGAGCAGGTAATCGTGGTCCTCGGGGAGGGCGGGAGCGATCACGGCCGCGCCTACGTCGGCCGCAAGCTGGACGAAGAAGCTGCCGACGCCGCCGACGGCGCCGACGACGACGACGGTTTCGCCCGCCGCCGGCGCGAGTGCGTCAAGGGCGGCGATCGCGGTGAGTGCCGCCAGCGGGGCGGCCCCGGCGAGCGCAAAGTCCAGGCTCTGCGGCTTCGCCGCCACGTTGTCCTCCGCGATCGCAATCCGCTCGGCCCAGCTCCCATCGTGGACTGTCGGGTTCGCGTGGGGGACGAAGCCGAAGACCTCGTCGCCGATCTCGTGACGGGACGCACCGGACCCGGCCTGCTCGACGACGCCGGCGAAGTCACGGCCGATGGTGACGGGGAGCTCGTGCGCGACCATGTCCTTCAGCGCGCCGGCGGCGATGAAGACATCGACCGGGTTGACCGACGACGCGTGCACGCGAACGAGCAGCTCGTTGTCGCCAACAACGGGCTCTGGGAGGTCGTCTCGAAGGGCGGGCGGGACATCGAAACTGTCGAGGGTGAGGGCGCGCATGAATCGTCCTTTCGCTCGTGTTCAAGATCTGCTCAACGGGGTACGAGTGTCAACCGGACATGAACGACCGCCCGAGCAGAGGAACCAAGATGCGTGCGTCACTGCTGCCGCTGGCTGCGGTCATCACGTTCCTCTGCGCCATGCCGGCCTCCGGTGAGGTTGTCCCGCCTCCGCTTGCTACCTCGAGCAACGTGCACCTCGTCGGACACATTCCGGGCAGCGCGGCGGGCATGAACTTCAAGGATCACTACGCCTTCGTCAGCGGCTGGGGCGGCATCACCGTCCTCGACATCGCGAACGCGGCTTCCCCGCAGGTGGTCACCGTCCTTCCGCTCCCCCACTTCGAGAACGAGGACGTCGACCTCTGCGGCAACACGCTGATCGTCGTCAACGACCGCGAAGCCTTCGACGTCGGCTCGATCATGTACGTCGTCAACATCGCGAACCCGGCCGCGCCGGCGGTGAGCGCGATCCTGCCGCTCGGCTTGACCGGCAGCGGACGCGGGTCCGGGCACATCGCGAACTTCGTGAAGGCCGACTGTACGCAGGTCTGGGTCGACGGCGGCGACCTCGTCGAGGTTGTGGATCTGTCCGTTCCCGGCGCTCCGAGGTCGCTCGGGAAGTTCGAGTCGGCCGCCTCGCAGAGCGAGAACTTCAACGTCAGCCACGACACCGAGCTCGACAGCACCGGCACGCTCTGGTCGGTCGGGGGCGGCGGTGCCGCCGGCTACCGGCTCACGGCGAATCCGCTGGCGCCGCAGCTGCTCGGGACGACCGGCGCAGCGGGCAGCAACCTCTCTCCGTACAACGACTTCATCCTCCACAACTCGCAGCGGCGAGGCAAGACGCTGCTGATCACGGAGGAGGACTACATCGACACCGACGAGGTCCCGCCGGGCGGTTGCCGCGGTCAGGGGAAGTTCGAGACCTGGGATCTCTCCCGGCTGAAAACGGGCGCGATCACTCCGCTCGGCACCTGGGAGACCGAGCTCAACGGGATGTTCACGAGCGGCGCGGTGGATTCGAAGGCGCCGATCACGGTGAACTGCTCGTCGCACTGGTTCGACGCCAAGGACGGCGTCGCCGCCGTCGGCTGGTACGAGCAGGGCGTGCGCTTCCTCGACTACCGGACGCCGACAGACATCGCGCAGGTCGGCTACTACATTCCGGCCAACGGGTCGACCTGGGCGGCGTACTGGTCACCGACCGACCCGACCGGACAGATCGTCTACACGGCGGACGCCTATCGGGGCGTCGACGTGCTCCGGATCGACGGCGGCGGCTTGACCGGCAAGAAGGTGAAGGCTCCCGTCCGGAACGAATGGTTCGGCAGCTCGGCGTTCGACGCCGCGTCCTTCCAGTCGCACTCCGACTTCGGCTTCATGTGCCCGGTCCTCAAGGCCGGCGTGAACCTCCCTTAGAACCCCTCGTTTCACGCACGAGCAAGTTGGGGACGCGTTGTCTGTGCAGAGACCCGAGGCGCCCGAGCCAGGCGATCGCCGGCTTGCCGGAGTGATCGCGGTGGTCGTCCTTCTCCTGGCGCTGACGGTCGGCCTCGTGACCTTCGCCGTGGTCAGCCGCCGGGACGACGACCAGGCCGCGACCGGCGAGACGCGCGAGTGGCCAGCGCTCGCGCCGGCGCTTTCAGACGAGGATCTGACCGCGGAGCCGACTGACGCCTGGCTGACGAACGGCGGCACGCTGTTCAACCAGCGGTACTCGCCCCTCGACGAGATCGACACCTCGAACGTCAAGGATCTGAAGGGCGTCTGGATGACCCACCTGGGCTCAGCGACCGCGGCGAAGTACTCCGCCGAGGGCCAGCCCATCGTCTACAACGGCGTCATCTATATCCCCACCGGCGACGACGACGTCTTCGCCGTCGAGATCGAGACGGGGAAGATCCGCTGGACCTACGAGTCGAACATCGATCAGAACATCGCCACGGTCTGCTGCGGCTGGCTGAGCCGTGGCGTCGCCCTCGGTCAGGGCAAGGTCTTCATCGGTCAGCTCGATGGCAAGCTCGTGGCACTCGACCAACAGACGGGCAAGGTCGCGTGGGAGACCGCGGTCGCCAGCTGGAGGAACGGCTACACGATCACGGCGGCGCCGCTGTACTACGACGGGATGGTCATCACCGGCGTCTCGGGGGGTGAGTTCTCGATTCGCGGACGTGTCCAGGCGTACGACGCGGAGACGGGCAAGCTCGTCTGGCAGTTCCACACCATTCCCGGCCCCGGCGAGGTAGGGCACGACAGCTGGCCGGCCGGCACCGGTACCTGGACGCATGGCGGTGCGCCGATGTGGCAGACGCCGGCCGTCGACGCTGAGCTCGGCCTCCTCTACTTCTCGACCGGAAACGGATCACCGGATCTGGACGGCAGCCGCCGGGCGGGCGACAACCTCTTCGCCGCCTCGATCGTGGCCGTCGAAGCGAAGACGGGCAAGTACCGCTGGCACTTCCAGCAGGTGCACCACGACATCTGGGACTACGACGCGCCGAGCCCCGTCGTGCTCTTCGATGCCGAGATCGACGGCCGGGAGCGAAAGGCGCTCGCCGAGACCGGCAAGACCGGCTGGACGTACGTCCTCGACCGCGAATCCGGGGAGCCGATCCTGCCGGTCGAGGAGGAACCCGTCCCACAGGACGCCGTCCAGAAGACGTCAGCGACGCAGCCGATTCCTCAGTACGACCCGTTCATCCCGCATGAGGTAACCGACGCGGACGTTGCCGAGATCTCAGAGCTGGCGAAGTCGACGGCGAAGGGAGCGACGCCGAGGATCGTCAAGGGAGGGATCTTCGCGCCGTTCGGAACGGAGGTCCGCGTGAACATCCCCGGGCCGCAGGGCGGCACGAACTGGCAGCCGATGAGCTATAGCCCGAAGACCGGGATGCTCTACATCTGCGCCATGCGCTCGGTCTCCGGCTACACGCGAAGCGGCAAGGAGCCGCCGGAGGGGAAGCGCGGTCAGGTCTCGGATCTCGGCAGCGTGTTCACCACTACCGGCTTCGGCAGCCAGACGGGCTACTTCGGCGCCTGGAATCCCACGACCGGGGAGATCGGCTGGCAGAAGCGCTGGCCCGAGTCGTGCTACTCGGGGACGGTGACGACCGCCGGCGGCCTCGTCTTCGTCGGCCGAAACGGCGGCGAGCTCGAGGCGTACAACGCGGATGACGGCGAGTTGCTTTGGAGCTTCCAGACCGGCGCCGGCGCGAACTCGACTGTGACTGCCTTCGAGCAGGGCGGCACGCAATACATCGCGTTTCTCGCCGGCGGCAACGCGCTCGCCGCGAGTGCGCACGGCGACAATCTGTGGCTCTTCTCGCTCGACGGGAAGCTCGGCCCTGCCAAGGCGGGAGGCACGGGCGAAGGCACGGGCCACGCGGGCGAGTCGACGACCGAGGGCGACCCGGCCGCCGGCGAGCAGGTGTTCGCCGACAACTGCTCCGGCTGCCACGGACTCGATGGCCATGGTGGAAACGGCGGCCCGTCACTGGCCGGCGTCACCGATGTCGAGCACGTCGTCACTCAGGTCACGAACGGCGGCGGCGGCATGCCGGCCTTCGGGGACACGCTCTCAGCCCAGCAGATCCAGGATGTCGCCGCCTACGTCACGGAACGCGTCGCGGCCGGGCGCTGACGACTACCAGAGGTGGTGGACCTGCGGCGCGATCTGCTCGCGATAGATCGCTGCGATCGTCCGCAGGGAGCCCTCGGGCAGCGGCGGCAGGTCGGCTGCGGCCGCATTCGCCAGCGCCTGCTCGGGCGTCTTGGCACCCGGGATGACCGTCGAGACCGCATCGAAGCCGAGAATCCAGCGCAGCGCGAGTTGCGCCAGCGTCGCGCCGTCGGGTACGAGCGCCCGCAACTCCTCGACGACCGCCAGGCCACGCTCGAAGTCGACGCCGGCGAACGTCTCGCCC
Source organism: Gaiellaceae bacterium (assembly GCA_045403015.1). Lineage (GTDB taxonomy): Bacteria > Actinomycetota > Thermoleophilia > Gaiellales > Gaiellaceae > Gaiellasilicea. The sequence continues at coordinate 13,087 of JAXIPI010000163.1, read as the reverse complement.
GCGTCGAAGCGCTCGCCGTGGCGGTTGAAGGTCCGATGGTCGTCCGCTGCGAAGCTCGTCTCCCGGTTGAACTTGCCTGTCAGCAGACCCGAGGCCAGAGGAACGCGGACGATCACGCCGACGTCGCGCAGGCGGGCTTGCTCGAAGAAGAGCTCGGCGGGTCGCTGGCGGAAGATGTTGAAGATGATCTGCACGGTCGAGACGCCCGGGTACTCGATCGCCTTCAGCGCTTCCTCCACCTTCTCGACGCTGACCCCGTAAGCGCGGACGAAACCTTCCTCCACGAGCCGGTCGCAGGCTTCGAACATAGCCGGCGTGTAGTACGTCTCCCACGGCGGGCAGTGAAGCTGGACGAGATCGATCGTGTCGACGCCGAGGTTCTCGCGCGAGCGATCGAGCCAGGAACGGAGGTTGTCGTACGTGTAGTTCTCGACCGCGAGCGTCACCCTCCGGCCGAACTTCGTCGCCACGACGAGCGGCTCACTGCGCTCCTCGAGAAGTGTCGCAATCAGCCGCTCGGAGTGGCCGTCGCCGTAGACGTCGGCCGTGTCGAAGAACGTGACGCCCGCGTCGACCGCCGCTCGCATCGCCGCCAGCGACGTGCTGTCGTCGGTCTCGCCCCAGCTACCCCCGATCGCCCAGGCGCCGAACCCGATCTCGGACACCTCGCGGCCGATCTTCCCTAGACGCCTCGACTGCACATCCGGAATCTAGCCCGTCGGTGTCGGCAGGCTCATATCTGGCCGACTCACACCGTAGTCTGCGCGCGTGGCTGCAACTCTCGCGCTTGTTGCGGCGTTCCTCTTCGCGCTGGCGGCCGCGCTCCAACAGAAGGGGGCGCTGAACCTCCCGACGATCTCCCTGGCCGACCCGATGTCGCTCCTGCGACTCGCGGGGCAGAAGACGTGGCTGTTCGGCACGCTGGCGCTGCTCACGGGTTACCTGTTCCAGGCCGGCGCGCTCGACCGTGGTCGCCTCTCGGTCATCCAGCCGCTGCTCGTCACGACTGTCGTCTTCGCGCTGCCGCTCGGCTACTTCCTGACGAAGCAGCACGTGGGTCGTCGGGAGGTGATCGGCGCGGTCGTCATCATCATCGGGCTCGGCTTGTTCGTGTATTTCGGCGACCCGGCCGGCGGGAACGAGAACGCGCCCAACTCCCAGTGGGCGATCACGATCGGCCTGCTCTCGGTCCTCTCCGTCCTGCTGCTCGTCTTCGGCAGCGGCGGTGGCCTCGCGATGAAGGCGGCCGTGTACGGCACAGTCGCGGGAATCCTCTTCGGGCTCTCGTCTGCGCTGACGAAGCCCACGCTCGACTACCTGCACGAGAGCGTGGGCACGATGCTCTCCCACTGGGAGTGCTACGCCGTCGCGGTTGCCGGTGTGCTCGGCTTCGTGTTGCAGCAGGTGTCGCTCGGAACGGGTCGTCTCGCGCCTTCTGTCGCCACGGTCTCGGTCGCGAACCCGATCGTCGGAATCTTGATTGGGATCCTGCTCCTGGACGAGCGTCTCAGCCGGCCGGGTTGGCACATCCTCCTCGCCGTGGTCGGCCTCGCCCTCGCCCTCGTCGGCGCGATTGTCATCTCGCTCGCGCGTGAGAGCGGAAAGGAAGAGGTACCCGCCGAGCCCCCGGCAGCCCAACTGATCGACGATGGGTGACTAGATGTTGGTTCTAGTGCGAGCACTCGTCGCGCTCTGTGTGATCGTTGCTGGGGTCGTGCTGGGTGCTGCGTGTGGTGAGAACTCGGCGCAGAGCCTGGAGACGCTCTCCGTACCCGCAGACCGCGCTTGCCGCGGTGGCGAGGTTGAGCCGATCCAGCTAGCCGAGTTGATTCGAGTGTTCCGTGAGCACGACCTGGAGATGTTCGACGATCCCGAATGCCTCCGCACGGAGAGCGAGCGGCAAGCATCGAACGCCCCGCAGTTTGGCCCCAACCCGCGCCTTGCCGATGCATTCGACGACGTCATGCGTACTCAAGGCTGGGTCTACTGTGCCCTATACGCGTCACCCAGCAACCCGCTGCAACCCGTCAAGGAAGTCAAATACGAGGGCGACGAGGAAACCCACTTTGCCTTCGGGAATGCGGTCTGCACGATCTATCCGGACAACGACTCGGAGCAGGAGCAAGTCGAGCGGTTGCGGAGAGCGGCCTCGGATCTCGCTCGCGTAGTCGCACGACGCCAGTAGACAGGACGCCTCCGCTGACGGGCGAGCGACGTTCGCCTGGGCCAGCGTGCTCTCGCCCGGCCTGCAGGTGAGAGCCGTGCACACGGAGCTCGATCTCAGCGCCGGCGAGACTCCCGGCGAAGGAGACCAGGATCCCCAGAGCCTCGAGGCACTGATCCTGCGTGCCAGGGAGGCCGACGCGTCGACGTCAAGCGGCTGACGTCACGGGCGGGCCGCGGAGTGCGACCCGCCCGTTTGCCCCCGTCAGTCGTCGTGGTGGCGTACGGCCTTGAAGAAGTGCCGCTCGCGCCACTTTGCGACCTGCCTGCCGATCTTCGCGCCCTGCTCGTCGGCATTGTGGAAGTGAATGCCCGACCAGACGCGTGCCTCGATGATCTCGTCGATCGCCTGCGAGAACTGCGTGAAGCTCCGGGTCAGGCCACCGTTGTTGGTGTCCGTCCAGCCGATCTGATCGGTGCAGAAGAAGTCCTGCAGCGTCGCCACGAACGAAGCGCTGAGACCGCTGTGCCCGGACGAGTGCTCTGTGTACGGCGGCGTCGGAATCAGCGGCAGCCAGTTCGGATCCGCCGTCGTCCGTGGATTGCCATCCGTGTCAGCCTCGCGGATCGCCGTGATCGGCCGCCAGAACAGGTAGTGCGCCTTGTCGTTCCAGACCGTGATCAGCGAGTCGGCCGCGGTCATGTAGAGCATCGCGTACAGGCGCGCGTTGTCGACGAGCGACACGCCCTGCTGGACGGACAGCGTCCGGAAGATCCGGCTCCAGGTCGCAGGCGGGTTCTCGGCCCAGTAACGGGCGGCGAGCGTCTGGTCGGCCGTGCGAGTGGTGCTCGTGGCCGAGCCGAGCGACTTCACCTCGTCGAACTCGCGTGCGTACTTCCGACTGGCCAGCGAGAGCGGACCGTCAGACTGGTACTGAGTGCCGCTCTCGATCAGGAACGGCCGCACGTCCTTCAGCCAGGCGTTCGGGTCGTTGACGAACGCCGGCAGGACGGGCTTCCACGCCCCCGGACCAGATCCGACCGGGAAACGGTAGAGACCGAAACGCCCGTCGTCCGTCCTGGCGGCGATCATCGCCGCCGCGGCGGCCTCCCCCACCGCGATCCCGCGTGTCTTCGCCGAGCCGTCCGGGATCGCTGCCAGCGACGCCGCGTACTGCGCGTCGAGAACGGCTTGCTGCGCCGGGACGATGTTCAGCAACACACGGTGCGCCGCGGCCGCGACCGCCGCGTCCTTCGAGTCGAACGGCTGCGCCACTCGCGGCGTCAGCAAGTAGCCCTCGTGTCCGCGGTCGATCGCGTTCACCGCGTCGTAGATGGCGCCGTGCACCATCGCGAGATGCGGCACAGACGCCTGCGGCCCCTGCCCCGCCACGACGAACAGGGCGTTCGCCGCGTTCCCGTTCCACTGCGTCACTGCATCCGCGCGGGCAACCGCCGGCGCGGCCAGCACCGTCAAAGCCGCGACGACACTTACCAGCTTGAGTCTCCTCAGCATGTGCTTCCTCCTTCTGCGGACGTGACCGCTTCGACGACGCGAAAGGGGTCGAGCGCGGCTCGCTGTGCCACGAGCGCAGCCTCCCGGCTCGACGGTGCGCCGAACATGAAGAAGCAGATCTCGTCCTCGGGTACATGGATGACGCCGTCGAAGCGGACCGTGGTTCCAGCCTTGGTCAACTCCTCGGCGGCCGAGCGTGCCCGTGCCTCGCGCGCAGTCCGCTCTCCGGCGTGACCGCGAGCGAGGTAGGTCTCAACCAGGTAACTCGGCATGGCATCGAAGCTACGGCCGGGCCGAGTTGTTGAAAACGTCAGAACGTCTGAACTTTGCTCCGGTGGCTCGTACGCCTCAGCGGAGCTTTCGCGAGAGCTCGGTGCGCGAGCGCACGCCCAGCTTGGAGTAGACCCTGGTGAGGTGACTCGCGACCGTGCGCTCCGCGAGGAAGAGCGACGCGGCGACCTCGGCGTTCGTCCGTCCCTTCGCCACGAGGTCCGCCACGCGTCGCTCCGCCGGCGTCAGGCCTTCGATACGCGTCCGTCCGCCGATCGCACCGAGCTCGTCACGCGCGCGCGCGGCCCAGCCGTCGGCCCCGAGCTCCTCGAAGCCGGCCCGCGCCCGCTCGATCGCGTCGCGCGCAGGCCGTTTCTGCCGCGCGCGCCGCTGCGTGACGCCGAGCACGAGCAGCGCCCGCGCCGTACCGAACGGATCGCCCGCTGCTTCGTGCTGCTCGACCGCATCGGTGAAGAGGGCCACCGCCGTCTCGACGTCGCCACGCGCTGCTGCGACAAGGCCGCGGCAGCGCGTGGCGTGCGCCAGCGCCCAGGCGCGTTCGAGCCGCTGCGCCCCCGCCTCCCACGCTTCCAGACGCGCGACGGCTTCGTCGACTAGCCCGAGCTCGAGCAGTGCCTCGACCTGCTCGGACCGCCACAGCTGCATCGTCGGCTCTGCGCCGTCCGCCGCGTCCGTCATTTCCTCCGTCACTCTGAAGCGGTCGACGGCTGCGGCCGCATCCCCGCTCCAGAGCTCGACCGTCCCGAGCGTTGCCAACGGCCCGTGCAGGCGCACGCCGTGCAGCTCCGATAGCCGGCAGCCCTGCTCGGCGAGCTCCCGGGCGCGCGCGAGGTCGCCGCGGTGCGCAGCAGCGAGCATCAGCGGAAACAGGCTCGTCGGCGACGCCGCCTCGTCGCGCACGTACAGACCATGCAACTGACGCGACTGCTGGGCGCGCTGCTCCGCCAGCTCGTAGTTCCCCATGCGCAGCTCGACCATCGCGAGATACCAGAGCGCGTAGGCCGCCATTCGCTCGTCCCGCTCACTCCAGTCCGCATAGAGGGTGTCGAGGAGTGCGCGGGCGCGGTCGAAGTGGGCCGACCAGAGCAGGATGTGCGCAAGCGAGAATCCGACGTCGGCCGCGGCCTGCGAGGCCTCACCGGAGACGAGCTGGTAGGCCTCCTCGGCGAGCTCGAGCGCGCCTGGTTTACCTGCGTTGAGCTGGATCAGGGCGAGCCCGCTCAGGGCCGACGCGCGAAGGTCCGCGTCCCCGACCTGCTCAGCCAGTTCGACGGCGGCGAGTGCGTGCTCCTCCGCGGTGTCGAGTCCTTCCCGGAACCGCACGTCCAGGCTCAGGCGGTGGTGGATCGATGCCCGCAGCGCGGCCGGTGCCCCCGGCTCCACCAGCGCCTCCTTCAGCAGCGGCACGGCGAGCAGCATGCTCTCCGTTTCGGCCAGGAGGACGAGAGCTTGGGCGCGCTCTGCCCCCGGCTGGGCTCGGCCGGCAAGCTCGGTCGCGAGCACCCGGCCTCGCTCGACCTCGCCGGCCGCAAGGTGCGCCCGCACCGCCGCAGCTGCGCGACGGTCGAAGTCGGCGCGGCTCTCTGGTGGCGTCAGCCGGACTGCGTGCTCGCCGAGCTCGCCGGCAACGATCGGCGCACCATGCGCGGAGGCTGTCTCGGCCGCTCCCTCGAGCACTGCGGCGAGCTCAGCATCCGGCCGGTCGGTCGAGAGCGCGAGGTGGCGAGCGCGGGCGACCGGATCCTCGACGAGCTCCGCGAGCGCGCGGTGCGCACGCTGCCGCTCGGCCACGGGCAGCCCCTGATAGAGAACGGAGGCCAGCAGCGGGTGCGTGAACCGCACCGTCCCGCGCTCCACCTCGATCACCTGTTCACTGAGCGCCGACTCGAGGGCGCTCTGCTCGATGTCAACGCGGGCGAGTTCCGTGACGGTAAGTCGTCCGTGTGCAGAAGCAAGCACGAGCGCCTCGCGCGTCTCGCCTGTGAAGCCGTCGAGCCGGGCGGATACGAGCTCCTCCAGCCGCTCGGGAACGGGCAGCGGCTGCGTCGGATCCGCGAGCGAACCATCGGCACCCAGGGCGCGTGCGAGCTCGAGGGCATAGAACGGATTGCCTCCCGATGCCTCGTGCAGCCTGAGCAGCGTCGGGCGCGGCACCGTCCGGGAGAGTCGTGCCCGGAGCAGCTGGTGGGTCGCACCGACGCTGAGCGGCCCCACTCGGACGCGGTCGATCCGGTCGGAGTCGAGCGCGGTCTCGACGTGAGACGTCTGCTCACCCGCATCGAGACGGCGAGTCCAGAGCAGCAGCATGGTGGTGTCGGGCAGTCGGCGAAGTGCGAACCCGAGCGCGGACTCCGACGAGGCGTCGAGCCATTGGAGGTCGTCGATCGCGACGACGAGCCCTCCCTCGGCGAGCAGCTGCAGGGCGTTGCGGACCGCCACCCCGAGCGCCCTCGTGTCGACAGGACGGCCTTCCGCGTCCTCAACAAGGAGCGCGACTTCGAGTGCCCGGCGCTGCGGCGCGGTCAGCGAGGGCAGGATCTCTTCGAGAGCTCCCTCGAACAGGTCGCCCAGGCAGGCGTAAGCGAGGCCGCGCTCCGACTCGGCCGGACGCGAGGAGAGCACGCGCAGACCTCGCCCCCGGGCGGCGTCGACGGCAGCGCTCCAGAGCGTCGACTTGCCGATTCCGGCCTCGCCCTCGAGCGCAATCGCGGTCGGGCCTTGCGCGGCCGTCCGCCGGTCGAGAAACGCGTACAGAGACCTGAGGTCTTCGTCCCTGCCGATGACGTCGACTGCCATGTCCTCGACAAGACATCGTGACAGGACGCTTCGCGAAAGTCAGGCCCAGTCCGGTCGCCGCGTTAGCTCTGAACGTGCGAGGTTGCTGCTACTCGTTGACCCTTGTTGAACTCAATCGTGAGATAGTCGCAGTCGAGCCGGAATCCGCTCCAGGCGCCGAGCGGATATTCAAAGCGGTTCGGCTCGCGACGTTCAGGCTTCCCTAGGAGTTCGATTACCCTGGCTTGAGAGGTGCCGCGCGGCAGGTACTTCTGGACGAGGTTGGCGTACATACGACCGCGCGGATTGTCGGACTCACAAGTCGGATGCCGGCGCCAGACGGCGGCGTCGAAGGCGCGCCCAGCGAACCTGTCCGATTGGTCTACGACCAGGAGCTGAACGATACGACCACGCGCGGCTCTCGCGCCGGCGCTCGGCGCCTGGGCGACAACGCGATTCTCGGCGAACGGGTCTTGCTCGCCCTTGGCGAAACCGAGATTGCGAAGGGTGACGCGGAAGCCGCGGGCCGCAAGCTTCGAGCGCGCAGCTGCCTCGGACAGACCCGTCACATCCGGAACCGTTCCGAGATCTTGCGGCGACGCGACTGAATGAGAAACGGCTTCAGGATCGCCCCACTCCGGCGATCGGTCCGGCACCTGGTTGTGAGTCAGCCGACGCAAACCGGACCCATCCGCGCCCATGACGAAGAGCTCGCTCAATCTGTCCTGTCGCGCAAACACATCCAACAGATCACCGCGCGCCGACCCTTTGGCGAGAGGGCTGCGAGAGAAAGCGATCAGCTCACCGTCCGGTGACCATGAAGGCGACCTGTCCGCATGCTCGGAGGTCACGCGGCGAGGGACGCCGCCGCCGGCTCCGACTATGTAGATCGAGCTCTCCTGCCCAACGAGATTGGAACGTGTGAAAGCGATTTCGCTCCCGTCGGGCGACCAGCGTGGCGAACTGTCCCCGAAAGCAGTAGTGAGCGTCCGCTCGCTTCCGCTCTCGATGTCGACCACGATGATCCCGTGGCTCTCAAGCCCCGAAGCGACGAGGAGCCTCCCATCCGGCGACCAGTCCAAATCCTCTGCCTGCGAGAGCGCGATCTGCGACGTTCCAGATCCATCGGCCTGCGCGATTGAGGTGCCTAGGCCGTCGCCGTAAGCGATGCGCCGCCCGTCAGGCGACCACGCGGGTGATCCGAGCCGAATCGCAGAGTGCACAAGACGCGCTGCGTCGCCATTATCGAGATCTGCCACCCAGAGCTCTGAGAAGAAGTCTCCCGCGCTCGGGGACGTCGTCTGAACGTACGCAATCTGCGTCCTATCTGGCGACAAAGCCCAGGCCGCTGCCGGCAGCGCGCCAAGCGCCCTCGAGTGTCCACCCCCGACCGGCACCGCCGCAAGCTCGAGTTTGTGTTTGTCAACCTGGGTGGCGAAAACGATCGAACCGCGAATGTCATCACTAGACACCTTGGGGGTAGGACGCTTCTCGGAGTCGTCACAACCTGCTGAAACGCACAGCAACAGACACATGAGAGCGAACAGACGACCCGAGACGCCAAGGCGAGTCGCGCGGACTGGACGAAACCACATCTGGGTGAGTCTCCGACTCGTCAACTGCACCATCATTGCCCACAAGATCCCCGGCGCCCCAAGGACACACGCCCTTTCTAGGCAGCCGCCCGAACGATGAGATCCGGCCTTGCCGTGGGTTGTACTCGGTAGTGGGCCCGCCGGGCCCGAGGAGAAGGAGGGCCAAGTGACAGACGTTGCGACGATGGACGTGGTCGTTACGGCGATCGATGAGATGGAGCCGATCCACGGCGGATTGGCGCGCCGCGCGCGGGCGACGCTTGGCGTCTCGGCGTGGGGCATGCAGGTGCTCACACTGCCGCCGGACTGGGACGGGTACCCGGAGCACAACCACGCCGCAAACGCGTTCGACCCGAACCAGGAAGAGGTGTACATCCCCCTCTCCGGCTCGGCGACGCTCGTCGCCGGTGACAAGCAGTTCGAGCTTGTGCCGGGGATGATGGCCCGCCTCGGCCCCGAGCAGCAGCGGCGGATCCTGCCGGGGCCGGACGGAATCCGGTTCGTGGCGCTTGGCGGGACGCCGGGAGCGTTCGAGGCCCCGGCCTGGACGGAGCTCGGCGCGCCGCCGCCGATGCCGCAGTAGCGTTCCGGCATGGAGTTGCTGGCGGCGGCCGCGGCCGGCGAGGAGCAGGCGTTCGTGCAGCTGACGGCGCCCAGGCCCCGCCCGCTGCACGCGCATTGCTACCGGATGCTCGGGTCGGTGCACGACGCCGACGACGCGCTCCAGGAGACGATGCTGCGCGCGTGGCGCGGCATCGGCCGCTTCGAGCCGCGGGCGGAGCTCTCGTCGTGGCTCTACCGGATCGCGACGAACGTCTGCCTGCGGATGATCGAGCAGCGCGGCCGTCAGGAGTTGGCGACGGTGGATGCCCGCCTGCAGCCGTATCCGGATGTCCTCCTCGAACCGGAGACGCCGGAGCGCGAGGCCGAGCGACGCGAGACGATCGGCCTGGCGTTCGTGGCGGCAATGCAACTCCTGCCGCCGCGACAGCGTGCCGCGCTCGTCCTCCGCGATGTGCTCGGCTGGTCGGGGCGCGAGGCGGCAGACGTGCTCGGCATCAGCGTTGCGGCAGCGAACAGCGCCCTGCAGCGGGCGCGCGACCGCGTCGAGCGCGAGCGCCGCGAGGGCACGCTCGCTCGAGTGCATCGGCCGGCGGACGAGCGGGCGGAGACGGCGTTGATGCGCAGCTTCGTCGCTGCGTGGGAGGCGGTCGACATCGAGCGCCTGACATCACTCCTCACCGACGACGCCTTGATGACGATGCCACCCGAGCCGATGCACGTTTTCGGACCCGCGGCGATCGGCGACTTCTTCGCCACTGTGCCGATGGGCGGTCGCCTCGACCTGATCCCGTTGCTGCCCACCCACGCAAACGGCCAGCCGGCGGTGGCTGCGTACGTCCAAGAGTCTGCCGCCGAGCCGTTCCACGCCTACGGGATCATGGTCTTCGCCGTCGATGGCGATCGCATCGCCGGCATCACGGGCTTTGCCGGCTACCCCGAACTGTTCCCGGTCTTCGGGCTGCAGCCGGAGTTGGGCTGACGTCCCGAGTCACGGCCGCCCACGCGCGGGCAGCCCCGAGACTTGAGAATCGGCCGAGCGCCAGGCCCTGGAGGAGTGCATTGCCGAGTGCCGTCGCCTCCGCCGGTCCGGCGACCAGCCGAACGCCGGCTGCCTCTTCGACTGCACGCCTGACGACGGGTGACGCCGCGCCGCCGCCGACGATCGCGAGCTCGGTCAGAGGGTGGATCGACCGCAGCTCCTCCACGACGGACGCGACCCCGGCGGCGACCGACCGCACGATCGACGACACGACCGCCGTTCGCGGCGCGTCCTCTGCCAGCCCCGCAGCGGCGCGCACCTCGTCCGTCATGCGATCGGGCGCGAGGAAGCGGTCTTCGTGGACGTCGAAGACGTTGCCGACCCCGTGCCCCGCGCCGGGGAGGTCGAGCAGCTCCCGCGCCGTTACGTCCCCCCACTCCGAGGCGCAGCGCTCGAGCAGCCAGAAACCCGGCACGTTCTTCAAGAACCGGTAGCCGCCAACCGCGCCCGGCTCGTTCGAGAAGTTGGCGGCGCGGGCGGTCTCGGACGTGTCGGCGGCCGGCCGCTCGACGCCGACGAGGAACCAGGTCCCCGCTGAGAGGAAACCTCGGCCCACCGGTCCCAGCGGACTCGCAGCAACAGCGCAGGCGGTGTCATGGGCGGCAACGAGATGGACAGGCACACCTCGATGCTCGCCGAGCATGCGTCCCGCGGGCTCGACGCCCGGGAGGATCGCGGGTGAGACTCCGACCGCCTCCGCAAGATCGTCCGCCCAGGTGCCCGTGGTGACGTCGAGCAAGCCGGTCGTGCCCGCGTTCGAACGCTCACCGACCGCCGTGCCCGTCAGCTCGTAGGCGACGAGCTCGGGCAGCAGCAGCAGCTGCGCGGCTCGGTCGAGCTCGGTGCGGTCGTGGGCGGCGAGCTGGAAGATGGTGTTGATCGGCATCAGCTGCACGCCCGTTCGCCGGTACAGCTCCGCTTCACCGAGCGACCGCGCCACGGCGCGCCAGCCATCGGTGCGCGGGCTCCGGTAGCTGTGGGGGTCGGAGAGCAAACGCCCCTGCTCGTCGAGCAGGCCGTAGTCGACCGCCCAGCCGTCGACTCCGATCGAATGGACGGGGCCGAGCTCGAGCGCGCGGTCGAGCCCGAGCCGGACGTTCTCGAGGAGCTCTGTCCAGCGCCACCGCACCGAGCCGTCGGGCCGCGTCTCCGGGCCGTGCTGCCAGCGGTGGACGATCTCGAGTCGCGGCACTTCGGCCTCGAGCTCGACGACCGCAACACGCACCGACGTCGCTCCCATGTCGACGGCCGCGACGCGCATTTCAGTCGAGACGGAAGATCTCTTCAAGCATCGGGGGGCCGGCGCCGGGCACGCGTGCTTCCAGGAGTTCGGCCATTGCGTCCTGCCACATCGCGTTGACTTTTTGCTCCTCCATGTATGCCGCCGCGGACTTCAGGTCGTCCGACTCGAAGTATCCGAACATCTCGTTGCCGTGGCGGAAGATCGTGTAGTTCCGGATGCCGGCCTCGCGAAGCGCTGCGAGCATCTCTGGCCAAACGCTTCGGTGCGCTTCGACGTATTCGTCGACCTTGTCCGGACGCACTCGAAGGACGAAGGCGCTTCGCTGGGTCATGTCTCCTCCTCGTTGGCGACGAGAGCGTCCACTCGCGTCAGGTTCGCTCGTAGGCGCTCTCGACCGACGCGGTCCCGCGTTCGTGAGCCAGCCGTTCGGCGTGCCCACTGCGGCGAAACGCCTCGACCGGATCGGGCTCGACGCCGATCTCCGCTCGCAGGCGTGCGACCAACGGACGGACGTCGGTCTCGAACGCCTCGAGGAGGACGCGATGCGCGCCGAGCACATCCCCCACGCTCTGCGCTTCCGCGCACCGCTTTTCGTCCACGAGGAGCGCCTTGGCATATGCCGTCTGGATGTTCATGACCGATTGGATCATTGCGTCGATCTTCCCCTCGATGTTGTGCGACTGGTCGATCATGAAGGCGACGTTCTCGGTTCCGTGAGCGGCGATCTCGCGCATGATCCGGAAGAGCTCGAACGGGTCGATCGAGCCGACGATCAGGTCGTCGTCTGCGTACTTTCGGTTGTTGAAGTGGAAGCCGCCTAGCAACCCTTCGGCGAGCAGGACGGCGACGATTTGCTCGACGTTCGTCCCCTGTGGATGGTGGCCGGTGTCGACGAGCACCTGTGCCTGCGGGCCGAGACGGCGGCAGAGCATCGCGGCCGTTCCCCAGTCGGGGAGATCGGTGCTGTAGAAGCCGGGCTCGAAAAATTTGTACTCGACGAGCAAGCGCATTCCGTCGGGGAGCAGGCGGTAGATCTCCTCCAGCCCTGCCGCGAGACGCGCGTGCCGGCCGCGCAGGTCGTCCTGCCCGGGATAGTTCGTACCGTCGGCCAGCCAGAGGCTGATGATCGTCGAGCCCACCTGCTGGGCGATCTCGATGCACTCACGGCAATGCTCGAGCGCCTGTGCGCGGACGCGTTCGTCCGGGTGGCACAGGCTCCCGAGTCGGTAGGCGTCGTCGCCGAAGAGATTCGGGTTGATCGCCCCGATCCGGATGCCCTGGCCGGACGCGTGCTCGCGGAGCGCCGACCAGTCCTCGGCGCGGTCCCACGGGATGTGCAACGCGACCGATGGGCAGCACCCGGTCAGGCGGTGGACGAGCGCAGCGTCGTCGATCCGCTCCCAGACGTTGCGGGCGGCGCCGGGCCACGGGAAGACGTGGAACCGCGTGCCGGAGTTTCCGTAGCCCCAGGACGGGGTCTCGATCTCGAGTGCGGCGAGCCGTTCGAAGGCGGCGGTCTCGGTCATGCCCGGAGTGTGACGCATCCGGCACCTCATCTTCAAATCGACTTTCGATCGAGCTGGTTTCGTAAGTCATTCGAAGGTATTGACTTATGGTTTGCTCAGGCGTATGGTCGCCGTCGCGAGCGAATGAACGATCTTCTGCGCAATCTCTCCCAGTCCGAACGCATGGAAGCAGTCCTGCGCATGCTCGAGACGCGCGATTACGTTCAGGTTGCGGAACTTTCGGCAACGTTCGTCGTTTCGGAGGTGACGGTGAGGAGCGATCTCACCGAGCTCGCACGCCAGGGTCTTGTCGCGCGCATCCGCGGCGGGGTCCGAGCGCTCGAGCGCGGGCACTCGGAGGTGGGCTTCGATCTGCGCCTGCGCCTCGAGGTCGAC
>JAXIPI010000356.1:0-4395 GCA_045403015.1 Gaiellaceae bacterium | reverse complement strand
ACCTTCTCGCTGATCGCGAGCAACGGTCCGATCGCCACGCCGAGCGACGTCACCGATCCTGTCGCCGTAGCCCTTCGCGCGGTCGAGGCAGTCGCCGACCTCGTGGCGTCGTTCGCGCTCGGCACGCAGGCCGTCCAGGATCTCCTCGACATGCCGGTCGGCGCCGATGAGGTGCGTGACCTGCTCGCCGGCGTGCTCCTCGAGGACACCCCCAACCCGACCGACGTAATCGGCGGGCTGTTCGACCCGTCGACCGTCCTCGACCGCGCCCAGAAGCTCTTCGCGAACCTCGCCGACGCCGGGATTTCGGTCACTGTCGAAGGGCTGACGATCAGCCTGCTCGAGGATGCGGGGACGATCGGCGTCCAGCTCGGCCTCGCCCAGCGGATGGAGCTCGTCTCGGGAGACGTGAATCTCTGGCTCGAGAACGACGACTCCTGGATCGAGAACAACCCCGCGGGCACGGGCGGACTCTTCGTCGGGCTTCTGTCCACCGGCGGCACGCTCGAGTTCGAGCCGGGCCTCACGGTCAACGGTGTCGGCTTGCGCGTCGCGAAGACGAGCGGGCCGCTGCTCGACTTCGGGATCACGCTCGAATCGATCGCCCTCCACACGTTCGCCCGCCTGGGGCTGACCGGAGCGAAGGCCGGGGGCGTCCAGCTCCAGTTCACCAACCTCGCAGTCTCCGCCTCGGGCGCGAGCGGTGGCAACAACATCGCCAGCGGGATGCTGAAGGACTCCGGCTCGCAGCCGCCCAAGCCGGCGTTCTCGCCCGCGCTCGCGATCCAGAAGCACGGGAACGACCCGGTACACGTGACGCTCCGGGCCGGGGACGGCGACGGCCCGTGGTGGATCGCGATCCAGAAGGGCTTCGGGCCGCTCTACCTCGAGCAGGTCGGTCTCGGCGTGACGATGCCGCAGCAGCGGGTCGACCGGATCTCGCTGCTGATGGACGGTTCCGTCTCGTTCTTCGGGCTGACCTGCGCGGTCGACGACCTCCAGATCACCTACATCGTCTCGCGCGGCGACTTCTTCAACCCGGCGAACTGGGAAGTCGACCTCGCGGGCCTCGCCGTCACGGCCGACATGGCCGGGCTCACCATCTCCGGCGGCCTGCTCAAGTCCGGCCAGCCGCCGAACGTCGAGTACCTCGGGATGCTACTCGCCCGCTTCGCCGTCTACGGGATCACGATCTACGGCGGCTACGGCGAGGGCGAGCAGGACGGCCAACGGTTCGTCGCCTTCTTCGCCGTCGGCGCGATCAACGGCCCGATCGGCGGCCCTCCGGCCTTCTTCCTGACGGGCATCGGCGGCGGCTTCGGAATCAACCGCGAGCTCGTCGTGCCGACCGATCTCTCGCACTTCGGCGACTACCCGCTGATCCAGGCGCTGGACATCGCGGCCTCGCCGTCGAACCCGATGGACCAGCTGCGCTCGCTCGGGACGTACTTCCCGATGGAACGCGGCACCTTCTGGTTCGCCGCCGGCATCTCGTTCAACAGCTTCGCCCTCGTCGACGGGATCGCGGTCGTCGCGGTCGAGGTCGGTGACGGCCTCGACATCAACCTGCTCGGCCTCGCCCGCATGGCGCTGCCGCGGCCGCAGGTCGCGATCGTGTCGATCGAGATCGCACTGCTCGTTCGCTTCTCGAGCTCGGAGGGCGTGCTCTGGGTGCAGGGCCAGCTCACCGACAACTCGTGGCTGCTCTACCCGGATGTCCGTCTCACCGGCGGGTTCGCCTTCGTCACCTGGTTCAAGGGTGAGTACCGGGGACAGTTCGTGCTCACGCTCGGCGGCTTTCATCCGGACTTCAACAAGCCGGGCTACCCGCAGGTCCCGCGCCTCGGGCTGCGCTGGGGGATCGGCGACGCGATCGTCATCAAGGCCGGGAGCTACTTCGCTCTGACCTCGGAGGCGGTGATGGCCGGCGGCGACTTTGAGGCGTCGGCCGAGTTCGGGCCGGCGTGGGCGGAGGTGAAGTTCGGAGCGCACGGGATCGTCTACTTCGACCCGTTCCGCTACAAGGTCGGCGTCTACGCCCGCATCTCCGCCGGAGTGACGATCGACACCTGGCTATTCGGCGAGATTACGTTCTCGATCAGCATCGGTGCGAGCATCGAGGTCGAAGGCCCGGACTTCCACGGCAAGGCCACCTTCGAGGTGGGCCCGATCGAGCTCACCGTCGAGTTCGGCAGCTCTGAGCAGACACGCAAGGAGCTCCTCGCGGCTGGGCCGTTCATCGACAAGTACCTGTCGGCAGGACCGGGCGGCGCCGCGCACGCGATCACCGTGATCACGTCGTCGGGTGCGCAGCCCTCCGGCGGCGCCATACCGACACCCGATGGCCAGGCGGATCGTCCGTACGTCGTCGTCTGCGAGTTCAGCCTCGTGCTGACGAGCAACGTGCCGGCGACGGACCTCGTCCTCAAGCGGCCGACCGGGAACGACGCCCCGAAGCACTTCACCCCGACGAGGCAGCTCGGGGTCGCGCCGATGGGAACCGGCGCCGTCTCTCCGACGTTCGAGCTCTCCTGGTTCCGGAAGGGTGTGCAGCAGGACTTCCCCTTTACGGTCACCGGGCGCACCTTCGGTGCCTTCCCGATCGGCGTCTGGGGGCCGCCACAGGACGACAACAACCGCAAGACGCCGAAGGGCGACATCGTCGAGGCGCTCAACGAGCTCGATCTGCTCGCGCGCGCCACGGAGTCGCCCGGCGGGCCCGAGATCCCCTACTACCAGGTCGAGATCGGAAAGCGGAAGCCGCTTCCCTTCACGCGTCGCTCGATCGACGCGACCCGGATCCGCAACGCAGGCGTGGCGCTCGCCGGCCTCGTGCCGGAGCCAGCGACCGTGGACGCTGCGTTCGCGACCGCCGGTCGCTGGCTGGCGGAGAGCAGCAGTCCGACGGGGCTGGCTGCACTTCGCGGCGAGCGGCAGGCGCCGCCACGCTTCGGGACGCTCGGAGAGGGGCTGAACGCGGTGGCGGCCTCGGAGATCCCGGGAATCGGCGTCAAGCCGGGGCGGCCAGAGGTGGACACGTTCGTCTACCCGCCGATGGCAGTGGGCGTCCTCAGCGCGGCCGGGCTGGCGGACGCGGCCAGGCCGCCGCGCGGCACGACGGTCGAGGGTTCGAGCCGCTTGTGGCGGACGCCGCCGCCGACGATGGCCGCTGTCGAGCTGAGTCGCAGCCGCTCGATCGCGGCGCAGCTCGTCCTCCTCGATGCAGACGCCGAGCGGGGCCGCGTTGGCCGGACGGTCGTGGCCGCCGGCGAGGTGCCGACGACGGCAGTGGCGCGCGCGGCACCCGCCGCGGTCGGCAACAGCGGCGGCGAGGGACGCGACCGGCTGCTGGGACTGACGGCGTCGCTGGCCGCCGGCAGGCGGATCGCGGCGGCGGCCGGAACGCCCGGTGCGCAGCTTGCGGCGGGCGAGATCGCGGTCTTGCGCCTCGTGAACGCCAACCGCGACGTCGGCGATGCGGACCGGCCTCGGCTCAGGCTGCGCGGGACCAGCGCGGCACGTCTCGTCGCGCTCGCCAACGGCGGCGAGGTGATCGCGGACCTCGATCTGGGCGGCCCAGCGGCCCGAGACGCGACCTGGACGGTTCCGGCGGGCGCCGAGCGCCTGGCGGTGGTCGCCCTCGGTCTCGGCGCCGACCGGGAGTCGGGCCTTGCCGGCTGGCACGGGGCGATGCAATTGCCCTACGTCGGCTGGTCGACTGGGATCGGCGCGCGTTGCACGGTGCGCTCCTTCGGCGGCTCGATCCCGCAACACCGCGAGCGCGCCGACGCGGGCTGGGTTGCGGGCGCCGAGCTGACCCAGGGACTGAGCACCGTCTCGACGCGCTTCGCGCTTCCGGTCACGACCGTGCTGGTCGCACTGGACGATCCGGAGGCGCTCGGCGGCACGGTCGACGGACGCCGGCTCGCACTGGGGCTCGACGGCGCCGCGCGCGCGATCGACGCCAGCGGGGAGGAGCGCCCGCCGGTCGTGCTCAGCGCGGAGAACCGGACCGTGCTCGCGTACGACGTCGTCCCGACAGCCGACGGCCGGCCGGTGACGGTGACCGTAGCGACCGAGGAGGGCTGGTCGCTGGCGGGAGTGCTCGGAGCCTTCGGCACGAGCGCGCAGTCGGCGATCGGCTTGATCGCAGAGCGGGGCCTCGACGCATCGCTGCGGCCGATCGTGCCCGGCCAGGGGGGCGGCGTCAGGCTCGACTGGGTCGGCCAGAAGCCGCCTACGACCGGCCGGCGGCCCGCGCGCGCCGCGCAGCGGGCGACCAAGACGACGCGAACCAGGAAGCGAGAGCGCTGATGCCACCTCCCAAGCGAGGCCACTTCGTCCTGCACTCGAACGTCTTGCCGCCGGTGACGGCCGGGAAGTACGAGCTCCGAA
>JAXIPI010000025.1:0-3203 GCA_045403015.1 Gaiellaceae bacterium | reverse complement strand
GACGTGGTTCGCGGCCGGCAGGTTGAGGCCGCGTCCGCCGGCCCGGATCGAGATCACCAGCGCCGTGGGACCCTCCTCGCTGGCGAACGAGGCCAGCAGGTCCTCGCGCTGCCGGGCGTTGAGGCGGCCGTGAAAGAAGCCGACGCTCTTCCCCAGCTGCTGCTCGAGGTACGGCACGAGCCGGTCGAACCCTGGGTATTGCGTGAAGACGAGCGCCTTGTCGCCGCTCGGCACGAGCTCGAGCAGCTCGAGCAGCCGGTCGAGCTTGCCGGAACGGCCATCCAGCGGCTGGCCGGTCGCGACGACCATCTCCGGGTGGTTGCAGACCTGCTTCAGCTGGCTGAGCATCGCCAGCACGGCGCCGCGCCGGCCGAAGCGGTCGTGGTGGGCTTCGACCCGCACCAGCCAGCGGTCGACCGTCGCGCGGTACAGGCTTGCCTGCTCGACGGTGAGCCGGCAGTAGTCCTTGGAGATCGTGATCGGCGGCAGCTCGAGCTCGACCTCGGGCGAGTCCTTCGGGCGCCGGAGGATGAACGGCTGGACGATCGATCGCAGCCGCTCCAGCGCCGCGGTGTTCCCGAACGACTCGATCGGCTTCGCGAACGTGCGCTCGAACCAGTCGCGTGAGCCGAGTAGGCCCGGGTTGACGATGTCCATGATCGCCCACAGCTCACCGAGCCGGTTCTCGATCGGCGTCCCGGTCATCGCGACCTTCCGGCGCGCCGGGATCCGCCGGAGCGCACGCGCGCGCTTGGTCGCCGGGTTCTTGACGTCCTGCGCCTCGTCGAGCAACAGCCGGTCCCAGGTGACGAGGGCGAGCGTGTCGACGTCGCGGGCAGCGATGTCGTAGGAGGTGACGACGATGTCGTGCGTGTGCGCGGCTCCTGTGAGCGCCGCCCCTGTGAGCCGCGCCGTGCCGTGATGCAGGTGGACGCGCAGCGACGGTGCGAAGCGGGCGATCTCCGCTCCCCACTGCTTGACCATGCTCATCGGGCAGACGACGAGCGTGGGGCCGAGGGCGTCGCGCCCGAAGTCCTCGCGCTCGGAGGCGATCATCGCGATCGCCTGCACGGTCTTGCCGAGCCCCATGTCGTCGGCGAGGATCGTGCCGACGCCGAGGTCGCCGAGCATCCGCAGCCAGCCGTGGCCGCGCTCCTGGAACGGAAAGAGCTCGAACTTCATTGCAGCGGGCGTCGGACGAGAGCGAAATCGCTGCTCCCCGTCGTCGAGGAGCGAGGCAAGCGGCGCGTCGAGCGTGACCTCACCGAGCTCGACTCCGGCCTCGTCGGTCTCCAGTCCCGAGACGGCGCGGACGAGATCGACGATCCCGGCCCCCGCGCGGCGGCGGTCGAGGAAGCGGAGCGCCCGCTCGACATCCGAGCGGCGAAGCGCGTGCCACTTGCCGGCGACGCGGATGAACGGTTCCTTCGCGGCCGCGAGCTCGGCGAGCTCGTCGTCGGTGAGGACGACGTCTCCCACCGCGAGCCGCCAGTCGAACCTCGCCAGCTCGGTCGGGGAGAGAAACCCGCTTGCGCGGCGTGCCGGCTGGCTGGAAGCGGCGAGGTTGACCCGCACCCGAGCGGGCGAACGTACCCACGCGGCGGGCAGCAGCACCGGGATGCCTCGCTCCTCGAGCGCCGGCAGCCCGCTGCGCAGGAACAGGCGGACGGTCTCGGGGTCGAGCACTGCCTCGTCCGGCTCGGCCGCGTCGAACTCGACCCCCAGCTCGGCGAGGACAGGGTCGAGCTCGGTGAGTTGGCGGATCAGATCTCGGCGCGGGTCGCCGTCACGGAGGAAGGCGAAGATGTCGCCGTCGCCGCTCCAGAGCAGCGACGCGGGGAGCCCGAGCGTTGGGTCGTCCTCGGCTTGCAGCCACAGCTCGAGCACGAGCGCGTCGTCCTCCCGCTCGTCGAGGTGGAGGCCGAGTCGCCAGCGCGTCGAGGTGCGGCGCCCGAGACCGGCGTCGACCCAGCCCGACAGCTTCCGGTCGAGCGCGGAGTAGCCGGCATGGCGTGGAAGCACCGAGTCGGCGGCGGTGAGCCCTTCGAGGAACTGATCGAGCGCGGTCGGACGAACCTGCTTCATCGCGCTCGCAAGCCGAACGCCGTCCGCGCGCAGGCGATCCCGCGCGATCTGGTCGACGAGCACGGGGTACAGGTCGTGCACGGTGGCCTCCCGGTCGCCGTCGAACGCATCGGCGGAGACGGCAGGTAGCGCGGCGGCGATCTCGGTCAGGGTCGCCTGCACGCTCTGGTCGAGCGTGGCGCCCCAGAACGCGTGCCACCAGCCGCCGCCGTAGTCGAGGTCCGGGTGGACGAGGCCCTCGGCGACGGAGCGCTGCGCGAGCTCGACGAGGGCGAAGATCACCCGCATGCTTCCGCCTGCCGGCGGTTCGGCCGGCGGAGCGTCCGCCACGCGAATCAGCTGCTGGACGTCGAGCCGCCGCGCCGCAAAGCTCTCGCCGCCCAGCGCGAGCTTTGCAACAGTCGGCTTCCCGAGCTCGAGATCGCCGGCCGACAGCGCGCCGTCAGCGTCGCGAACGAAGGCGATCGCGGTCGCGTCCTGCTGCCAGACGATCTCCAGCGTCAGGTCCATGGGTGTGTCGTCCTCGGACATCAACCTTTCAAGGTAACCGCTAGGGACGACCTCAGCGTCCCCCGAACAGTTTTGGCGTGCCGTTCAGCACTTTGGGAGACTCCACCGGACAGCGTTTCCGACCTGCTGCGGAAGAAGGAGAGTCAGATGGCGAGAGCACGCCGGCAACCCAAGCGGATCCTCAATTGCACCCCGTCGCGCGAGAGCGAAGAAGACTGGCAGCTGGAGACCGCCGCAGATGCGGGGGTCGTCGCCGCAGCGCCTCGCATTCCACCGAAAAAGGACCTTCGCCAGACGTGGTGGCGGATCAACGACCAGGGAACGACCGGGTCCTGCGTCGGCTGGGGCTCCGCGGACGGGGTGCTGCGCTGGCACTTCGTCAAGGCGAACAGGATCGCCCAGAACGAGCTGCTCTCGCCGCGTTTCCAGTGGATGGCCGCCAAGGAGACCGACCAGTTCAACACCCGTCCGACCACGTTCGTCGAGGCGGAGGGCACGAGCCTGAAGGCGGCGCTCGACGTCGCCCGCAAGTTCGGCACGGTCCGCGATTCGGTCCTGCCGTTCGCGACCGGAGCGTTGTTCCCGGGCAACGCGAACACGTTCTATGC
>JAXIPI010000303.1:0-4780 GCA_045403015.1 Gaiellaceae bacterium | reverse complement strand
GGTCGACGGCGGCGGTTGCACTCGCCTCGTCCATCGGCACGGTCGCCGCCCCGTAGCGCGTGATCCCCTGCCGATCGCCGAGCGCTTCGGCGAGCGCGTCACCGAGCGCGGCGAGGACATCCTCGACGGTGTGGTGCTCATCGACCTCGAGATCCCCGCCCGCGAGCAGCTCGAGATCGATCCCGGCATGGAACGCCCAGAGCGTGAGCAAGTGGTCGAGGAACCCGACGCCGGTCTCGCAACGCACGCGGCCGGCGCCGTCGAGGTCGAGCGACACACGCAGCGCTGTCTCGGTGCTCGTGCGCGCAACATACGCGGTGCGACCGGGAGCGGGATCGACGCCGGCGCCGAGTGCCGCGAGCAGGACGTCGTTCTCGCGCGGCCTCCGAAGGGTGATCCGGATGCCGCCGCCGACCACACGCACGACGAGACCCTGCTCCTCGAGGGTGGTGCCGAGGGGCTCGTCGGAGCGGAGGAAGACGAAGTTGGCGTGCCCTGCGGGGGAGTCGTAGCCGGCTGCGACGAGCGCGGCGCGAACACGCTCCCTCTCCGCGATCGTCTCCGCCACGTCGATGCGGGGGTCGCGCAGCGCCGCAGCGCCGATCCGGGCGGCCGGACCGCTCACACTGGCCGGCGGCCGGCGCAGCTCGAGCTCGGCCGCCGCCTCCGGGGAGGCTACCGCCCAGCCGACCCGAAGCGACGCGAAGCCGAAGGCCTTCGAGAGCGTCCGCAGGACGATCAGATTCGGCTGCGCTGCGATCAGCGGCACACACGTCACGCCCGCGAACTCGTAGTAGGCCTCGTCGACGACGACCGCCGCCTCCGGGTGCGCCTGGGCGAGCGCGGCGATCTCGGCCGGCTCGCGCAGAGCGCCGGTCGGGTTGTTCGGGTTGCAGACCCAGATCAGGTCGGCACCGTCGGCCGAGCCCGTGATCGACGCTCCCGCGAGCTCGGTCGCAATCCGGTAGAGCCCGTAGGTGGGCTCCTCGATCGACGCGGAGCTGCCCGGGCCGAGATAGGTGCGCGCACAGACCAGGATCAGCTCGTCGGCTCCAGCGCCGATGACCACCTGCTCCGCCGTGACGCCGCAGTAGCCGGCGGCGGCCTCCCGCAGCTCCCCGAACGTCCCGTCCGGATACTCCTGCAGCCGCGCAAAGCTCTGCGCCAACGGCACCTGCGGCACGCCGGGAACGGGCGGCGTGTTCTGGTCGTAGCGCAGGATCTGCTCCGGCCGCAGGCCGTGGCGCGAAGCGACTTCCTCCGAGGACGGCGACCATTCGTACGCGCGAAAGCCCTCCGGGAGCGGCTGCGCTCTCACGCCAGCTCCAGCGCGGCCGCATGCAACGGAAGCCCTTCGAGGCGGGCGAGCGGAAGCCCGATCGCGCGCGCACGCGAGAGCTCGACGGCGCGGACGAGCTGGATCGGCTTGAGGAACGTCTCGAGCCCGAGCCCGCCCGAGCCTCGTGCCAGGCCTCCCGTCGGGAGGATGTGCGTTGCGCCGGCGGCATAGTCGCCGACGACGGCGGACGTACGCACGAAGACCGTGCCCGCATTCCGGATCCGGTCGAGCAGGGGCTCCGGGTCGGCCACCCAGAGCTCGAGGTGCTCCGGTGCGTAGGCCTCCGAGAGGGCGAGCGCCTCGTCGACCGAGACCACGTCGCGGACCGAGACGTTGTCGGTGCCGGCAACGAGAGCTCGGACGACAGTGGAAAGCCCACGCTCGAGGCTCAGGAGAATGGCCTCGCTGTCGGGTCCGTGCTCTGCCTGCGCGAGCAGGTCGGCGGCGCAACGAGCGGGGTCGGCCGAGGCATCGGCGATCAGGACGACCTCGCTGGGCCCGGCCGGAAGATCGATTGCGACGTGGCTCGAGACGAGCAGCTTCGCCGCCGTGACCCACTGGTTTCCGGGGCCGACGATCTTGTCGACCCGTGCGATCGTCTCCGTGCCGAACGCGAGCGCCGCCACTGCCTGGGCGCCGCCGACTGCGTACACCTCGTCGATTCCGAGGGCCTGGGCGGCGGCAAGCGTCGCCTCGGAGGCCTTCGGCGTCACGATCGCGATGCGCTCGACCCCAGCGACCCGCGCCGGCACGGCCGCCATCACGAGCGAGGACGGATAGGTCGCCCGCCCGCCGGGGACGTAGACGCCAACGGACGCCAGCGGGAGCCAGCGCCGCTCCGAGCGCACACCTGCCACCGCCTCGACTGCGACGTCCGGCGGTCGCTGCAGCTCACAGAAGGCGGCGACTGCATCCGCGAGTGCCCGCAGGGCCTCGAGCTCGTCAGCCTGCAGGCATGCGGCGCGGATCTGCTCAGCCGGCACCCGCAGCTCAGGCCGCTCACCGTCGAGGCGCTCGGTCCAGTCGAGCAGCGCCGCGTCACCGCGGTCCCTCACGTCCGCCACGATCTCAGCGACGCGCGGGAGCACGTCCTCGAAGCTCGCACCCCTCACGCGACCAGCCGCTCCACCGGCAGAACCAGGATCGACGAGGCTCCCGCAGCCTTGAGCGGCGCCAGCAGGTTCCAGATGTCGTCGGCGTCGACCGCGGCGTGCACGGCGATCTGGCCCGGCTCGGCGAGATCGATCACGGACGGGGCGCCCATGCCCGGCAACAGCGCCCGGATCTCCTCGAGCGCGGAGCGAGGCGCGTTCAGCATCAGATAGCGGCGACGCCTCGCGGCGACGACGCCGGAGACCATCAGCACGACCCGCTCGACGAGCTCTCGGCGCCCGTCGACGGCCGCCTCGCTCGCGATCAACACCGCCTGGGACTCGAGAAGGCTGCCGAGCAGCCTCAGTCCGTTCGCACTCGCGGTCGATCCGGTCGAGACGAGATCGACGATCGCGTCCGAGAGGCCGAGACGCGGCGCCGCCTCGACCGACCCGGAGACCCGCACGAGCTCAGCCTCCACGCCGATCTCGGCCAGGCGGGCCTTCGTCGTTGCCGGGTAAGCCGTCGCGATCCGGAGGCCGGCGAGGTCGCTCAGCTCGGTCTGCGCCGCGTCCTCGGGCACCGCCGCCTGCAGCGTGCAGCGGGCGAAACCGAGCTCCGCCAGCGTGACGACGTCCACGCCGGACTCGACGACGAGGTTGGCTCCGGTGATCCCGAGGTCGACGACACCGTCCTGGACGTATTCGGGCACGTCGTCCGCCCGAACGAGCAGCAGATCGACGGGTGCATTTGCACAGGGAACGAGCAGCGCGCGGTCGGTCGCCTCGAAGCTGAGCCCGGCTTCGGCGCACAGCCGCAGCGCCGGCTCGCCCATCCGGCCCTTGGACGGGACGCCGAGGGTGAGCCGACCGTTCGAGCCGGCGCGGACGAAGCCGCTCGAAACCATCTACTTGCGCTTTCGCTTCCGCTGGGTTCGATCGAGCGCGATCCGGTACCCGCCGGTTCCATTCCGGAGCCATTGAGCGACGCGAGTCACCGTGGCCGTACTCGTCGGGACGCGCTCGGCGATCTCGACGTACGGGACGTGCTGCTCCAACAGCTTCGCGGTTTGCCAGCGGTGAGTCAGCGCCTCCAGCTCGGGAAGCGTGCAGAGGTCGCGCAGGAAGCGGCGCGCCTCATCGCGCGTGCGCAGGGTCAGCACCGCATCGGCCAGGTCGTCGAGGCCGGGAATCTGCTCGACGTCACGGTTGAGATCGACTGCCATCTCGTCATGCTAACATGCTAGCGTGCTAACTCGCAATAACTTCACGGTCTACCCGGCCATAGACGTTCTCGATCACCGAGTCGTTCGCCTCTCGGAAGGCCGCCGGGAAGCGGTGACCGTCGAGGGCGGCGATCCGGTCGCCGCGGCCGAGCGCTTCGCGGCGGAGGGCGCCGCCTGGCTCCATCTCGTCGATCTCGACGGCGCGTTCTCGGGCGAGCCCGACCTCGACCTCGTCTCGCGCATCGCCGCCGTGGGTCCTCCCGTCCAGGTCGGCGGCGGCTACCGCGACCTCGACTCGATCCACGGAGCCCTTGAGGCCGGCGCCGCTCGCGTGCTCGTCGGCACAGCTGCGCTCGACGAGGAGTTCCTCGCCGCCGTCGCGGCCAGGTTCGGCGACAGTGTGGCGGTGGCGATCGACGCGCGGGACGGCATCGTCACCGTGGACGGCTGGACGCGCTCCGGCCGGCTCACCGCGGAGGAGCTCGCACGCAGCTGCGCGGTGGCAGGTGTCAGTCGTGTCCTGGTGACAAGCACGCGCCGAGATGGAACGCTCGCCGGCCCGGATCTGCCGCTGCTGGAGAGCGTCATCGCGGCGGGCCTGCCGGTGATCGCGGCGGGCGGGATCGCAACGCTCGACGACTTCCGGACACTCCGCCGGCTCGGCTGCGAGGGCGCCGTCACCGGCAGCGCGATCTGGCTCGATCGCTTTACGCTGGCCGAAGCACTGTGTGAAGTAAAGTGAGCCGCCGATGACACCCGTCCGGATCCCACCGATGCTTCGCGACCAGGTCGAAGGCCAGCGCGAAGTGCTCGGCGAAGGTGAGACCGTCCGCCAGGTCCTGGAGGACCTGGCCACGCGGTATCCCGCGTTGCGCGCCAACCTGTTCGAGCAGGGAGATCTGTCTCCGTTCGTCAACGTCTACGTCGGCCGCGACGACGTCCGCACGCTCGAGGGGCTGGATACGCCCGTCGGCGCCAGCTCCGTGATCCTGCTGCCGGCGATGGCCGGCGGCGGCTGACCAGCCCGCGTTATTTGCAGAACTCGCCGCGGGCGTCTAGTCTCAGAGCATCGTGAGCGCGCACAAGCTCGTCTGTATCTCTGACGACCTTGTTAAGGGGCTCAT
>JAXIPI010000078.1:0-8839 GCA_045403015.1 Gaiellaceae bacterium | reverse complement strand
GTCGCGGCCGGCGATCAGCTCGCGAATGAACGGGAACGCCAGTCCGGCGAAGTTCGAGCCGCCGCCGACGCAGCCGACGACGACGTCGGGGAACGCGCCGGCGAGCTCCATCTGCGCGATCGCCTCCTGGCCGATGACCGTCTGATGCAGGAGCACGTGATTGAGCACGCTGCCGAGCGAGTACGACGTGTCGTCGCGCTGAGCCGCGTCCTCGACGGCCTCGGAGATCGCGATTCCGAGGCTGCCGGGCGTGTCGGGAAACTCTTCGAGGATCGCGCGCCCGCTCTGCGTGTCGCTGGACGGGCTTGCGACGATCTCCGCGCCCCACAGCTGAATCATCGAGCGCCGAAACGGCTTCTGCTCGTACGAGATGCGAACCATGTACACCTTGCACTCGAGGCCGATCAGCTTGCAGGCGAACGCGAGCGCGCTCCCCCACTGTCCGGCGCCGGTCTCGGTCGAGAGCCGCGTCCGGCCCTCCTGCTTGTTGTAGTACGCCTGCGCCACGGCGGTGTTCGGCTTGTGGCTGCCGGGCGGGCTGACGCCCTCGTACTTGTAGAAGATGCGCGACTTCGTTCCCACAGCCTCTTCGAGCCTGCGCGCGCGGTAGAGCGGCGTCGGACGCCAGAGGCTGTACATGTCGAGGATCTCCTCGGGAATCTGGATCTCCGCCTCCTCACTGACCTCCTGGAGGATCAAGGCCATCGGGAAAAGGGGCGCGAGATCGTCCGGCCCGACCGGTTCGCCGGTGCCCGGATGCAGCACGGGCTGCGGCGGGTTCGGCATGTCGGAGACGACGTTGTACCAGCGCCGGGGAAGCTGCGACTCAGCGAGCAGGAACTTCGTCTGCTCCACGCGCCGAGAATAGTCGCTTCGACGTTACTCGGGCAAGGCAGAGTGCTGCTCGATGAACGCCAGGACCCGGCTCCACGCATCGGCCGAGGCCTCAGCGAAGTCCTCCTGCTTCCGGTCGAAGAAGCTGTGCGGGGCGCCGTCGTAGACCTCGATCTCGTGCTCGACACCGGCAGCGGCGAGCGCCTGCTCGAAGGCGCGCACCTCGTCGACGGGGATGCCCTGGTCGGCGCCGCCCATCAGCCCCAGGATCGGCGCCTCGAGCTCGCCGGCCCGCTGCGCTGGCCCGGGTGAGCCATCCGATCCCGGACCTGGCCGGCCGTAAAAGCCGATCGCCCCGGCAAGCCCATGGCCAGCCGCCGCGGCCAGCCAGGACTGGCGTCCGCCGAAGCAGAACCCGACCGTGAAGATCGAATCGCTTCCCGCCTCGCGCAGCCACGCCACGCCGGCCCCGGTGTCGGCCTGGACGCCCGCCGGCGTCGTTTGCCCCACATGCGGTTGGTACTCGAACTCGTCGTCGCGCTTCGACACGCCGGCGGTGCGCCCGAAGTAGTCGATCGCGACCGCCGAGTGGCCCCGCTCGGCGAACCGGAGCGCGAGCTCCTCGTAGAAGCGGTAGAGACCCCGGACGTCCGGGAGGATCACGACCCCGGCGCGGCTCGGCTCGTCAGGCGTGGCGGCGAACGCCGCGAGACGGTTCCCGTCGCGAGCCTCGAGTACCAGGTGGTCGTGGGAAACCGACGCGCCCGAGATCACGGGAATCGGCGGCAGCGAATCGCGGTCGAAGCACACGGCCGCCCGACTTTACCTCCCCTCCGAAGTGCGTTAGCTTTTGCGCCTCGGCGGGCGCTGGGGGAGGCGTCGCCCGCACCACTCTCCAGGGGAGGATCAGGTGTCTGCACCAGGTTCCGAGGGCGTCGCGCGCAGGCGCGGGCTGCTCATCGTTCTCGCGATGTTCGCGACACTGCTCGCGCTGGCACCGATGTCGGCCTACGGCGATTCCGGCGACGACGGCGCCGGCGAGGGCGCGACTGCAGCGGATGCTACGGCCGTCGACCTCTTCACCGTCACACCTGCCCAGGCTGCGACGCTTCGCTCCGACCACCCGCCGCAGGCAAAGGGCCCGAAGCAACGTCAGCTCGCCCTCCGTGTCCTCTCGAACCGCGCTTCGCTGATCTCAGGCGGCGACGCTCTCGTCGAGGTGGTCGTGCCCGAGGACGTGGATGCCGACGACGTTCGCGTCGACGTCGACGGCCGCGACGTCACGAGCGCGTTTGCGGTCCGACCCGACGGCACGTTCAGCGGCCTCATCGACGGGCTCGCGCTCGGCCGAAACGAGGTCGTTGCCCGCGTGGCGCCGAAGAATCCGAGGTCCGCAAAGCCGCCAGGACGGTTCTCCGCTCACCTGACGATCAAGAACCATCCCGCGAGCGGCCCGGTCTTCTCGGGCGAGCAGCTCCAGCCATGGGTCTGCGCCCAGCCGGTGGCGACGCCGACCGTCGTCACGATCCCCGGTACGAGCCTGACCGCGACCGTCAACTCACGGGTCAGCGGCCTCGAGACAGCACCGGACGCGAGTTGCACCGCACCCGCGAGGTACACGTACTGGTACCAGCCGGCAACACGCGACACCGCGACCTGCACGTTCACGAACACCGGCGCAACCCGGTGCTTCGAGCCCTACAACCTCGCCGCGCCGCCCGCGCCGGCCGACATCGCCAGCTTCACGAACGACCGCGGCGACACCGTCAAGAGCATCGTCCGCGTCGAGCGCGGCACGATGAACCGCGGCATCTACGAGCTCGCGACCCTCTTCGACCCGACCAAGCCGAATGCACCCTGGGACGCGCAGAAGGGCTGGAACGGGAAGCTCTTCTGGATCTTCGGTGCGTCGAGCGGGGTCAGCCGCTTCCAGACTCCGACCGGTGCGACGACCGTCTGGAACAACACGGCGCTGCGGCGCGGCTTCATGGTTGCCGCCTCTTCTCTCACCGACCACGGCACGAACGCCAACGACACGCTCGCCGCTGAGACGATGATGATGGTGAAGGAGCGAGTGGCCGAGACCTACGGGCCGATCCGCTACACGATGGGCGCCGGGTGCTCCGGTGGCTCGATCATGCAGTTGAACATCGCCGCTGCCTACCCGGGGCTGCTGGACGGGATCCAGCCGAACTGCACCTACCCGGACACGTTCACGACCGCAATCGAGGTCATGGAGTGCGGCCTGCTCGGCGCGCGCTACTACACGACGCCAAACGGGTCGGCGCTGTCGACAACGCAGCGGAATGCGATCAACGGCCATGCGGGTCAGGGCTATTGCGCCGCATGGAGCGGGGCATTTCTGCCGTCATTCAACCCCGCCAACAGTGGCAACTGCGGCTCGGGCTGGCCGGCCGCCCTGACGTTCGACAAGGTGCTCCGGCCACAGGGAATCCGTTGCACCGCCTCCGACCACGACGCCGCGATGTGGGGGAAGACGATCGGTGCCGACGGAATCGCCCGCGGCAACTCCCCGCTCGACAACGTTGGAGTCCAGTACGGGCTGCAGGCGCTCCAGACCGGTGTGATCAACGCGGAGGAGTTCACGCGCCTGAACGAGGGAGTCGGCAGCTTCAACGCCGACTCCGAATGGGTGCCACCCACCCGTGCGACGGCCTCGCCGCTCGCCCTCGAGACGGCATACACGGCCGGCATCGTCAGCGACGGCAAGCAGCTCGCGAAGGCGGCGATCATCGACCTCCGCGGCAATCAGGGAACGATCGAGATCCACATGAACTGGCGTGCCTGGTCTGTCCGGGAGCGGCTCGACAAGGCGAACGGGAACCACGACAACCAGGTGATCTGGGCCTTCGTGGGGCCTGGTGGCGGCGCAGCCCAGCCCGGTGCGGCGCTCGGACTGCTCTCGTTCACGACACTCGACCAGTGGCTCGCGAACGTCGAGGCCGACACCTCCGCCCGGCCCCTGGCGGCGAAGATCGCGTCCAACAAGCCGCTCACCGCGATCGACCGGTGCCTGACGACAGCTGGGGCAACGGACGCCGACGTGGCGGCGAACATCCCGCTCGACTCCCCCGCCTGCCCGGTCAAGTACCAGGGCTCGCCGCGTCAGGCCGCGGGCGGGCCGCTCTCCGAGAACGTCCTCAAGTGCCAGACGACGCCGCTCGACTTCGCGAGCCCTGATTACGCCGGTGTCACGTTCACAGCCGACCAGCAGGCTCGCCTCGCGGCGGTCTTCCCGACCGGTGTCTGCGACTGGAGCAAGCGGGGCGTCGATCAGGTGCCCGCCAGGGGCTGGACGACGTTCGAGGCCGGCCCCGGCGGGCGGCCGATCGACCCGGTGCCGGTGGCGCTGGGCGGCTAGACAAGAGACGAAAGGAGGGCCGAAGCGATCCGGCCCTCCTTTCTGGCCGAAACGTTTACCGGCCCCTCACGGAGACCTAACAGGCGGGTGTCAGCATCCGGCCGGAGACGTGACGAAAGGGGTCGCAATGCGCACGATCGCAGCCCTCGCCCTTCTGGTAGTCACCGCAGTCCTCGGCGTATCAGGAGCCGCAGACGCCGCCTGGCCGGGCGAGAACGGCCGCATCGCCTTCGTGCGGGGTGAGGGCTATCTGCGCGGCGACATCTACTCGATGGCGCCGGACGGTAGCGACCTCAAGAGACTCACCGATACGGGCTTCGAAAGCGATCCAGCCTGGTCGCCGGATGGCGGATGGCTGGCGTTCACGAGCCGGCGCGAGGCCACCCCGGGCGTGTACGTCATGCGCGCCGACGGCTCCGGACTTCGACGCGTGACCGACGGCTCGGAGCCGTCCTGGTCCTCGGACGGCCGACAGCTCGTATTCGTCGGCCCTCCTCCGCCGGCAGACGCCGGAGCGACGACCCTCAGCACGATTCATGTCGACGGCTCGAACCGACGGGACGTTTCCCGGAGCAGCGCCACGATCAGGAGCTTTCAAGACCCCGAGTGGTCTCCGGACGGGAGACGGATCGCGTGCACCGCCGTGTCGCAGGTAGCAACGACCTGGCGAGCGGACGTCTTCGTCGTCAACCTCGACGGCACCGGCCTCCAACGCGCGTTCCCGCCGGCGAACGGAGGTCCTGATCCGACGACGTCGTCACCCTCCTGGTCTCCGACCGGCGAACTGCTGGCCGCGACCGGGCGCACCTTCGCGACCGATGGCATCTGGGTCGGACCGGTGGGCAGGCCTGCAGTCCAGATCAGCGAGCTCGCAGGTAGCCCAAGCTGGTCACCCGACGGGTCGCGGATCGTGATCGAACGCCCGGTGGATCGATCAGCCAGCGGCTCGGAGATCTACTCGATGCGCCGCGACGGGACCGACGTCGCCAGGCTGACGGTCAACTCGCTGCGGTCGGCTTCGCCGGACTGGCAGCGGCGGCCCGGCTCCGCCCCGCCGCCCGGCTTGACGAGGCTCGCGTCCGGAGCGCTCTCGATCCCCGCGACGAGCGTGGGGCCTGCGAAGCTCGTCTTGAGCGCCGTCCGGGCGTCACCGTGGCCGCGCCGGCCCGGCTCGCCGCTGAACGTGCGGCTCGTGCTTCGTGACAGCCGCGGCTACGTCGTTCGCGGCGCGACCGTCTCGGTCCGCTCGACCTCGGCTCGGCGACTCGTGCGCTCGCTGCGAGCCCGGACACGCCCGGACGGCTCGACGGCCGTCTGGATCGACCCGCGCGGAAAGTCGCGGAGTCTCGTCGTCTTCGTCACCGCCCGCGTGCCTGGGGCGGTCGTCACCGGCCGGTATGTCGTTCGCCCGGGCTAGCTGGGCTTCTTCAGCATGAACACGCGCGTCGCGCCGACTAGCTTGGTCGCCGGCTTGCCGCGCTCGCGCACCACCAGCCGGAACGACCAGCGCGCGTACGGCCTCAGATCCGCCAGTTGCGCCGAGACAGTCAGGACGTTCGGGCCGAGGAGCACAGGCTTCGTCGAGCGTGTCAGCGTCGTCCGCGGGCCGTACTCGAACCATGCCTCGACCTTCGTCCCCAGCGGTGCCTTGACCGAGCCCGAGACGCGAGCTGTCGTCGCCAACACGGGCCCCGCAGGCGCCGTCGTCGCCACGATGGGTCCTCCGGCCGCGAAGCTCGGGCCGACAAAGAGGGACAGGCGGTCGCGGTTGGACTCGGCACTCATCGAGATCGCGAGCACGTAGCGGCTTCTCTTGAGCCGTTGCGCCGGCAGGACGAGCTGCCTTTTCGAATGCGCCCGTAGCAGGGTCGAGCGCGCTACCGCAGTGCCGAAGCGCGAACGCACGGCGTGGGTGGAGCGCAACGCGAGCGCGACGCCGACCGCCTTCTTGTCGGCCGCAGTGAGCGTCCGCTTCCTGCCGACATCGACGAGGCCGTACGAGGCGATCGCACTCTCGCGGGCACTTGCCTCGATCGCACGCGCCGGCGGTCGCGTGAACGTCGCCGCCGCGCCGACGACCGAGGTCCTGTGCTTCCAGACGACCGGGCTTCCGAGACAGAGGGTACCGCCATTCGTCTCGGCCACCGCCTGCGCGACGGCATCGAACGCCGGGCGCTTCGTGCCGTCGGCGCGGAACGCACCGCTCTGGAACCCGCCGCGATCCGACTCGTCGATCCAGTGGAAGAAGTGCAGCGCCTCGACCTGCGAGTCGCAGGCGGCGAGCCGGACGACCCCGCTGTGGAACGCTGCCTGCCCAGCCTCGTCGACGGTTGGGACGTTCTCGACGCCGGTGTACGCGTCACTTCCCTCGGTCGGGACCTGCCAGCCGACCTCGTCCAGCCAGAGCGGCAGCCCGGTTTCAATGTGCGGCTGCCTCGTGCCGTTGAAGGCGTCCCAGAGCGCCTGCTTGATTCGATCGAAGTTCGGCATGCCGGCGTTCGGCCACTGGTAGCCGATGAACGGCGGGTCGGTGTTTGCGTTGGGGTACGGGTGGAAGCTGAACGCATCCATGATCGGCTCGCGCCGCCCGCTTGCGCGGTATGCGGCGCCGAGTGCGCGGAGGAAGCGAACCGGCGAGGTGGAGACGTTCGACTGTGCCTGCGGGTTGTCGTTCCCGCGCGGCGAGAGACCGACGCCGATCACCTGCTTGCCGGTCGCATGGATCGCGTCGTAGCAGCCCGCCAGCACGGTCAGGAATGCCGCCGCCGAGGCCTGGCTTCCGTCCGCATTGAACTGGGGCTGCCAGAAGCGCGGCTGGTTCGGCTCGTTGCCGACGATGAAGGCGGCGGCATCCGGAAACGCGGTCGCGACGCGGCCGCAGAACGCGATGAAGCCGGCGGGGCCGTTGTCGGCGATCGCGCGTGCCTTGGCCGGATAGAGGGCGAGGACGACCCTCACCCCTCTCTCCTTCGCGGCCGTGATCACGGCCGTCAGGTGCTGCTCGTCCGGGATCGTCTCCGGCTCAGCCGGATCCCACCGGACCGAGATGACGCTTTCCGTGAGCCCGATGGTGCTCAACTCCCCGAACATGGCGGCGCCTGCGTCCTGCTGGAACTTGGGGTGATCCTCGTTCACGCCGATCACGAGCGGCGTGCCCGGGGACGCGAAGGTCGCGCCGAGCGTGATTCCCATCGCGACTGCGACGGCAGAGAAAATGAGAGCGATTCGGGTCATCCGCAGCGCCCCATGGTGGCAGAAGCCTGTGACGACGGGGCTTGGGCGCTTTACCTCCCTCTTATCGAGATCCCTCTACGATTCGCCGCGATGCGCCGTCTCCTCCTGTTCGTACTTCTCCTCTCGCTCGTGTACGCGGGCGAGGCGGGCGCCGCCGAAATCGTCCTCGCGGACAACGAGGGCCGCTCGATCCGGTTCGATGTCCACGTCGAAGGCGTCGACGCCGAGTGGTACGCAGCGCTCCTGCGCGCGGCGCCGCATCGGGACGAAATCTCGACGGTGCGGGTGGACATCGTCTCCTGGGACGAGCTCCGTCGGACCTGCGGCCTCGATGCAGCGGGTTGCTACGGCCGCAATGTGATGGTCATCCCGGCAGAGCAGAGCGCAGAGAACGCGCACACCGTCGTGCACGAGTACGGCCACCATCTCGACCGGTCGACACCCGTAACCGGCGTGCGCGAGCCGAACGGGACGCCGGTCTGGTGGCGCGCGCGCGGCATGGAGCGGCTGGTGCGGGTGAACAGCGTCGCGACCAGCTACGTGCTCGGCTGGGACCGGAGCATCCCCGAGATCTTCGCCGAGGACTACGCGCAGCTCGCGCTCGCAGACGGGAACTACAGCATCGGCTGGCTCCCGCCGCCAGACGCGACCGTTGTCGCCGCGATCAAGTTCGATCTCGGCCTCGGCCCCGAACCCGAGATCGCCCCACTGCCGGCACTCAAGCCGGTGTCGATCTCCCGCCACGGCACGCTCGCGCCGAAGCTCGGGGTCGGCATCCCCTTCAGCCTGCTCGGCCCGGGGCGGCGCGTGACGGCGACAGCGGTCGTCGCCGGCGCGAAGGAGAAGCTGCCGCGTGCGAGGCTCGAGATCCGCTGCGACGGGAGCCGCGTCGCGCTCCGCACGATCGGGACCGGGAAGACGACGATCTCGATCGACCGCAGCAACCTCGGGCCGGCCGACTGCAAGGCCACGCTGACGAGCACGAGCAAGTCCAAGCGGACGTACTCGCTCCTCGTTCGGCTCTCGATTCCGGGCGCCTAGGAGGTCAGACGCGCGCGGCGGCGAGCACGTCGCGCGCGGCCTCGAGATTGGCGCGGCCGGCGCCGTACGTCTCGATCGCCGCATCCGTCCCACCCGGGATGCCCGTCTCGATCACGACCGCATCGGGGCGTTGCCCCAGCAGCTCCCAGCTGAGCGCCTGCAGCCACGGGTGCCGGAGCGCGTCGCGCGCGACGATCACGAGCGGCCGGTCGCCGACCGGCAGCTGCGCGGCCGCGTCGCGCGAGCGTTCGTCGAGGCGGACGCTCACGCCACCGGGCCAAAGATCGGCGAAGCTGTGCACGAGCTCGCCCGCGGCGGTGTTCGCCTCAGGCACGAGCTCGACGACGA
>JAXIPI010000386.1:0-3568 GCA_045403015.1 Gaiellaceae bacterium | reverse complement strand
CCTGCTGGAGTTTCTCGGGCCGATTCTGATCGCGATCTGGGCCTGGGGCGTCTTCAAGGAGCCGATCCGCCGGCGGCTCTGGCTGGCGCTCGGACTCGCGCTCGTCGGCCTCTCGCTCGTCGTCGAGGTCTGGAGCGGCCTTTCGCTCGACGGCCTCGGCGTCGCCGCAGCCCTCTGCGCCGCGGTGGCCTACGCCGTGTACGTGCTGATGGCCGAGCATGCGGTCAGCTGGCGCGACCCCGCGTCGTTGAGCGCGTACGGCTTCCTGTTCGCGGCGCTCTTCTGGGCTGCGGTCCAGCCGCTCTGGCGCTTCCCGGCCGGGCGGCTCGACGACAGCGTCTCCCTGCTCGGACACCTCGAGGGGTACGCGCTGCCGGTCTGGCTGCTCCTGACCTACGTCGTCGTCGCCGGAACGATGATCACGTTCCTGCTCGTGGCCGCGGCGCTCCGTCACATCTCCGCAACGAGAGTCGGGATCATCGCCATGTTGGAGCCGGTGGCGGCGAGCGTCATCGCCTTCCTCTGGCTCGGCGAGTCGTTCGGCACCGCTCAGCTGATCGGTGGCTCGGTCGTGCTGGCGGCGATCCTGATCGCCCAGACGTCCCGCTGACACTAGGTTTAGCCTGCTAATAGTAGGTTTTTGTAGAGTTGCGCTTCGGAGCGATCGTCGGCATCCTTGCGAGCCTGGTGTGGCCCCCGAAGCGCATCACCGCCGCAAGCGGCGCGATTCTGCTGCTCCTCGCCTTCCTCGCCTTCTTCCTCGCGCCGGCGGGTCAGGCGGCGACGACTCAGACCGAGACCGAAAGGTCGCTGATCGCGGCCGTGAACGATGTCCGCCAGGCGCACAACCTGCGGCCGCTCCAGGTCGATGCGCAGCTCGTGAAGGCGGCTCGCGCCAACTCGACCAGGCTGCTCCAGAGCAACGTGTTCGAGCATGGCTCGTTCGCCGAGCGGATCGCACTCCACGGCGCCCGCGGCCCGAGCTTCGGCGAGAACCTCGCCTGGGGAACCGGTCGCCTTGCCTCGGCTCGCAGCATCGTGCGGGCGTGGATGGCTAGCCCCGGTCACCGCGCGAACCTGCTCCGCCCCGGCTGGAACCGCATTGGCGTCGGCGCCCTGCGCGGCCGCTTCCTCGGCTACGCCGGCGCGACCGTCGTTACAGCCGACTTCGCCGGCCGCTAAGTCTCTGCCATCAAGGAGCGGAGCTCGGTGAGCTTCTCGCGCCTGAGCTCGTCGCGTTCGCCGCGCTCCAGCCGCTCGAGCAGGGCACGCACGAGCGGTGCCAGCTCGACCGGGTTGAACGGCTTCGTGATGTAGTCGACCCCGCCGATGTCGAGGCCGCGTGCGCGGTCGCGGAACTCCGCGCGGGCGGTCAGGAAGATGATCGGGATCCCCACGGTCTGCTCGTCCTCGAGCAGCGCTTCGGCGACGCCCCAGCCGTCGAGCCCGGGCATCATCACGTCGAGCAGGATCACGTCCGGCTGCTGCGAGCTCGCCTTCGCGAGGCCTGAAGGCCCGTCGCCGGCCTCGATCACCGACATGCCCTCAGCCTCCAGATTCACGCGGCAGAGCAGCCGAATCGGCGCCTCGTCGTCGATGACCAGTACCCGAGTCATGCCCTAATCACGTCCCCTACCCGTATCTGTCATGTCTCACTCTCAGCGAGGCGCAACTCGAGCACGAACGTCGAGCCGCGACCTTCGTCCGAGTCGACCCAGATCCTGCCGCCCATCGCGGTGACCAGGCCTTCCGCGAGGAACAGGCCGAGCCCGGTGGCTCCCGCGCCGACGGCTCCCGAGGCCGCATCGCCACGGTAGAACTTGCGGAAGATCCGCTCCTGCTCCGCGTGCGGGATGCCGACTCCCTCGTCCTCCACGCTCACCTCGACCGCATCGGCCTTGCGACGCGCCGCGACAGTAACGGTGCCGCCGGCCGGCGAGTATCGGATCGCGTTGTCGAGCAGGTGCGCGAGGACCTGGCCGAGCTTGTCGCTGTCTGCCTCAGCTGCGAGGGGCTGGTCCTCGAGCGCGACCACGAAGCGATGCGCGTCCTGCCCGTCCTGGCTCTCGATCGAGCGCACGGCTTCGCTGACGACGGCCGCAACGTCCGTCTCCGCAATCTGTACCGCCATGTCGCCGCTGTCCAGCTGGGCAACGGAGAGCAGCCGGTCGACGATCGCAGTCAGCCGTTCGGATTCCGACGCGATGTAGCGCAGGAACGTGGCCCGTTCCTCCTCGCCGAAGTGCACGTCCTCGCGAAGCAGCGTCTCGGCGAAGCCGTAGATCGACGTGAGCGGCGTGCGCAGCTCGTGCGAGACGGTTGAGACGAAGTCCGACTTCATCTGCTCGACGCTGCGCTCGGCCGAGATGTCGCGGAAGGCGTAGATCCGGCCCGCGACTGCACCGGTCGGATCGGTCATCACCGCCTCGCTGAGCGACAACCACACCTCCTCACCCCCGCGCCGGATCGGCACGAGCCGGCTGCCGCCGGAAACGCCCTCCGCGGCCTCGAGCGGCCGCCCGAGCGCCTCCGTCGGTGTCCGCCCGAGTGCGTCGGCCTGCTGCACGCCGGTCACCCGCTCGGCGGCGGGGTTCCAGAGAACGACCTTTCCCTCGCGATCGACGGCGACGATGCCGTCGGCGACGTTGGCCAGGATCGCCTCGCTCCGCTGCTGCTCCTGGCTGACGCCCTGGTAGAGCTCGGCGTTCATGCGCGCGCTCGTCGCGGTTGCCGCGAGTGCCACGAGGACCTCTTCCTCCTCCGGGCGCCAGACTCGCGGACGCACGCTGTAGACGGCAAGGATGCCGTGCACGGATCCGTCCGGACCGACCATCGGCACACCGAGGTACGCGGCGTAGCCGGCGGTGAGCATCGCGTCGGCGTCGGCAATCCGCGCGTCGTCCCGAACGTCGGCGATCGCCCGGGTTGACCGCGTCTGCACGATGTCGCCGACGAGCCAGGCAGTCGACGGCGTGCGCGCACCGATCGACTCGAGCTCTCCGTCGCCAGAGGCCGCACGCCCGACCACCTCGTCGCCCTCGAGCAACCGAATCGAGGCGCCCCCGGCCTCGAGCAGCTCGACGGCCGACCGGACGGCGACGTCGAGCAGGTTGTCCGGATCGAGCTCGCCGGCAAGCTCGACGCCGGCACGCGCAAGCCGCTGCGCAAGCGAGCGGGCACGTCGCTCGCTCTCGTACAGCTCGCTTCGCTCGAGCGCGCCGCGGGCTGCACCAGCGACGTGGCCCGCGAGCTCGAGCTGCTCGTCGTCGAACACCGTCTCGCCGCGGAAGAAGACGATCACCAGCGCGAGGCCTGCACCGGCCGTCTGGACGAGGGGAATCGCGAGCAGCGAGTCGCACTCTGCCTCGCCGGCGGCGCTCGCGAGCCCGGAGGCGAAGCGGTTGTCGTCGCGAAGCCGGCGCGAGGCGAGCACCTTCCCCGCACGGGCCGGCGCTGTCAGGGCCGCGGCCTCGGCTTTGAGATAGGTGGCCAGACCGCGGTCGAGGCTGTGGGCGCCGGCGAGCTCCAGATCGTCGCCACCGGAGCGGAGCACGGCGGCAGACTCGCC
>JAXIPI010000214.1:0-14280 GCA_045403015.1 Gaiellaceae bacterium | reverse complement strand
CCTGCTGGATTCACCCGTCGCGCTGGCGGCCTGGTTGCTCGACCACGACACGGACAGCTACTACAAGATCTCCCGCGCGTTCGTCGACGGCGAGCCCGTGGGCAATCTCACCCGGGACACCATCGTCGACAACATCACGCTCTACTGGCTGACCGGCACCGCAGCGTCGGCGGCCCGGTCGTACTGGGAGGACGGACGAGTGCTTGCCGCAGCGATTGCGAGCGGCGAGGCTCCTCCGCCGGTCACCGTGTCGGTCGGCTTTACGTCGTTCCCCGGCGAGATCTATGGGGTCGCCCCGCGCAGCTGGGTCGAGATCGTCTACCCCGACCTCGCCTACTTCAACGAGGTCGACAAGGGCGGCCACTTCGCCGCGTGGGAGGAGCCGGAGCTCTTCTCCGAAGAGATCCGAGCCGCCTTCAATTCACTTCGCTAGAGAGGATGACCACCTGAGCACGCAGTCCACCCCCCGAAGGCCCCGGCTCCGTCTCCGGGGCCCCCCAACCTCCCGGCAGGGCTCGATTCAGTGCACGCGGTAGTAGGAGAGCTCGAAGTCGAGCTCCCACTCGCGGCCGTCGGGGGACGAATCCCAGCGGCCGTGAATCGTCTCGCCGTCGTCGCTGAACGTCCCCGACCAGCGCTGGTGGAAGTCGAGCGACGTGAAGTCCGCGGTCCGCCGCTCGAGCGTCCAGTCGCGGCCGTCGAAGGTCATCGCGTAGATCCGTGCAATGCCCCGTGAGTCGAAGTAGTGCTGCGTGTACCCGTCGCCGGCGTCGAGGCCGATCACGCACAACCCGTCTGGCGCCTCCGGCACCGGCACGGTCGCCTGCTGGAGCAGGAAGGTGCCGTCAAGCGTCCACTCGAAGGTCGTGCGAGCGGCGTCGGCGAGCTCGGGCGGGATCGGGAAGGCGGGAACCTCGAGCCGCCACTCCCCGACGAAGGCCTCGAGACGCGCGAGTCGCTGGTCGTGGTTGGTCATGACGACTCCTTTCCAGAGCTGGGAGTAGAAAGCGACACTGTGGAACGCCGGTCGTTCGCCGCGAGGATGAAGGACGCGACGGCCTGGGCTCGGTACAGGCGATGCGGAGCCCTGCCGGTGACGTCGCCCGTACTCCAGGCGCTCAAACCTGATCCGAGCGACTTCTCCGAATACGTGGCGATGGCACGGCCAAGAGCCTCAGCGTCCACTTCGTCGGCATCCGCCTCGACGTAGACCGCCTGAGCGTCCAGCGGCGCGACGGCGGAGTCGAAGACGACCAGCGCCACGGACGCGCGGACCTCGATGTTCAGCGAGTGACGAGCATCCGGTCGTGAGACCCAGAGGAACTCCGTGTACCCCTCGTGCGCGAACCAGACCGGCGATACCCACGGGCGTCCGTCGGCGTCCGCTGTGGCGAGGGTCATGTATCGGCTGCGGTCGATCAGCGCTTGCGCAGCCGCAGCCGTGGTCGCGTCGGTCATCGCACGATCCGCACCCGCAGGTGGAGCGCCTGCGGCCTGGCTAGGGACGCCACTGCCGCCCGATCTGTCGCAGCATCGTCGGGTACACGATCAGGTGCCGGAACGGCCTGATCGCGGCCATGTACGCGGTCCCGAACCGTCCGTTTGGCTTCGCATAGACGGCCATCTGCCCGCGGTAGCCGCCCTGCTCGTCCGGAACCCAGCCGATGTGCATGACCCCGTGCATGGTCCGATTCGCGATCTCCGCCGCCCACTCGTCCCCGGTCAGATACAGCGACGTGAAAGGGAGCGCGTTGAAGTCCGGCCCGGATGGGGCGTCTCGCAGATCCGCCGGCAACCGATCGCGGAGGGTCGGCACCCTGGACCCGAGGCCGGCGTCCGGGCTGTCCCAACCGAGCAGCTTCCCGACCTTCCACCTGATCGCGAAGAGCGTGCGCGCGGCACGAGAGGAGCTGTGCGACGGATCGCCCGAGGCAATCCCCTGCACAAGCCGAGCGAAGTCGTCCGGGCCGCCCGGCGTCGGCAGCGCCCAGACGTCCTCGAGCCGAAAGTCGCGGGTGAGCTCGTGGATCCGCCACGGCCGAGACGTGTGCGCGGTGTTGGGGAGTCTTCCCATCGATGCCTGCGATGGCCCGCTAGTCGAGCACTGAGTTAGCTCGAGGGCCTCGCGAGCGCATGCTCGAGCGCTGCTCGGTCGACCGGCGCTCCGTGCGTGATCAGGACGACTTCGACGGGTAGCTCGAGCAGAGGCTGCAGGCCGTCGCGGATGGCGTCCACGGAAATGTCCCCCGGGACGTTGTTGACCAGATCGCCGACGAACTGCAGACCGTCGCCGCGGTCCTGGAGCGTGTCGCCGGCGACGAGCGCACCGTGGCCCTCGACCCAGAGCACCAGGTCGTTAGGCTCCATCCCGGGCCTCGCCTCGACGCCGACCGGGAGCTGGTCGCCGTCTCTGAAGACGGTTCCGTCGACCGGATTCGGGTCGCCTTCGTCCGGTGGCGGCACGTAGAGGGTTGCGCCGTAGCGTTCCGCGAGGGCCTCGGCGTCGCGCCTATGCCAGGGGCATGTCAGGACGATCGCCGTCTCGCGCTCCTGCGCGAGCTTCTCGATCTCAGCCGGCGGCGCGAGCGGATCGAACAGCACGAGGCGCGTACCGTCGTCGATCGCATACGACGAGACCAGCGGCCCCCACCACTGCCGCTCGTTCCACTCCGGGTGTCGC
Organism: Gaiellaceae bacterium; assembly: GCA_045403015.1. Taxonomy (GTDB): domain Bacteria; phylum Actinomycetota; class Thermoleophilia; order Gaiellales; family Gaiellaceae; genus Gaiellasilicea. The sequence continues at coordinate 11,600 of JAXIPI010000214.1, read as the reverse complement.
GCCTCCCAGTGCCAGACGCCGGATCGAACCTCGTGCACGGGTCGAGTCTACGCACCGAGCATCGGACAGGTAGAACCTATGTGTGGTGCCGCGGACGGTCCGCCTCTCGAGCCCGGAACGCGTCCTGTTCCCCGACGTCGGGGTAACGAAGCAGGACCTGTTCGAGTACTACCGCGCAATCGCGCCGGTGCTCGTCCCGCACCTGCGCAACCGGCCGTTCACGATGAAGCGCTCGCCCTACGGAGTGGGCGGGGAGGCGTACTTCCAGAAGCAGGCACCGAAGGGGATGCCCTCCTGGATCCCGACGCGCACCTACCGCACCTACCCGCGCGGCAGCAAAGGCGAGTCGCGGCTCGTCGACTTCCCGCTCGTCAACACGCCCGAGGCGGTGCTCTGGATGGTGCAGATGAACTGCATCGACATGAATGCCTGGTACTCGCGCGTCGACAAGCCGGACCGGCCGGACTTCGTGCTCTTCGACCTCGACCCGCCCGACGGCGGCTTCGCGTTCGCGATCCGCGTCGCTCACCTGATCCACGAGGAGCTCGAGCGGCTCGAGCTCGAGTCCTACGTCAAGACGAGCGGCGCGGACGGGATCCACGTGCTCGTCCCGATTGCGCGTCGGGCGACCTACGAGCAGACCTACGACTTCGCGGAGGGCGTGGCGCGCGGGCTAGAGGAGCGGCACCCAGGCCTCGTCACGACCGAGTGGCTGAAGCACAAGCGCGAGGGCGTGCTCGTCGACCACCGTCAGAACGCGCGGGGGAAGACGATCGCCTCGGTCTACTCTGTGCGTCCGAAGCCGGGCGCGCCGGTCTCGACGCCGCTTCGCTGGGACGAGCTGACAGAGGACGTGACGCCGCGCCGCTTCGGGATGGGCGAGGCACTCGAGCGGGTCGAACAGCACGGCGACCTGTTCGGGCCCGTGCTCGCCGGCGGGCAGGCACTCGGACGTGCCCTGAAGAAGTTGCGCTAGCGCTCAGCAGGTGACTTTCGTCACGCGGTTCCTCGTGGCCTCCGCCACCCAGACTCCGCCCCGGTAGGGGACGAGGTCTGTTGGAACGACGTTCATTCCCGTCGGTACGACGACGGGCGGCGCTCCGGCGTCGTCGATGCGCGCTAGTCCTTGACTACCCCCCATCCACACGGTGTCGTCGGATGCCGCAACGCCGCCGGGCTGCTCCGGGAGGTCGATGACGGTGATGCGGGGTTCGGGAGCGACTCTGTCGATCTTCAGGATCTGCTGGGCGCGGTGCGACGGATCCTGGCGACGCTGGTACGGCGCGCCCGACCACGGAAGCGATACCCAAATGGCTCGTGGCGTCGCCGCCATTGACCATCCCGCACCCGGGAGCGGTGTGTGGAAAAGCGTGCGGCCTGAGTTTGAGATCCTGGCGACCCCCCACCAGCCGCTGACCCACAACGACGATCCCTCGCCGTCGAGATCGAGCACGGTGGCGCCCTGGGGGAGAAGCACACGCTGGAGCACGGCGTTCCGCGTCGGATCGATCCTGTAGACAAAGCGGACGCCTGCCTGGTCGGAGTGCCCCTTCGCAAAAACGTCGGCTCCGCCGACCCAGACGGCCTTCGTCGTCGCGGTGATGCGGGAACCATAGGCGTGGGAGGCGCGAATCACGGCGACCACGCGACCGTTGAGGGGTTGACTCGCAAGACACCGTCGAAGCGGCGATCATTCGACCCGCCGATCACCCAGAGCGAGCCGAAGGCGACGACGAACTGTGTTGGATCGACGGGTAGTCGAAGCTCGCGGAGAATCCGACCGCTGTCCGGATCCACAGCCGCGAGCGAGCCACCCGCAAGCGTCGCGCCCGTTCGTGGATCGTGCCGGCCGGCGAGTGCGATCCAGAGCGTTCGATCGGCCGCGACGATATGCATCGGCGTTCGAGGGAGCGTTACCCGAAACGCGATTGTGGGCGTCGCGGGAATGCGGCAGGAGATGCTCGCGGTCTCAGCAAGACTTCCTCCGGTGGCGGGAGCGCCGCCAAGAGCCGCGCTCGCAGTCGCCGCTGCAATCGCAAGCGGGAAAAGGAGGGTATCGACGCGTTTTGCCACGGACTGATGTTCTCACTACACCGGAGCGCTGCGCGCGGTTCCATGCGAAAAATGGAGGCGGCGGGAATCGAACCCGCGCAAGGTTCCTTCGGACTACGGCGGCCTGATGGTTCTGAGCTGGCCTCACGAGGAAGACCTGCCGGCGTCCACGCCGGGCGCGGTATGAAGCTGCGGCTCGCCACTCGTCGAGCCGGTCGCCAACTTCACCTATGGCTGTTTGCAGAACGTCGAGACCCCGCTCAGACACTCGATCTCCGGTTCACCGCTGAGCAGTTGAGTAGCGCCGCTCAGCGTTAGCTCGCCGGCCGCATGGACAGGCAGTTCAAGTCACATTGGTCCGTCGCGCAGGGGAACCTGCGTCCGTGGGGCGATCGTCCTTGCGCGGATCACTCCTTCGCGCGATGCGCCTCGGTCTTGTCTCCGGAATGATCGTCGCGTGCTGTTTCCTCGGAGGTTGCATGCTCGCGGGCGCCGAACGCGTGCCCGTTGGAGCCGAACAGACTCGACTACCGGATTGCGCAAGCAACGCCTGTTCGAGCCGACGCTGCGCCGCCGGCTCCGCGACAGTCAGGTTGCGCTCGTCACGTTCGATGTCGATGACATGAAGGGGATCCTCGATACCTACGGCATTCCTGCCGGAGACGCAGTTCTTCGGAAGCTCGGCGACGTGATCGCAGCTGAACGACCACCTGGAACCAAGGCTTTCCGTGTCGGCGGGGACGAGGCCGCGATCGTCTTCCCTGACGGCGATACGGCAGCGGCGAGTCGAGTCGCCGAACAGATTCGGGCACGCTTCGAGATCGCTCAAGCCTCCGTCGAGTACATGACGGAACCGCTGAGCGAGTTCACGCTCAGCGCGGGGGTCGGTAGCTACCCGCAGTCGCGTGCGCCCGAGGGAACGCCGATGTTGATCGACGCAGCATCGCGCGCGCTCGAGCAGGCTAAGGCACAAGGACGGAACAGAGTCGGCACCTCCTAAGAACCGGTGAACCGGCATCGGACGGTGGAGCTGCCCTGGGTCGAGGGCCGGCGCCACGCGCCCGGCACCCACCATGGTCTCGCTGGGTTGTCGCGCAGGGGATGGAGAGTCGATGATGGAGCTCTGTGGCGCGCGCGTGGAACCTCTTCCTGATTGGGCGGAAGCCGGGCAACGAGGATCAGCTGACCGAGATGCTCGTCTGGCTCGCAGCCGCGGTCCCCGAGGTCGCGGCCGCGCTCGATCGTCTCGCGTTTGGTGATCGAGGCTCCGAGCAGGGTCATTTGAGCTGACGACGCAGCACGGGATCGCGGGCGGCCGGCTCGATGCGCTTATGACGTCCTCGCAGCTAGCGCTCGTTGTCGAGAGCAAGCTCGGAAGCACATACGGCCAAGACCAGCTCCGGCGCTATCTGGAGTGGCTCGACGCGGAGTTTGTCGGCCGCCCATGTCGCGGAGTCATGACGCTCACTGCGCAAGAGGCCCCGTGGCCGGCTCGGGACGTCGCGTTTGCTGACACGAAGGGGATCGTGAGCGCTGCTCGTAGGTGGGCTGACCTCCACGAGCTGCTCGAGCCGCTTACGGACGCCGCTGTCGAGGATGGCCTAGCGCCGCAGTTGGTGAGAGAGTTCCTCGAGATGCTCACCGACGAGGGCCTGGTCCCCGTACAGCCTCTGCGCGAGGCCGAGCTCGGCACGGTGTGGGCCGACAGCTGGCACATCGTTCGCCGGTACCGCGACTTCTTCGCCGCCTGCAAAGACCGGATCGGTGAGTCGCTCGGCGCTGCACTCATCCCAACTTCCAAATCTGAGCGAGGCGACTGGTTCTGGCAGGACTACCTCTACGACGACGGCGTCCGACTCGTCGTCGGGCTGTTCAACACCGACGAGCAGGAGAAGATCACGCCGAGCCTGCGCGCTCGCACGCCGATCTTGTTCCTCGCTGCGAAGGTCGACCACGTCAAAGCCTGGCCGCGCGTGATGAGAGTGCTGGAGGAGAACCCGCCGGACGGATGGACGACCGGGAACCGCTGGTGGGGCGAACGTCCGAGCATCTGGCGACCCCTTCCCCCACTCCTGTCGGCGCCATCCCTCGACGAGCAACGCGAAGCGCTAGCCTCGGCCGCCACCGTCGCCCGCGCCTGGATCGACACCGCTCTCGTCGAAGCGAAGTAGCGCGGGTTCTGCCAGTTTCAGTCCATGGGCGGTCGTGAGACTCCTCTTGACACGTAGCGAACCGCGTCAACTACTCAGCGACTCGTAACTTGCGCGGATCCTTAGGCAGACGCAGCCACTCCGCCTCGGTCACGAGTATGGGTTGCTCCTCCGGCGGAAGGTGGAGTTCAAAGACGGCAAGCGTCTCTCCAAGGGCGGTAGCTGCGGGCGCGATGACGCCATGCAACCCAAGCTGGTGGGCCGCCCGCCCTATCCGCTGGCACCGCGCGTACTCACCAACCTGACTCATGAGGTCATCCAATGAGAGACCCACCGCAGACCGATTTGCCTCTATACGAAGATCAAGAACGGTGGTGAGGGCGACCTCAACCGTCAGAAGGCGTCGTGGGCCGACCATCTCGCTCGTCATGCCTTCGACGTCGTCAACGAGATGCCGGTACGCCTCCACGACCACCGATTCGGTTGGGCGGCCGAGGTACAGGACTGAATACGCGCCGGGAGCGCCCCAGCGACCGCCTGACGAGCTACCTGTCAGCGCCCGCACCGTCGGCGAGACGTGCCGTTCGAAAAGCCCGCTCACCTCAACCGAGCCGCAACTGGCAACTGCGACGGCGAGGTTTCGATCCATCTACATGGCTCCGGATCGCAGACGGTCGACGGCCTGCAGGACGGGCTGAAAGTCGCCTGCGATCAATAGGTCGATGGGACGCTGACCGCTCAGGCTCCGGTTCCGTGCGTGGACCCAAATGTCGGTGCCCTCGGGTGTATAGACGTCGCGGAGTTCCTTGATGATGTAGTGGATTTCGAGCAAACGGTCGCGTTTCTCTCCCCTGGGTCGCGAGGCGCCAGCCGCCCAGTTGTAGACCTGACGCTCGTCAACGCCGGTGATCTGGGCGACCTCGGCGGTAGTGAGAGCCGCTTCGCGAACCTCGTCCACGATCCGACCGTAAAGCCCAGCGTCGCTTAGATTGCTCGAGCTAGGCATCTAGCTGATCCTCCTTTCATGCGACGTTGCGTCCTTCAGATTCAGCGCGTCGAAGCTCCTCAGTGACGCGAGCGAGAGCCTCAAGGCTCGTCGTCTTGATCCGCAACGGCTCGTCGACACTCGCGAGTAGGCGATTTGCCTGCTGAGCGAGCGTCACGGCGGCCTGCGCCTTCATCGCGACGTGATTTAGACGCCAAGGTCGAGCCGGAAGAGCTGCGAGCGTTGCCAGCTCACGCGCCCGCGACCGAACCGCGTGCTCACGAGGATGCGCCAACGTGCTTGTCACACCTTGCGGACAGCACCGCTCGTCCGTGCACATCACCTTGGCGCGCATCGACTGGTTCTCGAGGAGCCGCCGGGCGACGCGCGGATTCAGACTTCGCCCGAGCGGCTCGACGAAGACACCGGCAGCCCCTCCTCTACCCGGCTTCTGGCCTGGCTTCGGAGGGCGACGAGCGGCAATGTTGCTTCGAATGTTGGACTGCTCGCTGATTCCAATTCCCGTCTCGTACCCATCGACGCCGGCTGCGACGAGAGCGGGTCCGAAGATGCCTTGTCTCCACGCGATGACCGGAAGACCCGAGACGGTCTTGAGATGGCTCATGGCGAGGAAGAGGCGCCAAAGCTTGTGGTACGAGTCGTTCCCGTCGCCCGCCGGCGAGAGGCAGAGACCAATGGATTGCGCGCCAGCATCACGGGCTGCTGCAGCGAAGCGATCGAGCCCGATATTCCACGTCTTCTCCGATCCCATCTTCATCAACTGAGCGCACAAGACGGGAACGAGCGGCAACGCAATGCCATCCCTCTCCATCGCTGCTCGCGTGAGTCGAATCCAATCCAACGCGACTAGGAACCACGGATCGTCCGGAGCTGACACATAGGGATAGGGAGGAATTACAGCGGTCGCGCCTTGGCTCAGCTCGAACTCGACGACCTCTCCAACGTATTGGTCCCGGTCGGCACGCGCGGCAAAATCTGCCGACGCCACGGCCTCAGCGCGCCCGAACGTCAGTCTTGCCCATGAGTCTTCGTCACGCAGCTCGCCGTGGAGTAGCGGTGTCAACGGGTCAACTAGAAACGGGATACCTGCGCCAGCCGCCGCTTCCGCGAACTGCGGCCGCCGAGCAGCCACGGGAGCGTCGACGACCAAACGACTGACGAGCGGCCGCTGCCGTCCGACCATGATTCCCGTACCGCCCGGCGCGAGCAGGTCGTTCACCACCTCGTGGTCATTCAAAGCCGGCCGAATTAGAAGTTCACCGCTCATCGTTTCTCCATCTCTGCGATGTCATGAAGATTATACTGTAATTTAGCATGATGTCAATCATGACGTTCATCAAGAACTCAAACAGAACTACTACTGGCCCAGGTTACGCCGGCTGTCAGACAGATCGGCCTTCGTGGCCGGTGCCGCCGACGAACCCTCAGGCCACTGCCTCAGCGAGTCGCTCGCGCATGAACGCGTCATAAGCATCGCGCATTGGCAACTCAAGCTCCCTCCGAAGGCGTCGCCGAATCGCCGTGACGGATTCCCCGGTCCTGCCGTCGACCCCAGGCTTCTCGAAGGTTTCCCACCAGATCCCGCTACCGCGTTTCTGCCAGAGCGGGAGATCGTTGAAGTTGACGCCGTGACCAAAGAGCAGTTCGTTCTTGTCCGCGACCGAGAGGCGTTGCAAGGTCTTCGTCGCCTCTCGCGCACTCGCGCCGTCCTTTCGCAGGGCCCAGTAAGCCTGGGCGTTGAGCGCGTTGCGGTGAGCGTCCTCGTGTCGCCAACGGAAGTAGTCGACGACCAGGTCTTCGGTTGGCAACTGGCTGATCCGACAATCGAAAGCTGCCGGCGCGCCTAGGTTGAGGACGAAGGCCGATGTCGCTTCCGCGGCGAAAACCGAGTCCAGCTTGCGCAACTTGCGATCGAACGACTCTTCGTCTCGATGCAGTAAGAGCGAGATCTCGTCGCTCTGCGTGTAGCCGTAGGTAACGCGGAAGCCGCAGTCCATCAGGTGCTCGACCGTGCCGAGCATGAGATCACGGAAGCGCTCGTCAAACGGCGCCTCGAACTCGTGGAGCTCCTTCGTCAGTCGCGTGAAATTACGACCGTCGATACGCGCGACCATGAAAATGCCGGGCAGGACGCAATGGTCGTGCGACGTCTCGAAGCGCCGCATGCGTGCGTCAAGCTCATCAAACTTCATCGCGCCAAGCCTCCGTCACGAAGCCGCCGTCGCGCTCTAGCCGGACGAACCACAGCTCGTCGAAGCCCTCCTGGCGCGACGGAAGCTCGAGGCGACTGCTCTTATCACCGATCGCGACCTCAGGAACCCGGTCTCGGTCGTCCCGAGTGTTGTTGCGTGCTCGAGCGTCCTCGCGGCGAGACTCGAAGAAGAATCCCCGCACGGTGTAACCAGCCTGCCGGGCTCGCGCGATGAACTGCGCGCGATCGGCACGAGTGACGTTGGTGTTGTCGATGACGATGCGAGTCTTGGTCCGGATCGCTGCGGCGAACAACTCGGCTTCACGATGTGCCGTGCCCAGTGTGTCCCTGCTAATCCGCAAATGCGACCGCATAAGCTCGGATGCGTAGAAGGACGTCTTCCCCGTCGCAGGTATCCCGATAAGAAGAACGAGGTCCATTGCAGCCCAAACGTACCCTCGGGCCGATGGGGCACGCCTAGGTTCAGGTCAGGTCTTGCATTCGAACAATCTGCGAAAATGAAGTGGAGGCGGCGGGAATCGAACCCGCGCAAGGTTCCTCTCAACCCGCTGCGGCGATCATCGGGCCGCGCGAGCCAATGTGGCTTCATCGCCCAGATTGAGCAGCTTGCCGATCCTCTCGTTGAAGTCGTCGACGCTAGAGATGTTCTCGACGTCCTGCTCATAGGCCGCAATCGCGATCAGGTACTCGTGGGTCAGCGCCTCGAGTCTCTCATTCAGGTCGTTCGGTGACTGGATCACGATGACGTCTTCGTACCCCATGTCGACGCCAATCGACAGGTCGATCAGCATCTCGCCACTCTCGAGGACAGAGGGCAGATGTGGCCGCTCGCCAGCCTGGAGCGCGTCGGCCACCTTCATCGCTCTCGCGTGCTCGGGCGTGAGGGCGTACAGGTTCAACTCCGCGCTGGCGTCGGAGAGGAGCGCTTTGAGAACGTCGCGGAAGATCGTGAACACCGGGAGCTCGAAGAAGCCCGCGTGGCCGGCGTGTTCCACCTCCCATGGGGTCGGGGGCGGAAACAGCCGGACTGACGATCGAGCGGGAACGTAGCCGCGGATTGCGCCCAACTCGCTTCCGGCTTCGTTCTCGACGTCGTACTCCCATCGGACAAGCGCGAATGGGGCACCGGCCGCGTACATCGCATGATCTCGGTCGTAACGCGGCACGCCGTAGAGCATCCGCCCAGCTGTCATTCGCCAGATCAGTCCGAGGTAGATCGCCAGTTCCTCGCAGTTGTTGTTGTTGACGGCGTATTCCGTGTACGGCGTCGCGCCGGTCTCCGGCCACTCGCCGAAGAGGCCCGGCCAGTTCTGCTCCACGATCCGCCGGTCGCGGCTGACGTACCGGTACGTGTAGAGGTCGTTCTCGACCCAGCTCTCGAACTCGAACGTCCGCGTCATACGCCTCAGCCTATGGCGTCGCGGCCGGAACGGTCATGTTCAGTCCATCGGCGGGTCGAACAACTCAAGATCGTCCTCGAGCCAGCCCGAGTAGAACCACACGAGCTTTCGCTGAAGCTGCTGGGCGCCGCGATAGGCGAGCTGTGAGACACGCTGACCCTCGAGGAATGCGTGGTGGAGCGTCACCGGCATGTAGAGGAGCGCGACGCTCTCCGGCATCGCGAACTCCAGATCGTCGGCGGCGAGCGACGGCAGGTACATGTAGTTGATCAGGTAGTCGAAGCGCCGAATGTCTGCGAGCGCCGTCTCCTTGACCACGCCGCGACCGACTAGTTCCGCGAGCGGAATCACCGGCACGAGTGTTCGAACCGGGTGACCGTAGCCCGCCGCACCTTGAGCCCCGAGGGAGCAGCTCGGCGTGATCAGCATCGCCGGACCGAACTCCAGCGGACCGCTCAGGAAGCGTCGGCTGCCTCCACCCTCTGCGTCGTCGATCACGAGCTCGTCGGCCGGCAACGGATACGCGAGCGGCACGTCGCGGAACAGGTCGCCCTGGCTGAAGAGCTCCACGCGATCGCGCTCGTAGTACTCAGCATCGGAAGGTCGTTCGGGTCGGGGCGACATCGGCGGGCCAGCCTATCGGCGGCCCCGGTCAGCTTGTCCTGCCTCACTCCGTGGCGTCGCCGAAGACGAGCCGGCCGCTGCGCTTGCGCCCGGGGTTCACGACTGGACCCTCGGTCGCGGGCGCCAGCTGCTCGAACATCTCGGCGCGCAGACGCTCGACATCCTGCACGTCGAAGCGCCGGAAGCCGCTGCCGGGAAGGTGAACAGCGCGCAGCAAGCCGCGGCTCTCCCAGTTACGGATCGTGTTCTCGTGCACGCCCAACGCTCGGGCCGTATCGCGAACGTTCAGTAGCTCTCTAGTCGCCATCGTCCTCCGACTATAGCTCTCAATGTCGTCTTTGTCGAGTATGTGGACTTTGTCCACCTATCCTCATCGGTAAACCCAAGCTTCCTCCCGAAGGCACCCGAACGAGCGATGACAGGCGAGACGCCGATTCTTTTCCGATCGAGAAATAGCCCGCTAGCAGGGAAAAGTGGAGGCGGCGGGAATCGAACCCGCGTCCGCGGACGCACCGGACAAAGCATCTACAAGCGTAGTCTGGGCTTTGAGTTCACCCGGCGGCCGGTTCCCAGACGACCTACCGACGGGCTAGCCATCCTGAAGCGTCGCGCCGCGGGCGATTGGCTCTCCCTTGGCGCCGAGCCCGAACGTTGGCGCCGCTACCCTGGCCTCGGGCCGAACCAGGAGCGGCGTCGCCGGCTCTAGTTACCTAGGCAGCGATTGCGAGATCATTCTTCGCATTTATCTGTTTCCCGGTGGATTTACGAGGCCAACCGGGGACCTCGGCTTGCAGCTCTACCGGCGTATCGACCACGTCGAAACCAGGTCGCCCCCGTATGTGTGTTCGCTCCATAGTGTAGCCGGATGCTGCGGATTCGCGAGATCGCCGAGGACGAGCTGGAGGAACTTGTCTCCGTCGCCCTCGAGGCCCAACCGCGGGAGCAGGCCAGCGTTGCCGGCTTCGTCGACTGGCGCAACCCGGCCGGCGACATGGTCTGGCTGCTCGCGGAGCGAGACGACGACACGGCCGGCGCCGGCTATGCGCTCGTCGGCTGGCACACACCGCCCTATCGCGCGATCGGAGCCGCGTTCGTTCCACCGGACGAGCGTGGCGCAGGCGTCGGCATCGCCGTCCTCGACGCGCTCGAGGGGTGGGCGGCCGAGCACGACTGTACGGAGCTCGAAGGTCCCGTCTCAGAGGATGACGAGGGCAGCATCGCGTGGGCGGCGCGCCATGGGTACCACGAGATGGGGCGGAACTCGCGGCTCGTTCTGGACCTCACGTCGGCTGAGATTGCCGAGCCGGCACCGCCGGAGGGGATCGAGATCGTGACGTGGGCCGACTTGCCCGAGCTGGCGCAGGGAATGTGGGAGGTCGCGCGCGAGGCGACGCCGGACATCCCCGGCGAGGAGGAGAGCGACGTCGGCACGCTCGACGAGTGGCTAGCGCGCGACATGCGCGGCGCGAGCGATGATCCGCGCGCGGTCTTCGTCGCACTCGAGCACGGCGAGGTCGTCGGCTACGCCAAGCTCTCGTTCATGGCGGAGAACACCGAGCGCGCCTTTCACGACCTCACCGGAGTCAAGCGTGCCCAGCGCGGCCGCGGGCTCGCGGGAGCGCTCAAGCGGACGCAGATCGCCTGGGCCAAGGCGAACGGCTACACGTCGCTGCAGACCTCGAACGAGGTTCGGAACGAGCCGATCCGCCGCCTCAACGATCGGTACGGCTACGTGCTCGAGCCGGGCGTTGTGATCGTCCGCGGCGGGCTGGGCGCTACCTAGCCATCGCCTCCTCGATCGCGCGCCCGCCGATCACGCGCGCCAGGTGCGAGCGGAACTCGGCGCTCGCGGCGGTGTCGTTCGGAGGATCGGTCCCGTCCGCCATGTGCACAGCCGGATCCGCCTCGCCGGCCACGAGCGCCTGCTCCACTGCGGTCGCCCGCAACGGCGTCGAGCCCATGTTCGTCAGCGCGATCCGGGCGTCGTCGACCTTGTCGGAGCCGTTCTCATGGCGCACGAGCGCGGCGACGCCGACTGTCGCCCAGTCCTGAGCCCGCCGGTTGTACTTGAGGTACGACCAGCCGGTCCAGTTGCCGATCTTGGGAACACGGATCTCCGTCAGCATCTCCTGCGGCCCCATCGCCGAGTCGAAGAC
>JAXIPI010000169.1:0-5399 GCA_045403015.1 Gaiellaceae bacterium | reverse complement strand
CGGGCGTCGAGGTGGCAGTGCGTTTGCGCGGCTGCGCCAGTGCTTGCCGCTGGACCTCTGCCGTCGTCGAGGCTCGGGCCTGTGACTGCGTCTTGCGAGCGTGCGGCGACTCGACTGCGCGGGGACCAACGGCTGGCTCGGCGGGCTCGGACGTGTCGGTAGGCGTCGGGGCGGCAGTGCGTTTGCGCGGCTGCGCCGGTGCGTGCCGCTGGACGGCTGCCGCCGTCGAGGCTCGGGCCTGTGACTGTGACTTGCGAGCGGGCGGGGGCGACTCGACGGCGCCGGCACGGGCGACGGGAACGTCGGTGCGCGCATCGCGCGCAACGGGTCCGAGCGGTGTCGTCGCTTCGCGATGGACGTCCGCTACGGTCGCGGCTCCGTGTCCCGGCGGGCCCTGTCGGGCCAACGGCTTCGGAACCGCGTTTGCGTCGCTCTTTGCGTGCGCCTCGGGACCACCTACAGGTGCATCGACGACGGGCGCTGGGGCGAGTGCCTCGCGCGCGTCGGTGGGCGCCTCTGGCGCGTGGAGCTCGCCCGGCGCCGTTGCCCGCCGCACGACCTCCCCCGCGCTCGAGATTCGCTGCGCCGGCGTGGTGTTCGGCTTGCCGCCGCCGGTTGGCGGGTCAGGGAGACGCGGTTGCGCTGCCGCCACCGGGTGGGCCGTTTTGGGACTCTGCTCGAAGGACACGGGCTCTTCCGGTGCGGCAACCGAGGCAGCTTGCTCGTGCGTCGTGACGGCCGCAGCCTGAACGGGCGCGGTGTGGATATCTACCTCGGGATGCGGCGTCGCGTCGGAGTCGCGTGTCGTCGACGCGCTCACCGTCGGCGCCGGCGCCCCCGTGACGCGCGTCACGGTGGGACGCGACGCTTCACGCGTTGGGGTGCTGCCGGCTGGGGCCGTCGGAACCGTGTCCAGTGTAACGCCGCTCGAAGCCTCGTCTGAAGACGTCAGCGAATGCGCTGCGAGCGATCGAGCCGGCGTCACGAGGCTCGTGACCTGCATCGGCTCAGGCCTACCGGAAGGGCGCAGCGGCTCAGGTTCGGCGGCAGGTGCCTCGACGTCCGAGGTCACGGCTGCGGGACCGGGCTCGACGGGAGCGGGTAGATGCGCCGGGCGGCTTCGCACGCGACGAGGAACGAACTCGGAAAGCGGTGGGCCAGGCGACGGCCCGGCGTGTGAGGTGTCCTGCGTTTCCGAGGCAACCGCCGAGCTCGTGTCTGCCTCAGTCACGGGCGCTTCCGAGCGATCGAGCTCGAGCGGTGCACGCGAGATGCGGCCGGCAGGTGGCTCCGGCACGCCGCCCTCCGCGCGGGTCAGCGCAATCGTGTCGCGCACAGCGGGCCCTCCAAGGCTGGTGACGGCCTGGACGACACGCTGCCGGGGCTCAGGAAGCTCGGCTGCACCGAGGCCAACGTCAGCGGCCGCGAACGCCGGCTCGGCGTTCGCCTCATGCTCGGTCGCGAGCGACGGCGCACTCGCCGCCGGACTCTGGCCCGCGACCGCTGCGCGCCGTCGTCGCGCACGGGCCGGCGGCGCGGGCGCCAGGTCAGGCCCGTCACGCCGGCCGCCGTCGAGGACGCGGGCGATGCCGCGCACCAGCCCGTGCGGCGCTTCGAGGCTCCTCCCGCCGCGCAGCGGGGCGAGCGTCGCTCTGGCCGGCCGCTGGGATGCCAGCCCGTTGACGAACGCCTGGGAGCGGGCGGTCAGTTCGAACTCGCCGCTCGCTCGCTCGATCGCCGGCAGCTCGCTCCAGTCGCCGGGCCGCGGCGCCTCCGGCGCGGCGGTCGGCTCAGCGCTCGGCTGCACCCAGCGGATCGGCGGGGCGAGGGTCATCGATCACGCCTCGCTCGCGCGAGCGCGGTTGATCGCTGCGATCTCCTCCACGAAGCGCTGCCGAAGTGGATGCTCGAGGTCGACGATCTCTTCCAGCGGCCAGTGGAAGTGGTACGCCACGTAGGCGACCTCTTCGAACAGCCGCTCGGGATCGAACGTCACGACCCCCCCAGGCCGTCACCGGTCACGTCGACCTCGAAGTCGCTCCCGCAGGAAGGGCAGCTGACCGCCGCCCGGGTGTGTCCTTCCTGGTTCACGCGCCGGTACAGGTCCTGCAGAAAGGCGAGGTCGGAGGCGAACAGCTTCTCGATCACCCCCGGCGTCACCTCGTTTTCGCCCAGCGAGCCGAGGCGGGTGATCACCCGGGAGAGCAGGATCACGGTGAGGTAGCTCTCGTTCTCGCGGACGCGCGGGTCGCGCAACGGCAGGATCTCGTCTCTCGCAGTGGCGAGCCGCATGAGACCCTGGCGGTGAACGACGTCGCCATCGTCGACGTAGCCCCGCGGCAACTCGAACGCGAACTCCGTTCGGAGCGCCTCCGCCTCTGCATGCGGGGATTCGAGGACTGCGCCGCCCGAGGTCATGCGGGTGCGATTCCTTCGTGCGTGATCGTGCACTCCTCCACGAGCACGTCGTTACCGCCCGCCTGCAACGACGCCAGCGAGACCTTCGAAGGCCAGGCCTTCAGGAAGTTGAAGCGGCTCTTTTCGGCACCGGCGTAGTCGTAGAGGACGACCGAGCCGTTCTTGCGCGCGTCGTCGATCTTCCCGTCCTGGACGGTCTTCAGCCACTTCCAAAGGTCATTGGAGTCCGTACGGCCGCGCTTCAGCGTGATGTCGCCGAACTTCTTCGCCCCCGGCAGCTTCTTGAGCACCGGCAGGCCCTTCGGGTTGTTTTCACGGTGCTCGATCGTCGTGATCTCTGCATTCAGGCCCGAGACCTCGCGGAACTGGGCAATCGTGACGCCGTCGATCTCGATGCTGAAGTGGTAGCCGGCAAGTGCGTCTTCGCCGATCGGCATGTCTCACAGCTCCTTTCTCATTCGGAAACCGACGCGCCGCCCGAGTACTGGGAGATGCGGAAGACGACGAACTCGGCCGGCTTCACGGGCGCGATCCCGATCTCGCAGATCAGGCGGCCCGCGTCCACCGATTCGGGCGGGTTGTTCTCGGCGTCGCACTTCACGTAGAACGCCTCCTCCGGAGTGGCACCGAACAGGGCACCGTCGCGCCAGATACCGAGGAGAAACGCGCTGATCGTCCGGCGGACTCGCGCCCAGAGGTCCATGTCGTTCGGCTCGAAGACAACCCACTGCGTTCCCTCGAGCACCGACTCCTCGATGTAGTTGAAGAGGCGGCGGACGTTGAGGTACCGCCACGACTGGTCGCTCGAGATTGTGCGGGCGCCCCACACGCGGATGCCGAGGCCCGAGAACTCTCTGATGCAGTTGATCCCTATGGGGTTGAGCAGGTCGTGCTCGGGCTTCGTGATCTTGGTCTCGAGTGCGATCGTGCCCCGCACGACCTCGTTCGCGGGCGCCTTGTGTACGCCGCGCGTCGCGTCGGAGCGTGCCCAGATACCGGCCATGTGGCCAGAGGGCGGAACGAAGATGTTGTTGCCGGTCGCGGGATCCGACACTTTGATCCACGGCCAGTAGAGCGTCGCGTACTTCGAGTCGTAGTTCGTCTTCGTGCGCCAGTCGAGCATGTCCTGGACCTTCATTCCGGGTGGCGGGTCGAGGATTGCCACGCGGTCGCCCAGCGACTGGCAGTGATCAATCATCGCCTGCTGGACGACTTGCAGGTCCTCGCCCGTGAACGTTGTCTTCCCGTTCTTCAACGCCGCCTGGTAGGCGGCCATCGCATCCGGGACGCAGACCATCGTGATCTCGTCGATCTCCTCGAGACCGCCGAAGCCCGACCGAGCGGCCGTCTCGCCGACGTACTCCTCTTTGGTGATCGGGCGCCCGTCGACGGCGACGCCACCTTCGAGCGTCACGGGACCAAGGGCCGGCATCGTCGCGATTGCCAGGTCTGGCTCGAGCGGGTCGAGCTGAATCGTGTCCGAGAGGACGTTCACGACCTTGAGGACGTTCTGCACGCCCGACTTGATCGTCAGTTCGTCGAAGATCTCGACTGGCTCCGTCTCGTCCTTCTTCTTGACGACGAGCTTGAACGTGTCGCCCGGAGAGCCATGCGTCGCGTTGGCGATCTCGACCTCGAGATCGTTGCCGCCCACGCCCGAATCCAGTGCGGTGACGCGGAATGCCTCGCCCTTCTCCTCGCCTTCGCCTGCCGCCGGAAGCGCGGCCTGGGCGTTTTTTTTGTTCGCCTCCTCGCCGACGCGGACGATGTAGGCGATGCTGCCGCCGTTCGCGAAGTAGCCAAAGACCGAGTGCGCCAGATACGACCCTTCGATGAAGCCACCGAAGTTCTCCGTGAACTGGGTCCAGTTCGTGACCAGCGTCGGCTTGTTGAACTGCCCCTTCCGCGCGAACCCGACAAACGCTGCGACGGCAGTAGCAACTCCCTCGATCGGGCGGGAGCCGGAATCGACCTCCTCGACGTAGACGCCGGGGGAGTAATAGTTGGGCATCGGTCCTCCCTTGAGAACGACGGATCGGGTACACGTTCGCCGCCCGGCCCCACCGAAACCAGGTCCGGCCGGGAGACCGGGCGGGTACACGCGCATGCCCGAACGGGCACGGGCGCCGCCCGAAAGCGTGGGCGTATCACCCCTGGAGCGGCTCCTCCTCTTCCTCCGCCCGGTCGACGCGGCTCATCTGAAGCTCCTCCTCCTCGGCGCGCGACACGGTCGCGCTTGTCTGTGGGGCCGATGGCTGAGCCGACGAGACCTGATCGGCAACCGCCTTCGCCTCGACCTCGGACGCGTCGCCGGGGTCGCTGACGGTCATCTCCGACGTTGGGCTCGCACCGCGCTGCTGGGCGACGTGGGTGAGCTCGTGTGCGAGCAGCTTCTGCCCTTCACTGCTCCCTGGGTCGTACTTGCCCGACTGGAAGAAGACGTCGGAGCCGGTCGTGAACGCCTCGGCGCTCACCGCCTTGGACAACGCGTGTGCGCCGGCGTCGTCGTGGATGCGCACGTCGGAGAAGTCCTGACCGAGGCCGCTCTCCAACGTGGCACGCGCGTCCGTGTCGAGCTCACGGCCGCGACCTCGCTGCTCGTCGATCGCGCGGGCGACCTCGTGGTCGAGCCGCCCCGGGCCGCCGCCGCTCCGGTCGATCCCCTCTCCCTCGACAAGCCGCGCAATGCCAGCGTTGCCGATCTGCGAAGCGATGCTCGGCGCTGCCTTCTCCTTCGGTCTTGCGCCACGGCCGCCCGCCTGCTGTGTCTGCTCGTGTTCGTGCACAGTCGCTCCTTTCACGTTGGGTCATACGTTGTCCGTCTCGGAGACGAGGTCGTAGTACGGGCCAAACTCGGAAGGCGTGCAGAGCCGGCCGAGCTTCCGGTACTCGCGCGCTGTCGCCCGCATCAGCTCCGCCATCCCGACCTCGCCGTTACCAGCAGCCGCTAGGTAGGCCGCTGCGACCGCGATGTTCTGGAT
>JAXIPI010000339.1:0-5614 GCA_045403015.1 Gaiellaceae bacterium | reverse complement strand
GGCCCTACCGCCTGCACCTGATGACCTACCGGCGCCCCGCGTTCGAGACGGCACTTCCGGGCGACCGACGCGGACAGGCGTGGCAGCGTTCAGACGGGCTCGTCGTCTTGCGCGCACCCGACGAGGAGTCGCTCGCGTTGCTGCGGTTCATGCTCGCGCTCGACTCCGACACGACCGAATTCGCGCAGCGCTTCCGCCACGACCCGCTGCTCGGCCCGTCGATCCGGAGCTTGCACGGCCTTCGCCCATTGCGTCGCGCGACCGTCGCCCACGCGGTTCTACGCGCCGTCTGCGGGCAGCTGATCGAGGCCAGGCGCGCGTTGGCGATCGAGCGGGCGATCATGCGCGCGTGCGGCGAGCCGGCGCCGAGCCGCCAGGCACTCGGCGCGCTCTCTCCGGCGGAGCTGCGGCGGCTAGGGCTTGCGACGCAGCGCGCGTCGACTCTCGTCCGCATCTGCCGCACACTCGATCTCGAGGCGCTCCGCGCCCAACCGATCGAAGCCGTGGCGACCCGGCTCCTGCGCGAGCGCGGTCTCGGCCCGTGGTCGCTCGGGATCATCGCGCTCGAAGGCCTCGGGAGCTACCGCCACGGACTGGTCGGTGACCTCGCCCTCGTCAAGCTCTGTTCTGCGCTCCGAGGCCGTTGGGTCGAGCTGCACGAGACCGCGGAGCTGCTCGCTCCGTACGAGGAATGGGCCGGGCTCGCGGGCGTCTATCTGATGAAGGGCTGGAGCGCAGGGCTCGTTCCCGGGGCGAGCGCAGATCGCGCCCGGCTCGTGCGTTGCCGAGCCGCATAACAGAGGCGTAGGATCCGGTCATGAACCTCGGGCACAACTCGAAGATCGACCTGATCAAGAGCGTCCCGCTCTTCGCGTCCGCCTCGAAGGCGGAGCTGGCCGAGATCGTCTCGATCGCCGACGAGATCGATCTGCCCGCGGGAAAGACGCTGATCAAGGAGGGCGACTCCGGGCGCGAGTTCTTCGTGATCGTCGAAGGGACGGGCGACGTGGAGCGTGGCGGGAAGAAGATCGCCAAGCTCGGACCGGGAGACTTCTTCGGCGAGATCGCGCTGATCGCCAAGACACCTCGGAACGCGACGATCACGACCACCTCGCCGGTGCGCGCACTCGTGATCACCGACCGCGCCTTCCGTCAACTGCTCGACCACTCGCCGAAGATCCAGATCACGGTGCTGACCGCACTCGCCGAGCGGCTCGCGCCGATGTCGCTGTAGAGCGCGCCTACACTTCTGCGATGGCTGTGGACGAGCGCAGGATTGCGATCCTCGGAGCGGGCCAGATCGGGGAAGCGCTCATCGCCGGTCTCCTCTCCGCTGGCTGGCGCACGCAGGCGGAGCTCTCAGCGTCGACCCGGCGAGAGGAGCGTGCGACCGAGCTGCGCGAGCGCCACGGCGTGCATGTCACGCTCTCGAACTCCGAAGCCGCGGCAGGCGCTGCACTCGTCGTGATCGCGGTCAAGCCGCAGGACATCGAGACGCTGCTCGGCGAGATCGGGCCGCTGATCCAGCCGGAGCAGACCGTCCTCTCGATCGCCGCAGCGATCCCGACCGCCGCCATCGAGCGCCACCTCGGCGACGGGGTTCCAGTCGTCCGCGCGATGCCCAACACGCCGGCCGTCGTCCACGAGGGCATGGCAGGGATCTGCGCCGGCTCCCACGCCGGTGAGGAGAGCATGGTGCTCGCCGAGGAGGCACTCCGCCACGTCGGGGCTGTCGTCCGCGTCGCGGAGCCCTACATGGACGCCGTCACCGCAGTCTCCGGCTCGGGGCCGGCCTACTTCGCCCTGCTGGCGGAGGCGATGATCGAGGCGGGGATCCTGCTCGGCCTGTCGCGCGAGGTCTCGACGCAGCTCGTCGTCCAGACGATGCTCGGGACGGCGAAGCAGCTGCGCGACCTGGGCATGCACCCAGTGGAGTTGCGCGAGATGGTCACGTCGCCGGGCGGGACGACGATCGCAGCGATCCGCGAGCTCGAGCAGGCAGGCGTGCGCGCCGCGTTCCTGAACGCAATCCAGGCCGCGATGGACCGGTCGCGCGAGCTTGCGCGTGGCGACACGTAGCCTCAACGGCGTCGAGATCCACGTCGTCGATGACCCCGCTCGGGCGACCGCCGAGCTCCTGGTCGTGACCGCGGGCCATGTGGCGCTGTCCGGCGGCTCGTCGCCCGGCCTCGCCTTCGAGCTCGCCGCACAGCTTCGCCCCGACTGGTCCGGTGCCCAGATCTGGTTCGGAGACGATCGAGCCGTGCCGCCCGACGACGAGCTCTCGAACTACCGCCTCGCAAAGGAGGCGCTGCTCGACCGGGTCACCGTGCAGCCGGAGGTGCATAGGGTCCGCGGCGAGCTGGGCGCCGAGAAGGCCGCCGACCTCTACGACGCCGAGCTGGTGGACGTCACGCTCGACCTGGCGCTTAACGGAATCGGCTCCGACGGGCACACCGCGTCGCTGTACCCGAATGCACCTGCCCTCGACGAGAAGGAGCGGCGAGCGGTCGCAGCCGAGGCCAAGTTCGAGCCGTTCGTCCCGCGCGTGACGATGACGCCGCCCATGTTTGCCGCCGCAGGCCTGCTCGTCTACCTCGTCACGGGTGAGGGAAAAGCCGACGTGGTGCACCGCGCCTTCGTCGACGATCCAACCGCGGCGATTCCGGCGAGCATGATCCGCGGCCGCACGACGATCGCGATCCTCGACAGCGGGGCCGCTTCGCAGCTGCCTCAGGGATAGCGGCGCGGGCCAGGGCGAGCGGGAACGAGCCGCCCCAGCCGGCGGCGGTTGTCCGCGATGAGCCGGTAGGGGGCACTGCTCGGGCTCCAGACCGAGCCGTCTGGCCGGAAGAGGTGGGCGCTTGCATATCGCCTCCCCTCGGGTAGCCGGGCAAGCAGCGGTGCGGCCGCGCCGTCGTCAAAGGGGAGGTAGGCAAAGCGACCCCGGTCGAAGCGGGCAGCGAGCCGCGCGGAGAAGCGACAGAACCTGCACCCACCGTCGTAGAGCCACACCGATCTCTTCATGGCAGCAGCTCCGACTCCAGCTCGGCCGTCATGCCGCGCCGGCCGGCGAGCGCCTGGAGCACGAGCACGGTGTCCGCAACCGGGACGTCCTCGAGATACACGTGGCGCGCCTCGAACGACTCGAGGACCTCCTCGACCGCTTCGACGTAGCCGGCCAAGTCTTCCGCCGCGATAAACGCGAGCGCGTCGGCGACCGCACTCGGGAAGATCGCGTGCGTGCGGGCGACGTCGGCGTGTGGCCGCACGTCGTCCCAGTCTCCGAGCGTCGCGAAGGCGAGTGCGGCGGCGTAGCGGCCGATCGGGGAGTCGGACTCGGCCGCGCCGACCTCGAGCGCCCACCGTGCATCGTCGGCCGCCCCCTCCCAGTCGCCGCCCAGGATCCGCGACCTGATCGCGCCGATCGGCCGGCCCCAACTCTCCGGTGGGGCGTGCTCCCAGCTCTCGCGGTAGCGGTCGGCCGAACGCGCGAACCACTCGCCGCCGTCGCGGCCGGCCATCAGCGCCGTAAGACCCGCTGCGCCGGCAGCGTTCCCCATTCTCGTCAGCTGCCGCTGTCGCTGGTCGGGATCGTCAGGAAGCCGCGCCGCACCGTCCTCGTAGCGCTCGCGCGCCCGCGCGTGCAGCTCCTCCCAATCAGCCATCTACCCAGAATAGGCACTCCGAACAGCGCGAATTCGGGTATGCTGCGAGAAGCGCCGCTCGTCCGCATTGGTCAACAAACGGGCGCGCCACTCCTGAGGAAAGCAGCACATCCAATTCGTGCTGCGCATATGTCAGAAGCGATACTGAACCCGACACTCACGTCGGACGCGGCGGATGGCTTGAACGCCGACGCGCTCCGCGCGCACAAATGGGCCGGAGAGCCCTTCCTTCACCCCGGCGAGGAACCGGGTGAAGCACTCGCCCCCGGCACCGCACGCCGTGCGGCGCTGGACGACGCCTTGGCCGAGATCGACGCCGGGCGGACGACGCCCTCGTCCCGCTGGAAGGTTCGCTTCGGGTTCCTGCTCGGGCTCGAGCGTGTTCTCTCGCAGAAGCCGCCGACGACCGCCGCCGGCACAGAGCTCCGCAAGCACCAGATCGACGCGCTCGCCGGAATGCTCACCGAGCTGATCGCGGCCAACCAGCGCTACGCGGAGGACGAGAACGGAAACGGAAACGGGAACGGCGACGCCGAGCTCGAGCCGGAGGAAGGCGAGGAGGAGGACGAGCCGGTCGAGGACGACGGCGAGGACGAGCCCGACGAGGGTTTCGTGGGCGAGGATCCAGGCGCCGTCCGCCGCTACCGCTTCCGCCACCCGACCGCGTCGGGGAAGACGATCGCCGCCGCCGGCTTCGTCGAAGCAGCGCGCACGCTCGGGATCCTGATCCTCACACACAGGCGGCTGCTCGTCTCGCAGTTCCAGCGGGACCTGACGACCGAGGGCTACGGCGACCGATTCACAGACGCGATCGAGCGGGGGAAAGAACCGCTCCGCGGCGCGCCGATCACGATCCAGACCTACGCCTGGTTCGCGCGGCATGCCGACTCGGTCTCGCGTGAGGCGTACCAGCTCGTGATCTGCGACGAGGCCCACACGGCGCTCGGTGAGAAGACGAGTGCGGCGATCCGCAGCTTCCCGGAGCCGATTTACATCGGCATGACTGCCACAGAGCAGCTGATCGCGAAGCAGGTCTCGGACGTCTTCCCGGCCTCGGTCGACGACCTCCCGCTTGCCGATGCGGCCCGCCGCGGGCTGATCGCGCCTCTGCGCTGCCTGCGCGTGCCCCCTGCCGCCGCGATCAACTCGGTCCCCATCGTCGGCGGCGACTTCGAGGAGCGCGCCCTGGCTGCAGCGCTCGATCACCAGGCTCTGAACCAGGCCGCGGCGAGCCTCTACCGCGAGCGCTTCGACTCGACGCCCGGGATCGTCTACGCGGCCGGCGTCGACCACGCCTACAACCTCGCGCAGGAGTTCCGCGCCGCCGGCCTTAAGGCGGAGGCCGTCTCGGGCCGCACACCGCCGGTGAAGCTCGCCGAGACGCTCGCGGCCTACGAGCGCGGCGACATCAACGTGCTGATCAACGCGATGCTGCTCGCCGAGGGATGGAACTCGCCGCGCGCGACCGTCTGCATGCACCTCGCTCCCACGGCGTCGAAGCGGGTCTACCAGCAGCGGATTGGCCGGATCATGCGCACCCATCCGCGCAAGGAAGCGGGGATCGTCCTCGACTTCACGCCCAAGTCGGCGACGCACAACGAGCGCGTCGTCTCGCTCCACTCGCTGCTCGACGCCGACTTCTACCGCGAGGGAGCGCGCGTCACGCCGGCGCCGCGCCGCCGTGTCCAGCGCCGCGCCCGTCGCAGGCTCTCGCCGGCGACGTGGCTCGTCCCGGTCACCCCCGACGTCTCGCGCCGGCTCGCGGTCATCCAGCGCGAATGGCAGCGGATCGACCCGATGTACATGGACGAGGACGAGCAGCGCTACTGGGCGACCATCGCCGGCCGGCAGCTGCGCTTCGACCAGCGCGCCGAGTTTGCGAAGAAGTTCGCAGAGGGCCGGGCGTCGAAGGCGGCGCTCGAGACCTTCCTCTCGGTCTGCTCGGC
>JAXIPI010000476.1:0-5596 GCA_045403015.1 Gaiellaceae bacterium | reverse complement strand
GTCGAGGTCGGTGGGCGCCGCTACGAGGTGACCGTGCTCGAGCCTGAACCGCCCTGGGTCGAGCTTGCGCGCCGCCGTCGCGAGCGCGCGGCGCACGGCTCCGGCGGCGCCGGCAGCGAGGCCGTTGTCACCCCGATGCAGGGCACGGTGCTGAAGGTCGAAGTGGCCGAGGGCGAAGAGATCGAGGCTGGCAGGGTGGTCTGCATCGTCGAGGCGATGAAGATGGAGAACGAGATCGTCGCCCACCGCGCCGGGAGAGTCTCCGGCCTGTCGGTCGCGGCCGGGGACGCCGTCGCGAGCGGGCAGGTGATCTGCCTCGTCCTGGGCGTCTAAGACACTCTGCGCCGAGACGTCGTTCGCCCATGCGGAGCCGCTCGCGGCGACGGCGAGCCGGGTCGACACCTGGATCCTGATCGAGTACCGCGGGCTCTGGGCGCACGACGCCGTCGACGGGTCGACGCTCAGCAAGGAGGTGAAGGCGCACCTGCGCGCGGAGCGCTCGCGTCTGCCGCACGCGCGAATCCTCCTCGTCCGTCGTGCCGAGCGACGCGGACAGGACGGGCTTCTCACGTTCGTCGTCCACACCACGGAGAGCGGGGGCACTCTCCGGCGGCTCGAGCTCGAGCGGCATGACGACCTGCTCGGCGTCGCGCTCGACACTGCCGGCTCGCCCGTCGATCACCCGCTCTTCCTCGTCTGCACGCACGGCAAGCACGACCGCTGCTGCGCCAAGTACGGCCGGCCGCTCTACGACGCGGTGTGCGAGCAGGTCGAGGACGGCTGGGCCTGGCAATCGACGCACATCGGCGGCGACCGCTTTGCGGGCAACCTCGTCGCGCTTCCGGAGGGCGTCTACTACGGGCGGGTCGAGCCGTCGGAGGCGTGGTCGGTGCTCGAGGCCGCGCTCGACGGACGCGTCCATTTGCCGCACTACCGGGGCCGGTCGTGCCACGGCTTCGCGGCGCAGGCGGCGGAGCGGAGCGTGAGGGAGCAGACCGGGCTGCTCGGCGTGTTCGACGTGAGAGTCGTCGCGATCGAGCGCGACGGTGACGCCTGGCACGCGCAAGTCGAGGCGGGCGGGACCTCCTACGACGTCGACGTGCGCCGCGAGCAGGGCGAGGCGACCCATCTCACCTGCTCTGCGTCGCAGCTCAAGCGGCCGACGCACTACGTCGCAGGAACCCCTCGCGCACGAGCCGCCTGAGCAGCACGAGCCTGCCCGCCTCGCCGAGCGGGCCGGGCAGCTCGGAGCCGCAGAACGGTGCATCGGTCGTGACGAGGAACTCCAGCTCGGCCGCGAGCCGCTCCGGGAAGCGAAGGTCGCGTCCCTCGAAGACGAGCGTCGTGCCGTGCAGGTCGGCGATCACGGTGTCGCGCCGTTCGAGCTCGGTGTCGAGGTCGAGCTGGTCGAGCGCCCGCAGCTCGGACAGCTGGCCGTCGAGGATGGGTCTCCGGCTGCGTACGAAGCGTTCGCGCGCACGGTTCCGAGCCTCGTCGGCGTCGAGCAAGGGCAGCTCCGGCGGCTCGTCGGCATCGATCGTCCGGCGGTAGGCGATGTCGTCCTCCTGTGCGTCGAGCTCGGCGCGAGCCTCGTCGATCCAGCGGCGGACGTTGACGCCGACGGTGATATGGAGCGAGTCTGAGTCGGACGTGAGTGCTTGATGGAGCCAGCCGCGCGGCAGGTACATCGTGTCGCCCGCGCGCAGCACAACGTCCAGGACCGGGTCGCCGGGTGCCCCGAGCGCAGACTTGTAGCGCTGGTTCTTCAGCGGCAGCTCGAGCACGGGCTCGTAGACGAGCCAGCGCTTCTCGCCCGCGACCTGGAGCGAGATCACCTCGTGCGTGTCGTGATGGACGGGCAGGCCCTGCGAGCCACTCGGCGTGTAGTAGGCGTTCGCCTGGACGGGATGGCCGAGGTACGCCTCGAGCTGCCGGCAATAGCGGGCGAGCGGGAGCCAGAGGTGATGCAGTCCCTGGAGCACGATCGTGGCGCCGGCTTCGAACTCTTCGAGGACGCGCCGGACGTCTGCGACCCCGGTGAACGCCGACGGCCGCCACGCCAGGTCGGTCGTGTAGCCGGACACGGTCGCGCCTTCCTTCACGAGCCGGAAGCCCGGTGTCCGGATTCCTGTCTCTGTGATCAGCCGCTCCACGTCCCGCGCGGAGAGGAGGTCGTCGAAGCGGCCTTCTTCCCCGCGCGGGACGACGAGCGGCTTCTGCTCCCAGTGCTCCGCGAGAAAGCGCTCGGCCTCGACCGGCGCGATCGCGCGTTCGAGAGCGGAAGGACTAGGCGTCGTCCGAGTCGGAGTCGTCTCCGTCGGAGTCGCTCGAGTCACTGTCGTCCGTATCGCCATCGGTTGTGTCGGTGTCGTCGCCATCGGCGTCGTGCGCAGTCGTTGCGACAGGGTCAAACCCGGCGGACCCGATCTCGTCGTCACTCAGGGTGGTGCTCTCGTCGTCCATTGCTCCTCCTTGGCGGCGGGCCTTCGGACCGCGCAGGTTACAGCGTCTCTCCGGCTAGAGCCGGTACGACCGGTCCGTGATCCAAATCACTGTCGACTCCATGTCGTCGGGCGGGTCCCCCTTTGCCACGAGCGGTCCGAACGAGACGCGGACGTAGGCGCCGTCGGCGAGCGAGCCGGGGGCCGAGATGGTCGCGCGCCACGTCTCCTTCGGTGCGAGCACATTCGGCGGAGGAGGGTCGAACCGAGCAGCCAGGCGCGGCACCGGGAGCCGGCCGTTTCGCGACGCCTCCTGGAGCTCATCGAGGTCGTTGTTGGCGAAGAGCATCAATCCGAAGCGGGACGGTTCGGGGGCAGCGCCGAGGGCGAACGGGATCGCAGTCAGGTTGGTGATGGCGATGTCGGCCGACCACCCCTTCTTGGTGACCGCGAGCGTATGGACGACAAAGACGAGCCGTTCGCCTGAGCTCGGATAGCTCTCGCGCCAGTCGAGCGTCGCACGCTGCGGCTCGGCCGCACGACTCTCGTCCACCGGCTCGAGCTCGACGTTGCCGCAGCCGGCGAGCAGGAGCACGGCGACGAGAAACAGTGGCGCGCGCATCGCTCCAATCTACGCAGCTAAAGTCCCGGTCGCTTTGGATCTCTACGAGTATCAGGGCAAGCAGCTCTTCAAGCGCTTCGGCATTCCGGTCTCGGAGGGACGCGTAGCGACGACGCCCGCGGAGGCCCGTGCGGCGGCCGAGGAGATCGACGGCCCGGTCGTCGTGAAGGCGCAGGTCCTGACCGGCGGCCGTGGCAAGGCGGGCGGGATCAAGCTCGCAGACGACCCTGCGGACGCGGAGGGGAAGGCGGAGCAGATCCTCGGTCTCGACATCCGCGGGCACGTCGTGCGGACACTCTGGATCGAGAGCGCCTCGGACATCGAGAAGGAGTACTACCTCTCGATCACGTTCGACCGCGGCGTCAAGAAAGCGCTCCTGATGTTCACCACGCAGGGCGGGGTGGAGATCGAAGAGGTCGCCGAGAAGGATCCCGATGCGCTCGTGCGGCTGCACGTCGACCCGCTCGAAGGGTTCCAGCCCTGGCAGGCCCGCCGCCTGATCTACGGCGCGGGTGTCGAGGATCCGAGCGAGCAGAAGCAGATCGCCGCCATCGTCGGGAAGCTCTACGACGCTTTTGTGGGCTGCGACGCGATGCTCTGCGAGATCAACCCGCTGATCGTCACGCCCGACGGCGAGGTGAAGGCGCTCGACTCGAAGTTCACGGTCGACGACAACGCGCTCTACAAGCATCCGGACATCGCCGAGATGCGTGACGTGAGCGCCGCCGACCCGCTCGAGGCGCTGGCGCGCGAAAAGGGCGTCACCTACGTGAAGCTCGACGGCGAGGTCGGGATCCTCGGCAACGGTGCCGGGCTCGTGATGTCGACGCTCGATGTGATCGCGCTGGCCGGGGGCAGGCCGGCGAACTTCTGCGACCTCGGCGGCGGCGGCGACGCGGAAGGCGTCGTCGATGCGCTCGAGGTGATCCTGCAGGACCCGCAGGTGAAGTCGATCCTCTTCAACATCTTCGGCGGCATCACCCGGTGCGACGAAGTGGCGCGCGGGATCCTCGCTGCGCTCGAGCGGATGACGATCGAGCAGCCGATCGTCGTCCGCCTCGACGGCACCAACGCCGAAGAGGGGCGGAAGGTCCTCGCCGACGCAGCGCCGCCGAACCTGTACGTCGAGCCGACGATGCTCGAGGCGGCCCGCAAGGCCGTGGAGCTGGCGAATGAGTGACTGGTCGTCGCGCGCAGAGGCGTATCGCAACGCTCCCGAGCAGCGTGAGGGCGAGGATCTCGACCTGATCGTGCGCTGGGCCGAGGGCTCGCGCACCGCGCTGGACGTCGCGACGGGCGGCGGCCACGTTGCGCGCCGGTTGCGCGAAGCCGGCCTCCAGGTCGTCAGCGCCGACCCCGCTCCGGGGATGCAACCGGACGTGATCTGCCGCGCCGAGGATCTTCCGTTCGCGGAAGGCGCGTTCGACCTCGTCGTCTCGCGGATCGCGCCGCACCACTTCGACGACATCGCAGCGGCGGTGGCCGAGATGGCGCGCGTCAGCAACGACCTCGTCGTGATCGAGGACACGCTCTACGTCAGCGAGCACGTCGAGGCGGCCGAGAAGCTCCACGACCCGACGCACGTCCGCTCCTACTCCGAGGACGAGTGGCGCTTGCTGCTCGAAGACGCGGGGCTCGCGGTCGAACAGGTCGAGTCGTTCGAGAAGCGGCGCTCGCTGGAGGACTGGTTCGCTCGCTCGGAGACGCCGATCGAGGACCGGCCACTCATCAGGGAGCTGCTCGCCGACCAGATCGACGCGGACGAGTACGTGGACACGAAGCTCGTCCTGAAAGCGCGGAAGGGAACGTAGTGGCGATCATCGTCGACAAGGACACGAAGCTCGTCGTCCAGGGCCTGACGGGGTCCGAGGGCTCGTTCCACGGGCTCCGCAACAAGCGCTACGGCACCCAGGTCGTCGCCGGTGTGACGCCCGGCAAGGGCGGCCAGGACGTGGAGGGGATTCCCGTCTTCGACACCGTCGCAGACGCGGTCGCCGCGACGGGCGCGAACACGACGATGGTCTTCGTGCCCGCCCCATTCGCCGCCGACGCGATCTACGAGGCAGTCGACTCCGGCATCGGCACGGTGATCTGCATCGCCGAGGGCCTCCCCGCGCACGAGATGCTGCGGATCTACTCCTACATCCGGCCCAAGGGCGTCACGATGCTCGGCCCGAACTGCCCGGGCGCGCTCTCGCCGGGCAAGGCGAACGTCGGGATCATCCCTGCCGAGATCTTCACGGAAGGAAACATCGGCCTCGTCTCCCGCTCGGGGACGCTGACATATCAGATCGGCCACGAGTTGACCCAAATGGGTCTTGGCAACTCGACGATCGTCGGGATCGGTGGGGACCCGATCGTGGGCTCCTCGTTCATCGACGTGCTCGAGAAGTTCGAAGCCGATCCGCAGACCGAGTACGTCGTGATGGTCGGCGAGATCGGCGGCGACGAGGAGGAGAAGGCAGCCGCGTTCATCGAGGCGCACGTGACGAAGCCGGTCGTCGCCTACATCGCGGGCTTCACGGCGCCTCCC
>JAXIPI010000054.1:0-4706 GCA_045403015.1 Gaiellaceae bacterium | reverse complement strand
TTGAGGCACGTCACCTAGGCGCGGCAGAGAGGCAGTCCGGGCCGGTACAGCCCGAAAGCCCAGAGCCGATTGTCTAGGACGTAGAACGCGGTCGTGGCCGCGCTTCCCGGAAGCAGGAGGACGGAGTAGCCGCCGCACTCGCGACGGACGAGCGCGCCGTAGAGGGACGTGATGCGCGTCTCGGAATCACCGAGCCGAAGCCCGCGGGTCGTATGCCAGCCCTCCGGCCGGTAGAGCGTGAAGATCGCTGCGACCTTGCCGGCGCGGAGCTCGACGCCGGCGCCGCGCGGCTGGAAGGCGTAGTAGTTGAAGTACCACGTCTCGTGCCGGCAGCCCTTACAGACGCCGTAGGCACGGCCCCAGCTCCGCTCGACCGCCGCCTTCGTCATCCCCAGCTCGATCCCGCCGAGGCTGCGGCCCGGGACGAGCACTCCGGCTCCCGGCGGCGCAGAGGCCGCCGGCGCAACCAGGGCGAGAGCCGCCATGGCCAGCGCGGCTGCGATTGCCGTTGCAATCCGCATCGTGGGAGGATACGGGGCGTGAAGGCGTTCAATCTCTTCGACGGCGAGCTGGACGACGAGCGGACGGAGCCGGCCGGCTTCACGTGGCGCGCGGCGCGGCTCGGCCCGAAGCTGGGCGGGACGAAGCTCGGCGCGAGCCTCTACGAGCTGCAGCCGGGCGAGCGCTCCTTCCCGTACCACTACGAGTACGGCGCCGAGGAGTGGATGGTCGTCGTTGCCGGCAGGCCGACGCTGCGAGACCCGGAGGGCGAGCACGAGCTGCGGCCGGGCGACGTCGTCTGCTTCCCTGAAGGCCCGGAGGGCGCGCATCAGGTCCGAAACGACACCGACGAGCCGATCCGCGTCCTGATCGCCTCTACGAAGAGCCTTCCGGACGCCGCTGTGTACCCGGACAGCGGCAAGATCGGAATCTGGACCGGGAACGACGCCGATCCGCCCCGGCTCTTCGAGATCGGCAAGGCGGTCGACTACTGGGAGGGAGAGGCCTAGGGGGGCCGCCAAAACGCTCCTGTAAACGCCAACGACCCCGGGGGCATGGGGTCGTCAGCTGCGGCGTTGCTTGGGCTTTCTGCGGCGGTGCGGATGAACGCGGCCCGGTGTTGCGACCTGCGTTCTGTCTCAGTCTTCAGCAATCGCGGCGCCGGCAGAATCCCCGATTCCGCGTCCTCGGCGTACCGGTTAGCGGAACGCGTTCTCGCCGGTCAGCGCTTGGCCGACGACGAGCGTGTGCACCTCGTGCGTGCCCTCGTAGGTGAGGACGGACTCG
Organism: Gaiellaceae bacterium; assembly: GCA_045403015.1. Lineage (GTDB taxonomy): Bacteria > Actinomycetota > Thermoleophilia > Gaiellales > Gaiellaceae > Gaiellasilicea. The sequence goes on along the minus strand of JAXIPI010000054.1, from coordinate 3,419 downwards.
AGGTTGTTGACGTGGCGGATCACCGGATACTCGAGCGTGACGCCGTTCGCGCCGAGGATCGTGCGGGCCGAGCGAGCGACCTCGATCGCGCCTCGGACATTGCCCATCTTCCCGAGGCTGACGTGCTCCTGGCGCAGCGTGCCGGCGTCCTTCATCCGGCCGATGTGGAGCGCGACGAGGAGCCCGCGGTTCAGCTCGAGCGCCATCTCGGCCAGCTTCTCCTGGGTCAGCTGGTAGCCCGCGATGGGCTTGTCGAAGACGATCCGCTCCTTCGAGTAGTCGAGCGCGCACTCGAAGCAGGCACGGCCCGCGCCGACTGCGCCCCAGACGATCCCGTACCGCGCCTCGTTCAGACACGAGAGCGGGCCGCGCAGCGTGCTGACCTCGGGAAACATGTTCTCCTCCGGCACACGGACGTCCTGGAGCACGAGCTCGGATGTGACCGACGCACGCAGAGAGAGCTTCTTATGGATCTCGGGCGCGCTGAACCCCGGCGTGCCCTTCTCGACGAGGAAGCCCCGGATTGCCCCGTCGTCCGTGCGAGCCCAGACGGTTGCCACGTCCGCGATCGTGCCGTTGGTGATCCACATCTTCGCGCCGTTCAGGATCCAGTCCGAACCGTCGCGGCGAGCGTGGGTGCGCATCGAGGCGGGATCGGAGCCGGCGTCGGGCTCGGTCAGGCCGAAACAGCCGATCGCCTCGCCCGAGTGCATCGCCGGCAGCCAGCGTTGCTTCTGCTCCTCCGAGCCCCAGCGCCAGATCGAGTACATCGCGAGCGAGCCCTGCACCGAGACGGCGCTGCGCACGCCGGAGTCGCCGGCCGCGAGCTCGAGGCAGGTGAGCCCGTACGCCACGGCGCTCGCGCCCGGAAGCCCGTAGCCGTCGAGATGCATCCCGAAGAGCCCGAGCTTGCCGAGCTCAGCGATCAGCTCGCGCGGGAGGATCCCCTGCTCGAACCAATCGCCGACCTCCGGTAGGACCTTCTCGCGGACGAACGAGCGAACGGTGTCGCGGATCGCGCGCTCTTCGTCGTCAAGCAGGCCGTCGATCGCGAGGAAATCGAGCGGGTCGAGCGCGGTCGGCTTCTCGGTCACGGCCATCGCGTAAGGCTACCGCGGCGCGACAGTGACGGTCAGCGGCGCGCCGGCGCTGCTTCCTGCTCCGAAGGCACGGGCCTCGACCTTGTGCTCGCCGGGCGTCTCCGAAGCGGTGTCCCAGCCCAGCGTGAACGGCCGCTGCAGGTCGGTGCCGCGCAGCTTGCCGTCGATCCAGAACTCGACTCGTGTCGCAGTTCCGCGCACGTCGACGCGCCACAGCACGAGCCCCGTCACCTGCTGTCCCTCGGACAGGCTCTGGGCCGCGATCTCGAGGTTGGGCTTGGGCACCGGCTTCGGCCTTGCCTTCGGCTTGGGATGACTCACGACGATCGGGATCCGCAGGTGCGCTTCGCGGCCGTCGACGGATGTCGCGACGACCTGGAGCAGGTGCCGGCCGGGTTTTGCGCGCTTCGCTCCCCACGCGAACAAGAACGGCGCGCGGGAGTCGACCTCTCGCCTGTGCCCGTCGACCCGGAAGACGACCCGAGTCGCCTTCGCGCCCCACGGCCGGACGCGCAGCTTCACCGTCCCGCGCACCTTCGTCCACGGTCGCGCGCCCGCGCTCGTGAGCGCGAACGCCTTGTTGTCGACGACGATCGTCGTTCGGGCGATGTCGTAGCGGCCCGGGCCGGCAATCCCGTGCACCTGGAGCACGTGGGTGCCGTTGCCGAGCTTCGTCGTGTTCAGGCCGCGGCCGCCGGCGAACGCGAACGGCGCGCGCCGGTCGATCCACACGACGCGTCCGTTGATCGAGAACTCGACGCTCGTGACGCCGCCGGTCACCTTCGCCCGCCACGGGACGACGCCGCGCAGCGTCCCCGGCGGAAGCTGCGGCGTCACGCTGAGCTTCTCGACGCCTGCGTAGAGGCGCACGAGCCGGAGATAGCGGCGCCAGTTCCAGTACGGCCCGGGATCCGTGTGGTGCGATGAGCCGCCTAGGCCGCCACCGGGCGACGGCACCTCGGCGTGGCCAATGATGTGCCTCCTGTCGATCGGCATCAGCGAGCGGCGGGCGATCCAGGCGGCAAGGCGCGCTGACGAGAGGTACTGCGCGTCCGTGAAGCCCCCGGAGCCGTAGGTGTAGCCCTCGTGCTCGATCCCGACCGAGTGGGAGTTGACCTTCCAGTTGCCCGCGTGCCAGGCGATGTCCGAGAGGTGAACGAGCTGCACGATTCGCCCGTTGCGTGCGACGATGTAATGCGACGACGCGTGTGCGCGCGGGCTTTTCAGCCACTGGACCGAGCCCCAGAACGCACCCTCGGTGACGTGGACGACGATCCTGTCGATCGACTCCGGATGGCGGTGCGACTTCGTGAAGTTGCCCTCGCCCTTCAGCCAGACGAGTGGCGGGCGCGCACCGCCCGCCCCGGCCGCTGCGGGGACGAGAAGGCACGAGGCCGCGACCGCCGCGGCGAGGAGTTTCACCCTGTGAAGACCCATGTCGAGCCCGCGCAGCCTAACTCTCGGACATGAGACTCGCGTAAAGCCGGACTCGCCTCTACACTTCTTGACTGACTAGTCAATCGATGCGCGGAGGATCACGTATGGCCATCGTGGAGCAGGGTGTCGGCTCGGGCGTCTCGTTCGCCCTGACCGAGGAGCAGAAGGGTCTCCGCGAGCTTGCTCGCGAGTTTGCCGAGAAGGAGATTCGCCCCAAGGCGGCGGAGTACGACGAGCACCAGACCCATCCCGCCGACGTGATCGCCAAGGCGCACGAGCTCGGCCTGATGAACCTGCACGTGCCCGAGTCGCTCGGCGGCCTCGGCCTCTCGACCTTCGACGGGATCCTCGTCGGGGAGGAGCTCAACTGGGGCTGCTCCGGGATTGGCACGTCGATCGGCGCGAATGGCCTCGGCTCCGGCCCGGTGATCATCGCCGGCAGCGAGGAGCAGCAGGCCAAGTGGCTGCCGCCGCTCCTCGAAGAGCCGATCCTCTGCTCGTTCGGCCTCTCCGAGCCCGAGGCCGGCTCGGACGTCGTCAAGCTGAAGACGAACGCTGAGCGCCGCGGCGACGAGTACGTCCTGAACGGCTCGAAGACCTTCATCACGAACGCCGGCCACGCGGCCTGGACGGTCGTGTTCGCCAAGACCGACCCGGCCAAGGGGCACAAGGGGATCTCGGCGTTCATCGTCCCGATGGACACGCCGGGCGTCCAGATGGAGAAGCACCTCGACAAGATGGGCCAGCGCTCGACCGACACCTCGGCGTTCGCGCTCACCGACGTCGTCGTCCCGGCCGCGAACCGGCTGGGCGAGGAGGGAGAGGGCTTCAAGATCGCGATGCAGACGCTCGACTTCACGCGTCCCGGCACCGCGGCGGGCG
>JAXIPI010000444.1:0-16781 GCA_045403015.1 Gaiellaceae bacterium | reverse complement strand
CGAGGTCGGTGCCGACGACTATCTGACGAAGCCTTTCAATCCTCGCGAGCTCGTCGCGCGGGTGAAGAGCGTCCTCCGCCGGGCGGCGCCCGAGCGCCGCCGCGACGTCGAGGCGGCGCTGCACCACGGGGATCTGTCGATCAACGCCGGCCGCCGCGAGGTGAAGGTCGGCGAGGAGGAGATCCAGCTCGCGCCGAAGGAGTTCGACCTTCTCTGGGAGCTCCTCGACCACAAGGGTCTCGTGCTCACGCGCGACCAGCTGCTCGAACGCGTCTGGGGCTACACCTTCGCGGGCGACACGCGCACTGTCGACGTGCACGTGCGGCAGCTCCGCCGCAAGCTCGGCGACGCGTCGCCGATCGTGACCGTCTGGGGCGTCGGCTACAAGGTCGGCCCCGACCGGGCTCCCGCACCCGCCGCGTAACCGCCGATGCTCAACTCCCTGCGCTTTCGCCTGCCGGCGCTCTTCCTGGCGGGGATTGCGCTCGCCGGGCTCGTTACGAGCCTGATCGCGCTCCGGCTCTTCCAGGACTTCACGCGCACCGAGTCGCTGCAGGAACTGCGCCAGGAGGCACGCGGGCTCGCTGACCTGTACGCCGAGTGGGCCGTGCGCGCGCTCGACGAAGACAAGGCCGCGCCGACGTTCGCCGCGTCCAAGCTCGAGGCCGCAACGGGTGACCGCTTGTTCGAGGTCGTCCTCGCACCCTCGTTTCTCGACGACTTCGACCAAGACTCGGGGTTGAGACGCCTGTCCCGCGCGGATGTGGGCGCAGAGCTGAGCACCGACCGGATCGTGACGTTCGACTTCGAGCCGCCGGGCGAGGACCGGTCGTACCTCGCGGCGGCCTATCCGATCCAGCTCGGCGGCCAGAAGGGAGTGACGTTCTCGATCCTCATCGTGGCCAAGCCGAAGGCGGAGCTCCGGGAGACCTGGATCACCCTGCTCACGCGGCTCGCGATCGCGTTTCTCGTCGGCCTCGTCATCGTCGGCGTCCTCGCGCTCTACCTCTCGCGCCGGATCACGAAGCCGGTCCTGGCGCTCTCGAAGGCGATGGACCAGGTCGCCGAGGGACGCCGTGACGTGGACGTCCCCCCGGTTCGCGGCGGCGGTGAGATAGCCCACCTCACCGAGCGCTTCCGGGAGATGACGAGCCGGCTCGCGGAGGCAGAGGAGCTCGAGCGGAACTTCCTGATGTCGGTCTCGCACGAGCTGCGGACGCCTCTGACCGCGATTCGCGGGCACGTCGCCGCGCTGCGGGAGGGTGTCGTCACCGACCCGGAGGCGGCCGAAGAGTCGCTCGAGATCATCGCCGCGGAGGCTGAGCGGCTCGGACGTCTCGTCGGCGACGTGCTCGATCTCGCCAAGCTCGACGCGCACCGGTTCACCGTCCTCACCGAGGAGGTCGACATGGGCCGGCTCATCGAGCGTGCGTACTCGACCTTCAGCGAGGAGGCGCGGACCCGCGGAATCGAGTACACGCAGGAGCTCGACGGAGCCCCGGTGATCGTGTCGGACGGCGATCGGGTGCTCCAGATCATCTCGAACCTTCTCTCGAACGCCTTCCGCTGGACACCGGACGGCGGGCGGATCGACCTCGAGCTCTCGAGCGCCAACGGCACCGTGACCGTGGACATCGCCGACACCGGACCGGGCATCGGCAAAGAGGAGCGCGAGCGGATCTTCCGACCGTTCTGGTCGCTCGACGGACGCGGGACCGGGCTCGGGCTTCCGATCGCGCGGGAGCTCGCAGTGGCGCTCGGCGGCCGGATCGAGCTGGACAGCGAAGTGGGGAAGGGGAGCCGCTTCCGGCTCGTCCTGCCGAAGCGCCGGTTGCGCTAGCCGGCGTCTCGGAGCGCGACGAACGGAGCTTGGTCGGCTGCGGCGTGCTCGTCGAGGGCGTGCTCGATGCGCTCCAGCCGGTCGCTGACGCCCTTCCAGCCGGACGAAACGAGGTCGACGAGCAAGCCGAGGTCGTCGAGACGCGCATGCCGCTCGGCGAGGAGCTCCCCTTCGAGCCGCTCGAGCCTGCGAATCGCCTGGTTCAGCAGCCCGCGGATCTCGGCGAGGTTGCGGGCGACCGGCAGCACTTCGGCGCGCAGGCCGTCGTGCACCGCCGCGCCGATCTTCTCCGGCAGCGTTCCCTCGAGCTGGGCTGTCGCCTCGGCGAGCGCCTCGATCTGTGTCCGCGCCCGCTCCAGAGCCGCCTCGACCGCGGCCGGTGCAACCCTGCCCGCGGCCGCCTCCGCGATTCGGGCCTTGGCCCGCTCGAGTGCCTGCTCGTCCACCGCCGGGAAGATAGCGTGCCCACCGGATGGAGGCGTCGGTTCTCGACTACGACCTCCCGCCGGAGCTGATCGCCCAGCAGCCGGCGGGACGGCGGGACTCCTCCCGGCTGCTGGTTTACGACCGGAGGAGCGGCGCCGTCCGCCACCGCGTCTTCGCCGAGCTTCCGGACGAGCTCTCCGGCGAGCTTGCGGTCGTCAACGACACACGCGTCGTGCCGGCTCGGATCCGGATCGAAGAGCCGAAAGGTGAGGTGCTGCTGCTGGAGCACGAGGGCGGCGGCGAGTGGCTGGCGCTCGCGCGGCCGACCCGCCGCCTGCGCGCGGGCCGACGCTACGGCCCGGTGGAGCTCATCGAGCATCTCGGCGATGGCCGCTGGCGGGTCCGGCTCTACGGCGAGCCGCAGGGCGAGGCACCCCTGCCGCCGTACATCACCGAGCCGCTTGCCGACCCGTCCCGCTACCAGACGGTCTACGCGAACGAATCCGGCTCGGCCGCCGCTCCGACCGCGGGGCTCCACTTCACCCCGGAGCTGCTTGGCCGGCTCGACGTGGAGCGAGTCACGCTCCATGTCGGGCTCGACACGTTCCGCCCGCTGACGGCGCCGACGCTCGAGGAGCACGAGCTGCACGGCGAGCGCTACTCGGTTCGGCCCGAGGCCTGGGAGCGGATCCAGGCCGCTGAGCGGGTGCTCGCCGTCGGGACGACCACCGTGCGCGTGCTCGAGACCGTTGTCCGGAACAGCGAGTTGCAGGGTCGGACGACGCTCTTCGTCACGCCCGGCTTCGAGTTTCGCCGCGTCGACGCGCTGCTGACGAACTTCCACCTGCCCCGTTCGACACTGCTTGCGCTCGTGATGGCGTTCGCGGGCATCGAGGAGACCCAGCGGCTGTACCGGCTCGCGATCGAGGAGCGCTACCGTTTCTACTCGTTCGGGGACGCGATGCTCCTGCTCTGAAGCCATTGCGCGAGTAGGCCATCGGCGAGCTCGAGGAACCGTGGCTCGATCTCGGCGCCGGCCGCGACGAGCCGCTCCGCGACGCCGACATGGTCGCCGTCCGGATCGTCGTAGTCCCGCGAGCCGTGCGCCGCCCAGGCGAGCGGCGTGTCGAAGTGGGCACGCGCCACCGGGTCGGCGCCCCGCTCGAGTAGCCGCTCGACGTTCTCGACCGAGCCGATCCAGGCAGCGTGGTGGAGCAGCGTCCCGGCGGGCGATCCGAAGACGACACCGCGGAATTCCGGTCCGACGACATCCAGCACGAGGTCGAGCTGCCCGCTTTGTGCGGAGATGACGAGCACCTCCTGCGCGTCCGGGTCCAGCGTCTCCGGAAGCGGCGTCGTGGGTCGTTCGCCGCGCGCGATCGAGGCGACTGCGGCGTCCGCCGGATCGATCTCGGTCGACGCGCCCAACTTCGCAAGCAGCCGTGCAAGGTCGTCCTTCCCGCGCAGGACAGCATGCTGGTACGGCGTCCGCAGCGGCACATTGCCACGCCAGGTCTCACCGCCCGGCCGGTCGACATCTGCGCCGTGCGAGACGAGAAGCTCGATCGTCTCCGGCCCTCGACCACGCCGGACGGCGTGCGCGACGCACGCGCCCTCGTTGGGGTCGGCGCCGTGCTCGAGCAGCAGCCGGAGGTGCTCCAGCCGCTCGTTGTCGAGGGCGTGTGGGATTGCGTTCGTGCCGGCCGTTTGCGCGCCGTGCTCGAGCAGGATCCGAAGGCACTCCGGGCTCTCCGCTTCGGTCGAGTGATAGACGGACTCGCCGTCGTTCGGATTCGCGCCCGCCTCGAGCAGCGCCCTCGTCAGCTCCGGGTCGTAGCGGATACCGGCTGCGCCGTAGAGCGCAGACATGTTCCCGTACTCGTTGACGAAGAAGCCGTTCGGATCCGCGCCGCGTCCGAGCAGTTCCTTGGCGAGCGCGCTCGTCGAAAAGCAGGAGTGGCACGCGTAGAGGAGCGGCGCCCAGGCGAGCGGACCACCCGCCGCGTTCGGGTCGCCTTCCCACTCGCGGCCGAGGACGAGCTTCGCCCACGGGTCCTTCTCTAGCTCGGGTGTGGCTGCGAGGATCGCCTCCGCACGGGCTTTGCGGCGGCCGGTCGCGCTTTGGACAAACATTTCGAGTGACACGCCCTAACCCTAAGCTGCGCGCGTGTCAGTGTTTGACGTCACCGCCACCGACGGCGCCGCGCGCGCCGGGATCCTACACACCGCCCACGGCGACGTGCAGACACCCGCGTTCATGCCGGTCGGGACGAAGGGGACGGTCAAGAGCCTCGATCCGGACGAGCTGCGCACGGTCGGCTCGCAGATCATCCTCGGCAACTCCTACCACCTGCATTTCCGCCCGGGCGACGAGGTGATCGCCGAGCTCGGTGGGTTGCACGCGTTTTCGGGCTGGGACGGGCCGATCCTCACCGACTCGGGCGGTTTCCAGGTCTTCTCGCTCCGCGACACGCTGATCGAGGTCGACGACGAGGGCGTCACGTTCCGCTCGGTCTACGACGGCTCGCCGGAGCGGTTCTCGCCGGAGGTGGCGGCGCGGATCCAGCGGCATCTCGGCTCGGACATCGCGATGTGCTTCGACATCTGCCCGCCGGCGGGTGTGCCGCCGGCCGAGCTCGACGAGGCGGTGCGGCTGACGACGCTGTGGGCCGGGCGGCAGCGGGAGGCCGAGCGCGCGACCGGTCAGCTCCTCTTCGGGATCGCGCAGGGTGCTGCGGACCCAGAGCTTCGGCGCCGCTCGATCGAAGAGATTTCCGCGCTCGATTTCGACGGTCACGCGCTCGGCGGGCTCGCTGTCGGCGAAAGCCGCGAGGAGATGTTCGAGGCCACCGGCTGGGCGGCGCCGCTGCTGCCTGCCGCCAAGCCGCGGTACTTCATGGGGATCGGCGACGCCGAGGGGATCCTGCGCGTGATCGGCGCCGGGATCGACATCTTCGACTGCGTTCTCCCGACGCGCACCGCACGCACGGGCTCGGCATTGACGGCCACGGGGCGCCTGAACCTCCGCAACGCCCGGTTCGCACGCGACCCGCGTCCGCTGGAGGAAGGCTGTCACTGCCCGGCCTGCACACGCTTCTCGCGGGCCTACGTGCGGCATCTCGTCAACCAGGAGGAGCTGCTCGGCCTTCGCCTCCTGAGCCTGCATAATCTCCATTTCCTACTCGAACTGACCGCGGGCGCACGGACGGCGATCGAACGTGGCGAGCTGGCGGCTTTCACGGCCGCGGCGCTCGCCAGGCTCGCCAGCGACCCACAGGAGGAGCCTTGGCACAGCTGATCATCATCGTCGCCATGTTCGCCCTGCTCTGGCTGTTCCTGATCAGGCCTCAGCGCGCCCGCGCGCAGGCCCATCGGCAGCTCGTCACCAAGGTCAGCGTCGGCGACGAAATCCTCACCGTCGGCGGTGTGTACGGGCACGTCACCGAGATCGACGAGGACGATGATCTGATGCTCGAAATCGCGCCGGGAACTCAGGTGCGCATCGCCCGCCGAGCGGTCGCCGCCGTCGTTCCGCCCGACGACGAGCCACTTGTCCTCGAGGAGGGCGAAGAAATGGAACGGGACGAGGAAGTCCGCAGCTAACCTACCCCGCTGCTTCCGTGAACCGAAGACCGCACCTCACCCTCGTCGCCCTCATCGCCGCCGGACTCATCGGCGTCGGGCTGCTTGCCATTCCCGGATCTCCGATCCACCAGTCGGCGACTCTCGGGCTCGACCTGCAGGGTGGCCTCGAAGTGACGCTGAAGGCCGTGCCCCCGCCCAACCGGCCGCTGCAAAAGTCCGACCTCGACCGCTCGGTCGAGATCCTCCGCGACCGCGTCGACCGGCTGGGCGTCGCGGAGCCCGAGATCCGCAAGCAGGGCGACGACCAGATCGTGATCGACCTGCCCGGCGTCAAGAACCCCGAGCAGGTGATCGAGATCCTCGGCAAGACCGCGCAGCTCGAGCTCTTCGACCTGGAGTCCAATCTCGTCCCTCCGTCGGTCAGCGCGCAGGGCTTCCCGATCGCGAAGGACTCGCTGTACTCGCTCCTCGCCGGTCAGCAGGCTCTCGTCGACGAGAACACGAAGACGACGTGGTACCTGTTCGACGACAAGCAGAAGCTGCGTAGCGGGCCCGTTGCCTCCAGGGACAAGCTGCTCGAGAGCAAGGTGGTCGAGGAGGCCGGTGCGAAGGGCAAGCTCCCGAAGGGGTGGAAGATCTTCGGCGTGCCGCCGAAGACGGTCGTCCTCTCGTGCGGCGTCGGCGAGGTCGTCTGCCCCGGCGTCGACGCGGTCAACCCGGCCACGAACTACTTCTATCTGATGCGGTTCGACCCCACGAACGCAGATCCGAACAAGGTCGTGCCTGAGATGACCGGCGCCGATCTCAAGCTCTCGGGCACCCGTGCCGACTTCGACCCGAATACCGGCGAGCCGATCGTCTTGATGACGTTCACCGACAAGGGCGCGGACAGGTTCGGCGAGATCACGCGCGAGGAAGCCGAGCGCGGGCGGCGCGCCTCCACCTTCAGCGGCGGCCAGAAAATCACGCAGCACTTCGCGATCGTCCTCGACCGCGAGATCAAGTCGTGGCCGTCGATCGACTGGGAGCAGTACCCGAATGGGATCAGCGGCACGAACGGCGCCCAGATCACCGGCATCGGCGACCTGCAGGAGGCCAAGGATCTGGCGCTCGTGCTCCAGACCGGCGCCCTGCCCGTGACGTTCACGACGCTCGAGACGACCGCGATCTCGGCAACGCTCGGTAAGGACTCGCTGCGCGAGGCCTGGCGCGCCGCGGCGTTCGGTCTTCTCGCGGTCGCGCTCTTCCTGCTCATCTTCTACCGCGTGCTCGGCGTCGTCGCCGTGATCGGGCTCGGCATCTACGCGGCCTTCCTCTACGCCGCGATCCTGCTCTTCAACGTCACGCTGACCCTGCCGGGCTTCGCCGGGATCATCCTCACACTGGGGGTGGCCGCCGACGCGAACATCGTCATCTTCGAGCGGGTGAAGGAGGAGTATCGCGCCGGAAAATCGGTGCGCGCCGCGATCGCGGCGGGCTACGGCAAGGGCTTCGCGACGATCATCGACGCGAACGTCGTCACCGCGATCACCGCGATGGTGCTCTTCCTGGTCGCGACCGCGGGAGTCAAGGGCTTCGCGCTGATGCTCCTGATCGGAACGCTGATCTCGCTACTGACCGCGGTCGCGGCGACGCGCGCGATCCTCGGCCTGCTGGCCGGGTTCAAGTGGTTCGACAACCCGAAGTTGATGGGGGCCGAGGGCGAGCCGCCGACCTGGATCAGGCGCGACTTCATCGGACTCAGGAACCGCTGGTTCGCGATCTCCGGCGCGGTGGTCCTGATCTCGGTCGCCGCGATCGCGATCAACGGCCTCAACCTCGGCATCGACTTCGAGGGCGGCACGAAGGTCACGTTCACAACGCCTCAGCCCGTCCCACTCGAGGACGTTCGTGCGGAAGCCAGCAAGCTCGGCGAAGGGGGCGCGCAGATCGTCGGGCGGGGCTCCTCGGTCGGCGGCGACAGCTACCGGGCGTTCCAGATCCAGACGGAGGCGCTCCAGCCATCGGAGCAGACACAGCTGACGAGGGCGCTCAACCAGGCGTTCGAAGCTGAATCGAGCGTCCAGACAGTGTCGGCCAGCTTCGGCCGCAAGATCGCCAAGGACGCGATCCTCGCGATCTTCGTCTCGCTCCTCCTCGTCGCGATCTACATCTCGTTCCGCTTCCAGCCGAAGTTCGCAGGCCCGGTGATGGTCGCGCTCGTCCACGACGTCGTGATCACGGTCGGGATCTACGCGCTGCTCGGGCGGGAGGTGACGACCGCGACGGTCGCCGCGGTCCTGACCGTGCTCGGGTACTCGATCTACGACACGATCATCATCCTCGACCGCATCCGCGAAAACATCCCGCTGATGAAGCGGGCGTCATTCCGCACGCTCGCGAACGTGTCGCTGTGGGAGACGATCCCACGCTCGCTCGCCACGACGTTCATCACGCTGCTGCCGATCACGGCGCTCTACTTCTTCGGCGGGGACACGCTGAAGGACTTCGGCTTTGCGCTGCTCGTCGGCATCGGCGCCGGCGCCTACTCCTCGATCTTCATCGCCGCGCCGCTCGTTGCGGTGCTGAAGGAGCGCGAGCCGGAGTACGCCCGGCGCAAGGACGACAGCTCGCTCGGCGACGCCGGGTCGGTTGGAGGCTTGCTGAGAGAGGCGGAAGCGCTCGCCGCCGGTCGCCCGACCCCCGACCTGATCCCGGACGTCTTCGAGACCGACCTCGGCATCGCTCCAGAGTCCGACGGCGTCGCGCCAGAGCCCGACGTCACGCCTACGCCGGCCGCTGCAGGCGATGCCTCGAAGCGGGACCGGCGTCGCCAGCGCCGATCGAGCCGTCCTCATGGCCGCGCCCGATAATACGTTCGCACTACGCCAGCTGATCGAGGAGCTCGGGGCTCAGCTGCGCTCCGGCGTCGAGAAGATCGGGGAGCTGCCGCACGAGACCGGCGAAGCCCTCGCCCGCGAGCTCGGGCTCGCGACGCGGGAGGAGCTCGACACGCTCGAGCTTCGGCTGGCGCAGCTCGAGCATCGGCTCAAGCTGCTCGAGAACGCCTAACCGGCGAGCGTTCCCAGCAACGTTTCGGCGGCGGCGATCCCGTTCGGGTCGAGTGTGTAGTGATAGCGGCGGGCATTGCCGTGGAGCACGATCAGACCCGCCGCGCGTAGTTGTGCGAGATGGTGGTGCGTCGTCGACCTGGCGAGCCCGACCTCTTCTGCGAGCTCGGCGAAGGTGGCTTGCGATTGCGACAGTCGCAACAGGATCGCCACACGCTTGCTGTCGCCGAGGGCACGTCCAAGTCGCTCGAGCTGGTCCGCGCGGGCCTGCTCCGGATCCAGCTCGCCTTCGGCGATCCCGTAGCAGATGATCCGAGCGTCGCGATGCTGGCACAGCAGCGTCCACGGCCAGGCAGCGACGTGAGGGACGAGGACGACGCGGCTGAACTCCGGCTCCGGCTCGTACACGTAGCCGCGTGCCGAAGCGGTGATCAGCTCGCGGCCCGAGAGGCTTGCGGCCAGGAGCCTCTTCGCAGCTTCGTCCTCTTGCAGTCGCGCGCGTAGACGATCCTCCTCCGGACGGAAGACCTCGTCGGCATAGGCCCTGAGCGCGGTGAGAACGCGTTGCTTCGTCTCCGCGGGCGTGAGCGGCAGGAGCACCGCGAGCGATTCCCGGGCGCGGCCGCCGTAGTAGCGGTCATGCCTGAGCAGGCGCATCGTCGCTCTTGTGTCGCCGCGCACGGCTCTCTCGAGGACGTCGGCGCCGATCATCTCGCTCCAGGCCGGAACGTACGTCCCCAGCAGATGCCGGCGCAGTTCGAGCGGCTTGCTCGCATTGACGCTCGCGACGAAGGTGGCGGCGTCGCCTGCCCGCTCCTCGAGTGCCAGTCCGAGGAGGTGAAGCCAGATCTCGCCGGCTCGCTCGCCGAGTGCCGTCAGTGCGGCCCGAGTGCGGGGTGGGCAATCCTCCAGGCGGGGTGCCCAGCTCGCGTCTCGCTCCTCGCTCGGTGTCCCGGTCGCGTACATGCCGATCAGGAGCTCGAACCGCAAGCCCGCGTCGATCTCCACGCCCAGCGGTGCCTGCGCCGCCATCGCGTCGCGCACTGGAGCCATCTCGGGGTTGTGTGTTCTCATTCGTATTTGATAAGACTACGTTCGAATTCTATCGGACTGAGGGGATGGCGCGATGGATTATCGGATTCTCGGCCGTAGCGGCCTCCGGGTGTCGGAGCTGTGCCTGGGAACGATGACGTTCGGATCGGACTGGGGCTGGGGTGCCGATCGCGACGACAGCCGTCGGATCTTCGACGCCTTCGTCGCCGCCGGCGGGAACTTCATCGACACCGCCAACAACTACACGGACGGAAGCAGCGAGGTGCTCGTCGGCGAGTTCGTGGCCGAGTCGCGCGATCGGTTCGTGCTCGCGACGAAGTACACCCTGTCGATCGACGCCGACGATCCGAATGCCGGTGGGAACCATCGGAAGAGTCTCGTCAGGTCACTCGAGCAGAGCCTGCGCCGGCTGCGGACGGACTACGTCGATCTGCTGTGGCTGCACATGTACGACGCCACCACGCCGATCGAGGAGGCGGTGCGCGCGCTCGACGACCAGGTCCGGCTCGGCAAGGTGCTGGCGGTCGGGATCTCCGACTCGCCGGCCTGGGTGGTCGCCCAGGCGAACACGATTGCGGCGCTGCGCGGCTGGTCTCCGTTCACCGCCCTCCAGATTCCGTACAACGTCGCCTCGCGCGAGCCCGAACGGGAGCTCTTGCCGATGGCCCAGGCGCTCGGGCTCGCGCTGACTCCCTGGGGCGTGCTCGAGGCCGGCATCCTGACCGGGAAGCCTGCCTCGGAGCGGCGATGGCCCGAGGAAACGGCCTCGGACACGGCCGCTCGCGTACTGACGGTTCTCGGGGAGATCGCCGAGGAGCGCGAGGCGACGACGGCGCAGGTCGCGATCGCGTGGCTGCTGCGGCGACCCGCCGGGCTGACGATCGTTCCGATCATCGCCGCCCGGCGGCAGGAGCAGATCGTCGACAACCTCGGCGCGCTCGAGGTCGACCTCGACGCTGACGACATCGCCCGGCTCGACGCAGCGGGCAGGCCGCAGCTCGGCTTCCCGCGCGGATTCCTCGAGTCGAGCAACGTCCGCGAGCTGATCTACGGCAACACGTTCGAGAAGCTCAGGGCATAGTCGGTGGCTCCAAGTGGGGCGCCGATCCCTGCTTGCGCGCGGCCGCGTCCGGCGGCCTGCAGCGCCCGGCGATAGGCGGCCGCCGGGGTCGCCCCGCTCGTCATCACCTCGCCGGTCGAGCGCATCTCGACACCGCGATCGGCGGCGCCGACGAAGCGCTCCGAGGGGAAGATCGCCTCCTTCGCCCAGGCGCGGTCCGGGACGACGCGCTCCGGCAGGCCGAGCTCGGCGAGCGAGGCGCCGAGGAGCAAGCGGCAGGCATGGTCGACGAGCGGGACCCCGGTCGCCTTCGCAACGAACGGGATGGTTCGCGACGCGCGCGGGTTGGCCTCGAGCACGTACAGCTCCCCCTCGTGCAACGCGAGCTGGAGGTTGAGGAGACCCCTCGCGGCGAGACCGCGCGCGAGCGTGGCCGCCAGCGTCCTGATCTCCGCCTCGAGGGCCGAGCCCACCGAAGGTGCGGGCAGAACGCAGGCCGAGTCGCCGGAGTGGACGCCGGCCCGCTCGACGTGCTCGATGATCGCCGCGACCCACGCGTCCTCGCCGTCGCAGAGGATGTCGACGTCGAGCTCGACCGCACCTTCGAGGAAGCGGTCGACGAGCGCGGGACCTCCGAGCTCGAGCTCTGCCGGTGTCCGCGCGACGCGCATGCCGCGGCCGCCGAGCACGTAGGAGGGTCGGACCAGGACGGGGTAGCCGAGGAGCTCCGCGAGCTCGCGCGCCTCCTCCGTCGTGTTGACGTGGCCCCACGCCGGCGCCCGGAGCCCGAGCTCGGCGAGCAACGCGCCGAAGCGGCCGCGGTCCTCCGCCAGGTCGATCGCGCCGAGCGGGTCGCCGAGCAGCGGCACGCCGGCCTCGGCCAGACCGGCTGCGAGGCCGAGCGGCGTCTGGCCCCCGAGCGAGAGGACGACGCCGAGCGGCCGTTCGAGCTCGACGACGTCGAGCACGTGCTCCAGCGTCACGGGCTCGAGATAGAGCCGGTCGCACGTGTCGTAGTCGGTCGAGACGGTCTCCGGGTTCGAGTTCACGAGCACCACCTCGTGCCCGAGCCGGCGGAAGGCCTGCGCCGCGCGCACGCAGCAGTAGTCGAACTCGATCCCCTGGCCGATCCGGTTCGTACCCGAGCCCAGCACGACGATCGCTCCCGTCGAGGCATCCTCGCCGTCGCCGATCTCGTGCGAGAGGTAGTAGTAGGGCGTCCGCGCCTCGAACTCACCGGCGCAGGAGTCGACTGCGAGCCGCCCGGGGAGGCCACGGCGTGTCCGCACCTCCGACTCGGAGACGCCGAGGATCCGGGCGATTCGCGCATCGGGGAGCCCGAAGCGCTTTGCCGCCGCCACGTCGCCGTCCGCGGCCAGCTCGCGCTCGGCCGTCCGGATCGACTCGATCTCGTCGGCGAAGTACAGGTGGAGGCCGGGAATCGCCGGCAGCGCGTCGCCTGCTTCGACGCCCTCGAGCGCCTTCAGCAGCGCCTCCGGGAACGTGCGGCCGATGCCGAGCGCCTCGCCGACGGCTCGCATCTCGGTTCCCAGTTCGTGTGTGTTGCCGGGGAACTTCTCGAAGTCGAAGCGGGGCGCCTTGACGGCGACGTAGTCCAGGGCCGGCTCGAAAGCGGCGCTCGACTCGCCGGTGATGTCGTTCGGCAGCTCGTCGAGCGTGTAGCCGACCGCGAGCAGTGCAGCCAGCTTCGCGATCGGGTAGCCGGTCGCCTTCGAGGCGAGTGCAGAAGAGCGAGAGACACGCGGGTTCATCTCGATCAGTGCGAGCTCGCGCGTCGCAGGCTCGTAGGCGAACTGGACGTTTGCGCCACCGGTCGCCACGCCGACGGCTCGCGCGCATGCGAACGCTGCGTCCCGCAGGCGCTGCAGCTCGCCGTCGGGAAGCGTCTGCTGCGGCGCGACCGTCCACGAGTCGCCGGTGTGGACGCCGACGGGGTCGAGATTCTCGATCGAGCAGACGACGATGCAATTGCCCTCGACGTCGACCACGACTTCGAGCTCGAACTCCTGCCAGCCCTCGAGCGACTGCTCGATGAGCACCTGTCCGATCGGGCTCGCCGCCAGCCCGCTCGCCACCCGCTCACGGAGCTCTGCCGGCGTCCGGGCGATGCCGCCGCCGCGTCCGCCGAGCGTGAACGCCGGTCGCACGACGGCGGGAACCGGACATCCCTCCAGCCTGTCGAGAGAGGTTGCCACGACGCTTAGCGGGACGGGCAAGCCTGCGGATTCCATCGCGGCGCGGAAGAGCGACCGATCCTCGGCTGTCCGGATCGCGTTGACATCGGCGCCGATCAGCTCAACTCCGTGCTCGGCGAGCACGCCGTTTTCTGCGAGCTCGACGGCGAGGTTCAGCGCCGTCTGGCCGCCGAGCGTGGGAAGGAGCGCATCCGGAGCCTCGCGCGCGACGATCTCCGCGAGCGTCACCGCGTCCAGCGGTTCGAGGTAGGTCGCGTCGGCCCACTCGGGGTCGGTCATGATCGTCGCCGGGTTCGAGTTCACGAGCACGACCCTGTAGCCCTCCCCGCGCAGCGCCCGGCACGCCTGCACGCCGGCGTAGTCGAACTCGCAGCCCTGTCCGATCCGAATCGGCCCGGAGCCGACGATCAGGACGCTGCGTAGATCCGTGCGCTTCGGCATGTTTCTGCGATGAGGTCGAAGAAGGGAAGCGCGTCGTGCGGCCCGGGCGCAGCCTCGGGGTGGAACTGGAGCGTGGCGAAGCCGTCACCCTGAAGCCCTTCGACGGTGCCGTCGTTGAGGGAGACGTGGCTCACCTCGGCGCCGTCGCCTGGCTCGACGGCGAAACCGTGGTTCTGAGCCGTCACGAGTACGCGCCGTGAGCCGGTCACGCGCACGGGGTGGTTCGCGCCGCGATGCCCGAACGGGAGCTTGAACGTCCGCAGGCCGAGCGCGAGCCCGACCAGCTGGTGGCCCAGGCAGATGCCGAAGACCGGTGCGCGTCCGAGCAGGTCGCGGACCGTCTCCACCGGCCCGTCGAGCTGGGCCGGGTCGCCAGGGCCGTTGCCGATCAGGACCGCAGACGGCTCGAGCTCCAGCACGGCCTCTGCGTCCCACGTCCCTGGGACGACCACGACCTGGACGCCAGACTCGACGAGCCTGCGGACGATCGAGTCCTTGCAGCCGAGGTCGAGCACGACGACCCGCGGGCCTGCGCCGACCGTGTACGGCTCGGCCACGCAGGCCTCGAGCGCCGGCGGCGGCGAGGCGAGCTCCGGCTCCGCGAGCATCCGCGGCCAGTCGATGTGGGGCTGCGCGAGGGCGCGGGCGTGCAGCTCCTCGGGCGCTGCGGTACCAAGTGCGCAGCGCATGGCGCCGTCGTTGCGCAGTCGCCGCACGACCGCTCTCGTGTCGATCTCCTCCAGCGCGACCACGCCGCGCTGCGCGAGCCACGCCGACCACGCCGGCCGCGCGCGCCGCATCACGACACCCTCGGTCCAGACCCGGCTCGACTCGAGCAGCCGCTCGTCGACGCCGTAGTTCCCGACGAGGGGAGAGGCGAACGTGAGGACCTGCCGCGCGTAGCTCGGGTCGGTGACGGCCTGTTCGTAGCCGGCGGAAGCGGTCGTGAAGCAGGCCTCGCCGGCCGCCACACCGGCGGCGCCGACCGAGCGGCCAGGGAGGACGGTTCCGTCTTCGAGGACAAGATGCGCAGCCATATTCTGCATAGTACGCATAGTTTATGCATAATACGCACCAATGGGTGTCACCACCGTCATTCTCGGCGCCTCGGGGTACTCCGGTCAGGAGACGCTCGACCGCGTGCTCTCGCATCCGGAGCTCGAGCTCGTCGCGCTCGGCTCGGATTCGCTCGCCGGACAGCCGGCCAGCGCTCTCGACCCACGCCTGAACGGCGAGGTGCCGTCGTTCGTCTCGAATGCAGACGCTGTGGGCGCCGGCGCGGAGCTCGTCTTCTGGTGTCTCGACCACGAGCGTGCCGCCGCGCTCGAGGCTCCGGCGGACACCGTCGTCGTCGACCTCTCGGGCGCACACCGGCTCAAGGAGCCCACGCTCTATCCAGCCTGGTACGGCTTTGACCACCCACACGCGATGTCGCTCGGCGACTGGGAGTACGCGATCCCGGAGCTCTTTCCGGCGCAGGGCTCGCTGATCGCGAACCCCGGCTGCTACGCCACGGCAGTACTCCTGGCGCTCGCGCCCCTGGCCGGCTCGATCGACCCGGCCGGGGTGGTCGTCGACGCCAAGTCGGGCGTCTCCGGGGCCGGGCGGGCGTTGAAGGCCTCCTCGCACGCGGCCACGGTGCTCGAGAACGTGTCGCCGTACAAGATCGGCTCGCACCAGCACGCGCCGGAGATCGAGCAGGCTCTCGGCTTCCCGGTCTGCTTCGTCCCGCATCTGCTGCCCATCCGGCGCGGCCTGATCGCAACCTGCTACGTCCGGCCCGGCGACGGACTGCGCGATGCGCTCGAGGCCGCATACGCGGCGACCCCCGCGGTGACCGTGCTGTCCGACGGAATCGCGCCCGAGCTCTCGCGCGTCCAGGGCACCGATGCCGCCGAGATCGGCGTCTTCACCGACCGGGCCACCGGCACGGGCATCGTCGTCTGCGCGCTGGACAACCTCGGCAAGGGTGCCGCTGGACAGGCGGTGCAGAACGCGAACGTTGCGCTCGGCCTCCCCGAGACGGCGGGCCTGAGACTCTCAGGAGTCCTGGTATGAGCGTCACCGCAGCCAAGGGGTTCACCGCCGCGGGCGTCCGCGCGGGCATCCGCAGAAGCGCGAAGGACCTTGCCGTCGTGCGTTCGACCGTGCCTGCGGTCGGCGCTGCGATGTGGACCGTCAACCAGGTGCTGGCCGCTCCGGTCGTCGTCTCGAAGGAGCATCTCTCGGCCGCGGAGCCGCAGGCGATCGTGATCAACTCCGGCGTCGCGAACGCCGCAACCGGCGAGCGAGGGGAGCTGGATGCGCTGGCCACGGCCGCCGAGGCCGCGCGCCTGCTCGACCTCTATGCGGAGGACGTGCTCGTCCTCTCGACTGGGGTGATCGGGACGCTCCTTCCGCTCGAGAAGGTGCTCGGGGGGCTGCGTCACGCGGTACCGGCGCTCTCCGACGAGGGCGGGTCGGACGCCGCCGAGGCAATCCTGACGACCGACACCCGCACGAAGGAAGCCGCCGTTTCGATCGACGGCTTCACCGTTGGCGGGATGGCGAAGGGCTCCGGGATGATCCATCCCCAGCTCGCGACGATGCTCGCCGTTCTGACCACCGACTATCCGCTCGAGCCCGGCGAGGCAATCGACTTCCTGCGCCCGGCCGTCGACCGGAGCTTCAACTCGATCACGGTCGACGGCGAGTGCTCGACGAACGATGCCGTCTGCCTGCTCGCAAACGGCGCCAGCGGGATCGAGCGGACGCCGGCATCGGACACGGCCTTCGCGCTCGCCCTCGGCCGGATCTGTGACGAGCTCGCGGAGCAGATCGTCGCCGACGGCGAGGGGGCGACGGTGCTCGCCGAGATCGAGGTCACCGGCGCCGTCGACGGCTCACAGGCACGGGCGATCGCCGCTCGCATCGCGACCTCGCCGCTCGTGAAGACGGCCCTCTTCGGGCACGACGCGAACTGGGGGCGGGTCCTTGCTGCGGCCGGATCGGCGCCTCACAACGGCGGCTTCGCCGCGGTCGACGTGTCCCGCGTCACGCTGTCCTACAACGGAACGATGGTGCTCGAGCAAGGTGCTCCGCTCCTCGTCGAGCCGGACGTCTCGAACGGC
>JAXIPI010000287.1:0-8451 GCA_045403015.1 Gaiellaceae bacterium | reverse complement strand
CTGCTCGGCCGGTCCGGGAGCAGCGGTATCGAGGGGCGCAGCTCGCGCCCGACCAGCACCGCCCGGGTAACGGCGGCCGATCCGAACCGCTCGCGCACCTCGTCCAGTGCGGCGTCGAGGGCGGTGCCGCACTGAGGGTCGAACGGCAAGCCGAGCTGGACGGCGCGGTCGTCCTCGAGATTGGCGACCGCAATCCCGACGAGCGTCACGCCGCGCCGCTCGATCAGGGGCAACGCGGCCGCGAGCAGCCAGCGGACCGTGGCGAGAATCGTCTGGGTGTTGGAGGTCGCCCGAGGCAGCGTGTGCGACCGCGTCACGCGCGAGAAGTCGTCGAACCGCAACCGTAGGACGACGGTGCGGCCGATCCGCCCGGAGGCTCGCATCCGGCGG
Source organism: Gaiellaceae bacterium (assembly GCA_045403015.1). Classification (GTDB taxonomy): domain Bacteria; phylum Actinomycetota; class Thermoleophilia; order Gaiellales; family Gaiellaceae; genus Gaiellasilicea. The sequence continues at coordinate 8,061 of JAXIPI010000287.1, read as the reverse complement.
GTGACGCGGTCGACCAGCCCGATCACGACGGCGTCAACGGCGTCCCAGGTTCTCGGCGTGCGGCGACCGAGTGCGTGCTGCGACCCGATCGAGCCCCGACGGCGGCCGACCTGCACCGGCCGGGGATCGCGGTTGTGGGCGAGGGCGTGCAGGTGCCGGCCCGACGCGCGGCCGAGCATGAAGACGAGCGCTTCCTGCGGGATCTCCGCCACCTGCCCGACGGTCCGGATCCCGCGTCCGTGGAGCTTGCGAGCGGTGATGGCTCCGACGCCCCAGAGCCGCTCGACCGGGAGCGGGTGGAGAAAGTCGAGCTCGCCGTCGGGGGGCACGACGAGCAGCCCGTCGGGCTTGGCCACCCCGCTCGCCACCTTGGCGAGGAACTTCGTCCTCGCGACCCCGACCGTGATCGGCAGTCCGACATGCTCGCCGACGTCGCTTCGCAGCTGCACCGCGATTTCCGTCGGTGTGCCCCGGATGTGCCCCAGTCCGCGAACGTCGAGGAAGGCCTCGTCGATCGACAGCCCTTCGACGACCGGCGTGGTGTCGTCGAACACCTCGAAGACCGCCTTGCTCGCCTCCGAGTAGGCCGACATCCGCGGTCGGACGGCGATCACCTGTGAGCAGAGGCGGCGGGCCTGACGTCCGCCCATCGCCGTCCGAATGCCGTAGGCGCGAGCCTCGTAACTGGCCGAGAGGACGACCCCCATCCCGACGACGATGGGCCGGCCACGAAGGCGACGGTCATCTCGCTGCTCGACCGACGCGAAGAAGGCGTCGAGGTCGGCGTGCAGGATCGTCGCCTCGCGTGACACGAACGTATGTTCGCATACGACTAGCGGTTGTGGCTCACGACCTCGATGTTGTTCCCGTCCGGATCGAGGACGTACGCGCCGTAGTAGCCCGGGTGATAGATCGAGCGCTCGCCGGGAGCGCCGTTGTCGCGGTATCCGGCCGCCGTTGCGTCGCGGTGGAACCGGTCGACGACCTCGTTCTCGGTCGCGGAGAACGCGATGTGCACGTGCTCCGTCGGCGCGCCGCCGCTGACGATCGAGAACGAGCCGCCGAAGCACGAGAAGAGCGTCCGTTCGTCGAGCTCGCGCCCGATGTGGAAGCCCGCAGCGGGGGCAACGGTCTCGTAGAAGCGCGTCGACGATTCGAGGTCGGCGACGCGGATCCAGAGGTGGTCGATGACACCCTGGTCGCGCAACGAGCCGTGGTGCACCGCCTCGGCGCTGTTGCCGTCCGGATCGAGGAGGAACGCTCCGTAGTAGTCATCGCTGTACTGCGGGCGCAGGCCGGGAGCGCCGTCGTCGCGATGGCCGGCGGCCGTTCCCGCCTTCCAGAACTCGTCGACGTGGGCACGTGAAGGGGCCGCGAACCCGATGTGCAGACGCCGCGTCACCGGCCGCTCAGCGCTTGCCGGCGCGAGCGAGAAGGCGTTCCACTCGGCGTAGTGCTCGCCCGAGTGCGTCTGCTCGACCCCAAGCGTCGCTAGGACCGTTTTGTAGAACTCCTCCGAGGCGGCGCGGCCGGAGGCGCGGATCGTCACGTGGTCGAGCATTCCGCCGGGAGACTAGCCACGGCCTCAGGCGGTGCGGGCCTTGTAACGTGAGGGTGTGGCGTTCGAGTACGAGGTCGTCACCGTGAACCGCGCCGGGATCGAGCGCGTGCATCCGTTCGTCTCCGCAAACGAGCTCGCAGCCGGGAGCGTTCTGCCGCTGGACGACAGGGACTGGCTCGTCGAATCGGTCGAGGAGGGCGACACGGTCCGCGTCGTCGCCAAGCCCGCTCGCTACCGGCTGCGCCTCCGCCACCCGGACGGGCGGGAGGAGCTAGGCGCTTTCAGGCGCATGCGGCCCGACGGCCCACGGCTCGGCCACTCGTTCACGACGATCGAGGACGGTGCTCCCGTCAGCTGGAGCGTCGTCGAGGAGGCGTTCGCGCACGACGAACAGGACGAGCCTTTCCTCGATCTCGCCGCCGAGAGGGATTACGGCGAAGCAGAAGGCGACCTGCCCGACCACGAGCTCGAGCACGCGCTGGCTGCGCGATCCGACGAGGTTCCGGACGCCGCGCGGGAGCGGATCGACGAGGCAACGCGCTCGGGGTTCTCGGTCGAGCTCGTCGCACTCGAGCCGGATGAGGCACCGGACTGGGAGGAGGCGCGCCGGTATATCGAGGCCCTCAGCCTCGACACGGTCGAGGACGATCTGCTCGAGATGTGCGGCGTCGACACCCGGCGAGACTCGGAGGAAACGTGGCTCGAGACGGTCAAGGCCCGGCTTCGCGACGATCTCGACCGCTTCAGCGGGGACGTCGAGGGCGACCACGACGAGATCGAGGAGTGGGACTTCCATCGCGGCCGCGTGTTCGCATCGGTGGGCTCTCCCGACGACGAGGCAGACCCCGATAGCGGGTACGGCTGGATGTGCCGTCTCATCGACGCCGGCGCGCTCGGCGCTGCCGGGTTCGCGCGCGTCAGGAAACCGGAGCTCGAGCTGTAAGGACCGACTGCTGTTGCCACCCGCCGGCGGCACGCGAAGGTGGCGCAGATCGGCGAAGATGAGCCGGCGTGGCCACCGTCGAGCAGACCTATTCCTATCTCGCGCCGTCGTCTGTCGCGGCCGAGGGTGGCCGCTCGCGGCTCAGCCTCTCGACCTCGGGCGGACGGGAGGCGCACCCCCTCTTCTTCAGTGGCTTTCTCGGGGAAGCGCGACAGACCGCCCAGTCCTTGCTCGTTGTTGCCGAGGTCGCTCGCACCCGTTACTACGAACCGCCCGCGATGGTGCGGGCGCGTATCGCGGCCGCCGATCCGGTGGTGACGAGCAGCCTCGATCGGCTCCGGTTCGAATCCTTCTCCGCCTGTGCCGGCGTCTACGCGCGTGCCGATCTCGAGCCCGAGCTCCTCGACGGCGTCTTCGCCGCTTGGGGCACCACGAACGTCGACTTCAATCCGCCGATGCGCGCGGCCCTTGCCGGTGTCCGACAGGCTGACTCGATGCTGCTGGACGTGGGCCATGACGAGGTTGCGCTCACGACCCTCGCCGGCATGACGGTCGAACGGAAGGTGCCGCTTCCTGGACGCTGGCTGAAAGGATTCGCGGAGGTACAGGTTGCCAGCTCGACGATGGTCCTTCAGCACGAACTCTCGGGGGTTGAGGCGCGGCGTTTCCTTCGCAGCCTGCCGCGGACCCGGTCCCGCGCGCTCGCCTGGGCTACGCCTGCGGGGCGCGGGCTGCGGCTGTCTGCCACACCCGCGGGCGTGTGTCTCGCCGGTGCGGAGCGGCTGCGTCTGCTCGAGAAGCTGATGCCGTTCGCCCGCGCGCTGAGAGCATATGGGCCACCGTCGGGAGAGGACAGGACGGCGCAGCCGAGCGCCTGGGAGCTCGTCCTCGAAGGCGCGCGCTTCGTCTTCGTGGTCAGCCCCGAGACCTCACGCGGCTTCTCCGGCGAAGGTGGCGTCCTCACCGATCTCGCACGGGCCGAGGACGAAGTCGTCGATGACGTGGCTGACCTCCTCCACGGCGATCCCGAGATCGATCCCGAAGCGCTGGCGGGCGAGCTGTCGGTCGAGCGAGGCCGGATCCAGCATGCTCTCGGTGTGCTCGGTGCGGCCGGCCGGGTGGGCTTCGACCTCTCCACGAGCGCGTTCTTCCACCGCGAGCTTCCCTACAACCGAGCAGCGCTCGAGAAGATGCATCCGAGGCTGCTCGGCGCACAACAGCTTGTCGACGAGGGCGCCGTGAGCTTGGCGGCGGACGGCTCGGTGGCAACTATCCGCAGCGGCGACGTCGACTACACGGTTCGCTTCGAGGAATCCGGCGCGCGCTGCACCTGCCCGTGGTATGCGAAGCATCGCGGCGAGCGAGGCCCGTGCAAGCACGTCCTCGCGGCCGAGCACGCGCGCCGCCTGGCGCGCGCTGGATGAGCCTCGCCACGAATCTCAGCGCCGCGGTCAAGGCCGGTCACGTCGATCGGGTCGTGCAGCTCGTAGTCGAGGCGTCCGAGAAGGAGCGCCGCACGGCTGCGAAAGAGGTCGACGAGGGTTCGAAGCGGTTCCGCTGGCGCGGGGCCAAGGACGGCAAGCGCCAGGCCGCCTTTCTGGCCTGGTTGGGCACGACGACGGCGCGCGAGGTGATCCAGAGCTTCGCACTCCCGCTCAACGACTCCGACGACCTGGCTCCTGCGGGTCAGGTGCTCGCGGCCCGCGGGCAACGGTTCGTCGAGACCCTCGCCCGAGGAATCGTCCGCAGCGAGGCCTGGTTGCTGTGGCCCTTGCTCCACCACGCCGTGGGCAAAGGCCTCATCGAGCGTCCAGACGACCCGGCTTACGTGCTCGGCATGGTGCGCGGCATCGCTGCCGACGGCGAATGGGACAAGCTCGACCCGATCTACCGTCGGCTGGTCGCCGAGCCGTCGCTGCTCGACGACGTCTGGGCGCTCTTCGAAGTCGATGCAGGCGGCGATTTGAGAGCCGCGATGGTCTGGGACTCGGCCAGGTGGGACGAGAGCAAGCCCACGAACCCGGATGTGGGCAAGAACCGATGGGAGTACGCGTTCGTGAGGCTCGCCGCCGAAGGTCGCCTCGACCGCAGCCGGCTCCTGACCGCTTCGCTCGGCGCGCTCCAGCGCGACTTTCGGCCCTCGACGGTCGGCTGGTACGCGGGGCTGCACGAGGCGCTCGAGCCGACGAAGGAGGAGCGGCTCGAGCGAAGCGACCTGTATCTAGCGCTCCTCGGCAACTCGGCGCCGGCTGCCGTGAGGCAAGGACTGGCGGGGCTGAAGGAAATCGACGATGCGCTCGAGCCGGGCGACCTCGCCGTGGCAATCGGCGGCGCGTTCGCACTTCCCCATAAGACTCAGTCCATTGCTGCGCTCCAACTCCTGGAACGCGCGGCGAAACGTCATCCGACGGCCCGAACGGTTGTGCTCGAGGCCGCGGCCCCTGCGCTCGCCCACGAGCGGACAGATGTGCAAGAGCGCGCCCTCAAGCTGATCGAGCGTTACCCGGAGGAGCGCGTCGCCGTCCGCGCTCAGCTGCTCGGCTTCACCGACGCGGTGTCGCCGGCGCTTCGGTCGAGGCTCGAGGCGGCCACCGGCATCGCGATGCCCGGAGCCGCGGAACCGATCCGACTCGCTCCTGTCGGCATCTGGCCGCCGCCACGCCGGCCGAAGCCAACGGCCGACGTTGTGCTGCCACAGGCCGAGCCCCTCGAGCCCGTCACCGGGGTCTCCGAGCTGATCGAGCTCGCGGCCTCGCTGCTGGAGAGTCAAGGCAGGGGAGACGACGCCGAGCGGTTTCTCGACGGTGTCTCCCGTCTCAGCGCCGAGCGACCGGCGGGCTTCGAACGGCAAACCGCCGGTCTGCTGAGACGCGCCGGGCCGGACTGGTTCGACTTCGAGAGCGGCTCGTCGCTGGTCGCCATTCTCGTCCGGGCCTGGGTGACTGGGCAGAAGCCAAAGCCTTTGCGCGACCCATCTCAGGGGTATTTCGTCCAGAGCGCGTTTAAGCAGCTTCTGTCCCAGGCGAAGGCTGTTGTGCATCCACCGAAGCGCTTTGGCGTGGCCGGATTCGTCGCCGGCAGGGTGGAGGCGGTTGCGCATCGTGCAGCCGAACGGAACGCGCTGCCGCTCCTCGCGCTTCCGACGCATGGCGGCGGCTGGATCGACCCCGACGTCCTGAGCACGCGCCTCGAGAGATACAGAGTGGCCGATGAGGGCGACCGGGAGCAGGCAAAGGCGCGCGCGTTTCCGGAGGTCAGCGTGCTTGACGTGCGCACGACGCTGAGCGAGGTAAAGCCGCACGAGTTCATGAAGTCGTACAAGGAGCTCTCGATCGAGATCGAGCTGGCGCACGCCCTCGGGACTCTCGGCGATCGGCTCGCCGAGACGGTCCCGCCAAGCCACTACCGGTGGTACGGTCGAGGGGCATGGGCGGGCTCGGATGCGCTCAGCGTGCGCTGGAGCCTGACCGTGGTTCCGTCGCTGCCCGAGCCCGCGTTCATCGCAGCGTTGCTCGACGGGGTCACGTTCGTGGACGGCTCGAGCACCTACGGGCTCCCGGAGATCGTCCTCGACCACGCGCTGGCCCATCATGTCCCGCTTCCTGAAATCGGGTGGCGCGCGATCGCGGTCGGATTGCTCGCGAAGTCGCCTGACCTGCAGCGGACGGCAACGGACGTGCTCGTGCAGACGATTTCGGACGGCCGCTTCGACCCGGACGCGCTGGGCCGGTCGCTCGCGTGGCTGCTGGGTGCCGGCGTCGGAACGAGCTCTCGCCTGCGAGCTCCGCTTAGCGACACCGGCCGTACGTCTCCGCTCCACGCGGCTCAGGTCATGCGTGCCGTGGGCGCGCTAGCCGCCGCGTTGCAGTCGGCGCCACACGGGCTCCACGTGCCGCTCGAGGCCGCGCTCGACTGTGCGATCACGGCGGGCGCGGCGCTCGAAGACGAACGCAGCCGAGCCGGGCTCGAGCGGATCGCGGCCTCGACCTCGCGCGGCTCGAAGCTCGCCCGAGCGGCCTCAGGTTTGCTCGAGCGCCCGCTCGACGAGTCGCGGCTGAGCGAGCTCCGCGCGCAGGCTGCGGCAGTGGCCGTCTAGTTCAGCGACGGGTCGGGCGGCATCAGCGAGAGCAGAGCGTAAGGACCGCCCTGCCGGCGAAGCACCGCGCTCCAGAGGCCGTCGGGATCGTCGCTGAAGATGTCATCGGGCTCGGCGGGGAGGACGAGCCACGACTCCTCCTCGAGCTCGGCCTCGAGCTGGCCCGCGCTCCAGCCCGCGTAGCCCACGTAGACACGCCCGCGCAGCACGGGCACATCGGTGTCCTGCACGAATCCGACCGTGCCGAAGAGCAGGTCGGAGGCGTCGTCGGGATCGTCCAGCTCGGCGACCGCGAGCACCGACTCGAGCGCCACCGGCCCGCCGACGTAGACCGGATCCTCGCCTGCGAGTGGCACGAGCTCAGGCAACGCGTCCTCTACCGCGGTATCGGTCGGCCGGTTGAGGACGAGCCCCATCGCGCCCTCCTCGCCGTGCTCCGCGACGAGCACCACGGTCCGATGGAAGTTCGGATCGTGGAGGATCGGAGCCGCGACCAGCAGCTGCCCGCGCAGCGTTTCGCTCATCACTGCACCGTAGTAGATCGAGCGTGCAGGAGAGGGAGCGCCGGCGGCCGGCGCTCCCTCCTTGGCGTCCTGCGGGTGGTGCTACACGCGTAGGACGGGAGGCCTCTCGTTTAGTTAGGTTAAACTACGGTGAAGCGATCAACGCGCGCACGGTCTCGGTCAGCTCCGCGAACGTGAACGGCTTTCCGAGGAACGAGGTCGCCGGCGGCAACGCGCCCGTGGGCAGGTCCTCGGCGTATCCCGACATGTAGACGACCTTCAGTGCCGGCTGTGACTCGCGCAGCCGCTCGGCCACTTCGCGTCCGCCGACCTTCGGCATCGTCAGATCGGTGAGCAGCACGTCGATGGCGTTCCGTCCGGCGAGCTCGATCGCCTCCTCGCCGTCCTGCGCCTCGCCGATGACCTCGATTCCCGGTGCGGCCCGCAGGAGTGCGACGAGTCCCGAGCGGATGAGGATCTGGTCGTCTGCGACGAGCACTGTGGGCATGCGTGGTTTCCGCCTTCCTCGCGGCTGCCCGGCCGGGAGCCGAGACGCTTTCTCACCTGTCGCGGGCCACCGGAACGGTCAGCTCGACTTCGAACCCGCCCTGCGGGCCGGGGCCGGCGGTCACCGTCCCGCCGTAGATACCGGCCCGCTCGCGCATGCCGATCAAACCATGGCCGGCGGGCCCCGCGGTGGTGCCGGCCAGAACTGGTTCCGGTCCGTCGTCGGTCACGCGGACGCGGACCGCAGCCTCGTCGAAGTGCACCGTGACGCTCACGTTCGCCGCCGGCGCGTGCTTCATGACGTTGGTGAGGGCTTCCTGGATGACCCGGTAGACGCACAGATCGACGCCTGGCGGCAGCGCGAACGGGGCACCCGTGATCCGGACGTCGACGGAGACACCCGCGGCTTCGACGCGCCGGGCCAACTGGTCCAGCCGCCCGAGACCGGGGG
>JAXIPI010000271.1:0-5857 GCA_045403015.1 Gaiellaceae bacterium | reverse complement strand
CGTGGACATCAGGGCACGGATCAGCGATCCGCAGTCGTTCCAGGGTTTCTTCCGCAACGTCCCCCTGCTCGCGGCGCCGCACCACCCGTACCGGATCGGACTGCTGCTCATTCAACGCCCCAGCGAGCGGGTCGTGCTCCGGCGAACGGTCTACATCGCCCTGCAGGAGCCACCGATCGCGCTCGGACAGCACTACGCGCCGGGGACGAAACAGAACCACCCCGCCCAGCCGGCCATCGACCGGCGGATCCCGGGGGCAGGCGAGTACTGGTTCCGGCTCTTCCAGAAGCCCTACTGGAACACCACGCGCGTGCCGAACGGCCGCTACCTCCTCGTCGTCAGAGCGTGGGACGCAGCCGGCAACCGCGTTCGCTCGGACATCGAGATCGGGATCCGGAACCCGCCCGTCTGATGAGCTACGGCTGGCCCGTGAAACCGTTCGACAAGCAGCACCCCGTGCGGGGGTTCTTCTGCGATCCGCGCATCGGCGACAAGGGCGGCAAGGCGTTCCACTTCGGCGTCGACGTGTCCGCCCCGGACGGGACCGCGGTCTACGCGGTCGAGGGCGGGATCGTTCATTCCGAAGGCAGACAGAACGTCGCGGTCGTCGGCGCCGGCGGCGACCACTCGCACGGCTACTGGCACATCACTCCGACCGTCCGTCACGGCCAGCGGGTGAGAAAGCATGCGCTGCTCGGTCACATCGCGAGGACGTGGGGACATGTGCACTTCGCCGAGCGAAGGGGCGGCCGCTACGTGAACCCGTTGCGCGAAGGTGGGCTGACGCCCTTCCACGACTTCGGCGCGCCCGTGGTCGACCGGATCGTCGCCGAGCGCGCCAGCAGGTTGCTCGACCCGAGCGCACTGACCGGTGTCGTGAACCTGATCGCGGTGGCGCACGACAACCCGCCGATCTCCGCGCCGCCGCCGTGGCGCGGCTTGCCGGTGACGCCGGCGCTTGTGCGCTGGCGGCTCGTGCGCGATGCCCGCGCCGTGATCCCGTGGCGAGTCGCCGCCGATTTCCGCTCGGCGCTCCTTCCCGGCGCCCGCTTCAGCGAGATCTACGCTGCCGCCACACGCCAGAACCACCCGAACGCGCGCGGTCGCTACCGCTTCTGGCTGGCCCGCAGCTGGGACACGCGCCGGCACCGCGACGGCCGCTACCGGCTCGACGTGGAAGCGGCGGACATCCGCGGCAACTCCTCGCGCGGGCACCTCGAGCTCGTCCTCATCAACGACGAGGTCTAGACTGGCCGCGGATTTGCACGGCGCAAATCCGATTGATATTTGACAGCGCCGTCGCAAGTCGGCACACTGTTTGCTTCGTCGCTGAGCATTGTGCTCGGCTCAAAGCGGGAAAGGAGGTCAGCATGGAAAACGCATCGATTGTCACTACCGGCTGGCCTCTCTCCTTAACGGCGTAGACTGCCGGCCCCGCAGACGCCTGCCTAGCTAAACGGCAGGAACAAAGAAGAGCCGTGATTCCGTACGCCCCAACTCGGGGCGGTGGACATCGGCATCCGTAATTCGACCAGGAAAGGATGGCTCATTTCGTGAGCAACGAAATCGTGCCCATTTACACGGACCGACCCGCACGACGCCAGGAAACAGAGAGGAGGAAAAACCATGATGCACCACGACACACTTCGACAGCTGACCCATGACCGCTGCGAACGACTCCAGCGCGAGGCCGAGGCTCGGCGCCTCGCCCGCGAGGTTCGCGGTCGGCGGCAACGAGGCAGGCGACGTCGGACGCTGCGGACGAAGCGCGAGCTGGCCGCCTAAGCCCATGCAGAACGCACTCAACGGCCGCGTGCCGCTCCAGGCACGCGGCCATCACTCACTGTCGAAAGCGATAGACCCGCGCATCGTGAGGGCCGAGCCAGTCCTTGAAGGCCGCGTTCGCCGCGGGGATCCTGCGGAAGACCTGCTGCCCGGCTCCGATCGGGGGCGGAGGCGGGTCCTGGACGTACTCGTGCAGGACGTCCCCGCGCGTGATCTGCTGACCGTCGTTCTTGCTCGGTAGACCCGTGAAGGTGACGACACTCGTCGTCCCGCCGCGGCGCACGGCGATCACGTAGATCGTGCTGCCGTCCTGCCGGGTCACGACCTCGACATCCTGCGCGCTCGCCTTGACCACGGCTCGCGCGTTCGGTGCCACGAGCGCCGGGTGCACGTCCGCTGAGGTGAGCTCGGCAACGACCGGCCGCAGCACGCGGTCCCAGAACGTCCAGTTCCAGCCGGCCTTCGCGTCGGCAGGCGTCGTGACCTGGGTCAGGTGACCGCCGAAGAAGGCCAGCCCGCGGGCGCCGTTAACGATCGCCTGGTAGGCCATGAACCGCTGATCGTGCAGGCTCGGGAAACGCGGAACGAGTCCCGGACGGTCGCGGGTGGGAACGATGCCGCTCCATGCGATCTGCAGCGTCATCCAGACCGGCTTGGGGCCGGCTGCGGTTCTCAGCGTCTTGGTCACATCACCGACCAGGCTGAGGTCCCGGTTGCCGGTGTCGCTGTGGATGCCCGGCGGGTACGAGACCGGGTAGATGTCCGCGCCGGTGATGTCGCAGGCGGGACGGTACGGCGTCAGCTGGGTGGCCGGACTGCCGGGCGCATGCGTGATCACGAGCGGGTGGTTCGGATCGAGCGCCTTGACGCGCTGGTAGCCGCGGACGAGCCCCGCGGGCCGAACCCAGTTCTCGCCCCGGAAGCGGTTTCGCGGCTCGTCCACTCCTTTCCAGGCGCCGAGCGCCGCATGGCCCTTGAGCGCGTTGACGACCTTGACGAGCAACCGCTCCCGCGGCCCCGGCGGCGTGCCCGCAGGCAGATCGGGAAGATCGCCGAGCCAGACCCAGCAGAGGAGGCCGTGTGTCGCGGCTGCGTCGAGCTTCGCGCGCTCCTGCGCGATCTGGCCCTCGGAGAACTCCGAGTTCCAATCGGCGATGCCAGTGCGAATGATGCTGACGCCTGCTGCTGCGACTGCCGCAAGCCCGTTCCCGCCACCCGGCCTCGCCCGGTCGGCCGGCGGTGCGTTCGAGAGCGCGATCGGGAAGAGCTTCCGCCCACCGGTGACCAGGGCACCGGTCGCCGAGTCGATCGTGACCTTCGCCATGGGACGAGCGTATCGACGGCCGGAGATACGTTGCGGAGATGGGACTCGGCTCGTTGACACTTCCACGGCGGCTGCGGATCGCGGCCGTCGTGCTGATCGTCGCCTGGTTCTTCCTCCCCGGGCTGCAGGACTGGATTCCGCTCTGGATCCCCTTCTTCGCCTACGCCGCGCTGGAGCTGAACTTCCTCATCGCCGGGTTGCGCGAGCCGGACGCCCCCACGACGCGCGGTCGGATCCCGCAGACCTCGGACATCGACCGGTTCGGAGGCGAAGGGTGGCTCGAGCCGATGCTCGTGCGGATCGAGGGGCAGGACGTCTGGATTCCCGCGGGCGGCAAGAGCGACGAGGAGGTCGAGGCGCTGATCGAAGAGAGCCGCGAGCGGCTGCGCCAGGGAGAGTCGGCCCACAGTCTCTGGCCGCAGCCGCCGGTCGCGCCGGTTCCCCGTCGCCAGCGCCTCCTCGCCCGGCTCGAGGGAGTCGCGGTGCTGGGAGCGCTCGCCTTCGTGCTCTTCGTGCTCGTCCCCGACCGAGGCTGGGACGGGCTCGACAACGCCGACCAGGCGGCGACCGAGGCGATGCTCTCGTTCGAGGCGGCACGGATCGCCGGGCACGGAGCCGAGGTCCACTGCGACGCCAGAGGCGAGGCGGTCGGCGTCGTCCAACACGCCGACGGGATCGCCGAGGTCGGCGGCAGGAACGCCTACCTGACGCCCGACATCTGCTATCGGCTCTACCGGCTCAAGTACAAGGACGACGAGGGCGCGTTCAGCCAGACCGCGCGCGCGATCGCCGTTCTCGCGCACGAGGCGTGGCACCTCCACGGCGAGACGGACGAGGGGATCACGAACTGCTACGGCTTCCAGAGCGGCGTTGAACTCGGCCGGCGGCTGGGTCTGTCGGAAGGCACGGCGGCTCGGATGATGCGCCAGCAGCTCGCCGACAACGCCATCTATGCGACGTCAGCCCCGGAGTACCTCGTCCCGCGGGAGTGCCGGAACGGGGGAAGCCTCGACCTGAGCCCCGACGATGGTCGGTTTCCCTGACCGGCGGAGCAGCAGCGCACCCACGAGCAGGAGACCCGCCTCGACGAGCGTGATCGCGAGCCGGTTCAGGATCGTGGCACCGAGCGCGACCGCTTCGCCCACGACCGCGAGCAGCAGCCCGTACATCGACGCTTCCCGGACGCCGAGCCCCGAGGGGGCGAACACCGCGAGCACGGCGACGATCGCACCGACCGCAGCGACACCGCCGAGGTAGGGGATCGAGGAGACGGCCGGGTCGCCGCCCACCGATCGCAGCATGAAGAAGAGGGCGGCGCCGCCGAGTGGCCAGGTGAGCGCATAGAAACCGATCAGCTCAAATGCTGTACGCGCCGGAATCGGCTTGACCGCCTGCGCACCGAACGGCCGCATCAGGCGGCTCACGACCTTCGCGAACACCGGTGGATAGAGCAGGAACGCGAGCAGGAGGCCGAAGGCGGTGAGCGGCAGCAGCGGCACGTCGGCGCCGCCGATGATCACGAGGCCGACGAGAAAGACGCCGACGCCCGCGATTGCCGAGAGCCCGGCCTCGAGCAGGATCGAGGCCAGCACGACCGGCGTGTCGCGGACGCCGAAGCGCCGGAGCGCGACGACGCGCGCCGTCGGCGTCCAGACCGCACCCGGGATGTACTTGGCGAGCATCGAGAGCATCTCGGCCTGTAGCGCGACCTGGTATGGAACCCGGATTCCATATGCCGCGAGGATCCGCATCCAGCCGAGCACGAAGACGAGGTAGTAGAAGGCGACGATCGCAAGCGAAATCGCGAAGTCGGTGAGATCCGCGTGGCGGAGCAGCGGAGCGGCCTCCGCCCACACGTCGCGCAGCGCCCACCAGAGCGCGAGGAGCAGAATCGCGAGCCCGATCAGCTCGAGCGTCACGTAGACGCGCTTGTTGCGGAAGGGCGCGACGAGGCGCTTCAGGGTTTCTCTGCTCACTCCTTCAGCCTACGCGTGCGGCCTAGGTGAGCAGTTCCGCGGAGGGGAATGCCGTCGCCAGCCGACGATCGGCGGTCACGAGCGGGGCATCGAGCGACTCGGAAAGAACGGCGTAGCAACAGTCATAAGCCGAGAGGCCTGTCTCAACCGCAAGCCCGAGAGCGCCCGGCATCAACTCTCCGAGACGGTGCGCTCGCATCGGCAAGGCGATGACGGTCGCGAGCGCGGCCTTGGCGTCGCCGACGGTCATCTTCTCTGCGCGCACGTACTTCAGAAGCGAGTTGGCAACCTCCGCGTAGACGAGCTCGGGAACGTGGCCGTCGAGTTCGTCGGCCTCGACGGCATCGAGCCACGTCCGCGCGTCCGTCGACCGCTGAACGGCGGAGCGGACGAACACGTTCGCGTCGAGGACGGCTTTAGCGGCTGTCACGGTCCTCGCGAATCAGATCTTCCGGTCGAGGCGCGTCGGGCGGGAGGTTCACACGGTCAGCGATCTCTGCCAACCGACGCGTAAGTGTCCCGCGCTCACGATGTCGGCGGGCTTCGTCGGAGAGCAGCGCGACCAGCTCGGCATTGAGTGAGCGCCGGTTTGCCCGCGCGCGCGCTCGGATTGTGTCGACGACGTCAGTCGGGACGTCTCGTATGTGAAGAGCGGGCATGTGGCTCATGGTATCATTTTGCTATCACCCATTCGATTTGCTTCGGGATATGTCTCAACGGGACAATTGCGTATGCATGACGAGCCCGTTATCGTATGTGTGTGGTCAAGCGC
>JAXIPI010000350.1:0-16754 GCA_045403015.1 Gaiellaceae bacterium | reverse complement strand
TCATCGCCAACCGGACCGGCGCGAGCTTCAAGCACATCCCGATTGACGATTCGGGTGAGCTGCAGCTCGACGCGCTCGACGGGATCGCGGCCTCGGGGAACGTGAAGGTCGTCGCCAACAACCTCGTCTCCAACGCGCTCGGCACGATCAATCCGGTCGAGAAGCTCGCCGCCTGGGCGCACGAGCAGGGCGCGATCATGGTCGTGGACGCGGCCCAGGCCGCCCCGCACCGGGCGATCGACGTGCAGGCGCTCGGTTGTGACTTCATCGCGATCTCGTCGCACAAGCTGTGCGGGCCGAGCGGTGTCGGTGCGCTGTGGGGCAAGCCGGAGCTGCTCGAGCAGATGCAGCCCTTCAATCTGGGCGGCGAGATGATCCGCTCGGTCGCGCTCGACCGGACGAGCTGGAACGAGCTGCCGTACAAGTTCGAGGCTGGCACGCCCGCGATCGCGGAGGCGTACGGCTTCGGCGCTGCGATCGACTATCTGAGCGAGATCGGCCTCCCGGCGATCGAGGTTCACGAGCACGAGCTGACCGGGTACGCGCTCGAGCGGCTGGCCGAGCTCGACTGGGTCCGTGTGTTCGGCCCTCCCGCCGATCGTCGTGCCGGCATCGTCTCGTTCGAGGTCGAAGGCATTCACCCCCACGACGTCGCTCAGATCCTCGACTGGGAGGGCGTCGCGGTACGCGCCGGGCACCACTGCACGCAGCCGCTGATGTCGCGCCTCGGCGTCTCGGCGACGACGCGCGCCAGCTTCTACCTCTACTCGATCCCCGAGGAGATCGACCGGCTGGTCGACGGCCTGCACAAGGTCAAGAAGAACCTGGGTTGAGAAGCCCTGGGTTGAGAAGCAGAGCTGATGTCTGAGTTCGACCAGCTGTACAGAGAGGTCATCCTCGACCACTACAAGAACCCGCGCGGACATGGGCTGCTCGAGGCTCCCGACGCGCAGGCCGAGGGGCAGAACCCGCTGTGCGGCGACGAGATCACGGTCTCGCTGCGTTTCGACGGCGACACGATCGCGGACGTCGGCTTCGAGGGTCGAGGGTGTGCGATCTCGCAGGCGGCCACCTCGATGTTGACCGAGATCGTCGTCGGCAAGAACGCGGACGACGTGGCGCGAATGCCGAAGGAGGAGCTGCTGGAAGAGATCGGGATCCCGCTGACGCCGGTGCGGCTCAAGTGCGCGATCCTCGGCCTCGGAGTGCTCAAGGTCGCGCTGCACAAGTCGAAGGGGACGCCGCTCCCCGACGAGTGGACCCAGGGCGACGACCTGACGATCTCGTTGGTGTGGCGACCGTCGACGTCTGCCCCGAGGCGGAGCTCCCACCAGGGCACGTGAAGATCGTCTGGTCGGGACCGATCGCGATCGGCGTCTACAACTGCAACGGCAGCCTCTACGCGATCGAGGATCGCTGCTCGCACGATGACGGCCCGCTCTGCGAAGGGGAATGGGAGATCGACGAGTGCATTGCGATCTGCCCTCGTCACGGTGCGCGTTTCGACATCACGACCGGCGCGGCGCTCACGCTCCCCGCGTACCAGCCCGTCGACTCCTTTCCGGTTCGGGTCGAGGACGGCTGGGTGCGCGTCGAGGTCTAGGAGGGTCTGGCGTTCCGCCAGACCCTCCTAGCCGCGGTCCGGCAGGCGCTGGTGCAACTTCTGGAAGAAGGACTCCGGGTCGTCGACGGTCAGGACGACACGCCGGTACTCGTGGCCCGTGAGGTCGAGCACGACCGCACGCTCGCGGTCGTCCACGTCGAGGAACGACCACCTGCCGTGCTCGCGAAAGCGGCCCCGTTGGGTTATCCCGAACGGGGGCAGCGAGAGGCCGATCTTGACCGCGAGCAGGCCCGGCGGGTCGGTCAGCCCGATCGAGGCAGCCCCGACCGCCGTGTAGGGGATCCGGACCTCCCGTGTCAGCGTCGTGAGCGCCACGAGCCCGTCGAAGCGGATGACGAGCGCCTCGTCCTCGAAGTCGATCCGGCGGCTCACGGCTGACATGGTACGTCGCTGCCGCCTGCTACATTCTGGCTATCCGCGGAAAGGAGGTGGTCCGGCAGTGGAGATTTCCAGTACGGGCAGTGGAGGTGCTAGTCGGTAGGGGCGTGTCCCTTGCACCCGCAAGGGGAACCGCCTAGCCCGCGTTAGGGACTCGCGCTTCGCGCCGCTGATCGATCAGCCGGAAGCGTCCCTACCAATACAGGCTAGTACCGAAGAACGAAGGGCCGCGAAAGCGGCCCTTCGTCTTCCGTCGCATGACCCATGATCCGCAGACGCGGATCACGGGTCGCGCAAACCCCTGAAGGGTCGCTTCGCTCCCGGGTTCAGTCCCGGAAGGTCGCGTGGGCGGTCATTCCGTTCCGCGGCGCAGTTGCTCGTCCAGGGGGACGAGTGGGAGTCCGAGGATGTCGACGGCGTCGGAGTTGGAGACGACGTTGTCGCCGGCTGCGAGCATCTTCAGCTGGTCGCGCGTGACCGGTGGCTTGGGCAGCTTCTCGAGCACGGCAGCCTGAGCCCGCATCAGGCCGAAGGGCAGATTGACCGCTGGCCGGCGGATGCCGAGCGCGGTCTTCAGGCGCGACCAGAACTCGTTCCAGGTGACGATGTCCGGCCCGCCGAGCTCGAACGTCCGGTTGGTGGACGCGTGCTTCGCGACCCCGGCGACGAAGGACGCCGCGACGTCGTCGATCCAGATCGGCTGGATCCGCTGAGTGCCGGGCCCGACGATCGGAGTGACGGGCGCGAGCTTCGCGATCCGAGCGAACTGCTGCAGCGCCCCGCCACCAGAGCCGAAGATGAAGCTCGGGCGAAAGATCACATAGTCGATCCCGGAGCCCTTCACGGTCTGCTCCATCACCCATTTCGCGTGGTAGTAGGGGACGAGATCCTTCGTCTGCTCATCCGTCCCGAGCGCGGACATGAGCACGAACCGCTGCACGCCGGCGTCCTTTGCGGCAGCGACGAGGTCGCGCGTCCCCTGCTCCATCACGCGTTGGAACTCCTCGGGCGTGCCGGCGAGGAGAGCCACGAGATGGACGACGACGTCCTGACCCTCTGTGGCGCTCCGGAGACTCGCGGGGTCGGTCACGTCGCCCACCGCTGCCTCCTGGTTCGGCAGCGAGGCGCTGCGCCCCGGCTCGCGCTCGAGCACTCGCACCGTCTGCCCGGCGTCGACCAGCGCCCGCACGATCGCCGGGCCGACGAAGCCCGTTGCGCCGGTGACGAGGATCCTCACGGCTCGAAGTTCTTCCAGTAACGGCTGGGCGTCGGGCCCTTCTGCCCCTGGTACTTCGACCCGAGCGCGCCGGAACCGTACGGCGTCTCAGCCGGCTCGGAGAGTTGCACGAACGACAGCTGCCCGATCTTCATCCCGAAGTAGATCGTGATTGGGAGATTGGCGACGTTCGAAAGCTCGAGCGTCACGTGCCCGTCCCAGCCCGGGTCGATGAAGCCTGCCGTCGAGTGGATCAGGAGGCCGAGCCGACCGAGCGAGCTCTTCCCCTCCAGCCTCGCGACGAGGTCGTCCGGGAGCTTCACGCGCTCGAGCGTCGAGCCGAGAACGAACTCGCCGGGATGAAGGATGAACGCCGTCTCGTCGTCGATCTCGACGAGCTCCGTCAGCCCCTCCTGCTCCTGTTTCACGTCGATGAACGGGTAGCGAGAGTTGCGGAAGACCCGAAAGTAGCGGTCGACGCGAACGTCGACGCTGGACGGCTGCATCAGCGAATCGTCGTACGGTTCGATCTCGATTCGCCCCTCGCCGAGCAAGCGCCTGATCGTCCGGTCGGAGAGGACCACGCGCGAGATTCTATGGTCCGCCTGCCTAGCGGGACGTTTTCCACAACGGTTCCGCTTGCGAAAGAGACGTTTTCCACATAGCGTTCCCGCGCCCGTGTCGATGTTGTTCGAGCAAATGGAGCCGAACGAGCGCTTCCGTGCGCGGCGTGAAGAGGCGCGCAGGAGACGTAGGCGACGTCGCGCGGTCCTCGTCGGCCTCCTGCTCGGAATGACTGCCAGCCTTGCGGCCGGGGCGCGGTTCGTGATCGGTGACGATGCGGCGTCGAACGCCGCGTCCGCAAGGGACGAGCCGGCGGCGAAGCCGGCGCCGGCGGCGGTGCTGCCGACCCCGCGTGCGCTTCCAGAGGAGGTCCGTGGGATCCACGTGACCATGGCGCTCGCGTCGGTGGACGGGAAGATCGCGGAATACCTGAAGCTCGTGGATCACGGCCTGAACACCCTGGAGCTCGATATCAAGGACGAGAACGGGGAGATCGGGTTCATCCCGTCCTCGGTGTCGCTCGCGCGTGAGGTCGGCGCTGCGAAGCCGTACTACAAGCCCCGTGAAGCGGCTCGGCTCGCGCACAGGAAGGGCGTCTACCTGATTGGACGCGTCGTGGTCTTCGAGGATCCGCTCCTCGCGGCCGGCAGGTCGGAGCTGGCGATCAAGACCCCGGACGGCTCGGTCTGGCGGAACCAGGCCGGACTGGGCTGGACGAATCCCTACGACAAGCGGGTGTGGGATTACAACGTCTCGATCGCCGAGGTTGCGGCGCGGGCCGGCTTCGACGAGATCCAGTTCGACTATGTCCGCTTCCCGACCGACGGGGACGTCGACGCGATCGTCTACGCCGGCAAGACCACGACACCGCCCGGCTGGGTGATCGCCGAGTTCGTCCACTACGCGACGAAGCGGTTGAAGCCGCTCGGCGTTCGCGTCTCGACCGACCTCTTCGGGCTGGCTGCGACGCGTGACCTCGGTATCGGCCAGGTCCCGCGCCGGCTCGCGAAGTACGTGGATGCGATTTATCCGATGGTCTACCCGTCGCACTTCGGGCCCGGCGAGTACGGGCTCGACCAGCCGAACAACGCCCCCGGCGCGACCGTCGAGTGGTCGCTCTCGGACTTCCGGCAAGAGCTGAAGAAGGGAAAGGCCGAGCTGATCCCGTGGCTGCAGGATTTCTCCTACGGCCGGACATACCGACTCGCCGATGTGAGAGCGCAGATCGAAGCCGCCCGCCTCATGGGCGCGCGCGGCTACCTCCTCTGGAACCCGCTCGGCATCTACACGCCCGGCGCCCTCGCGCCCGGCTAGCGGCCCTCCCGTTACACTCCGCACAAGGCATGGCGATCGGCGATGTCATGAGGACGCGGGTGGTGACGGTGAACCCCGACGACTCCGCGCGCCTTGCCGTGTTGAGGATGCTCGAGGAAGGCGTCGGCTCGGTCGCCGTCTGCGAGGGCGGCAGGCTGATCGGCATCTTTACCGAGCGGGACGTGCTCGGCCTCGCCGGTGAGGGCACGGATCTCGACGCGGTCCGGGTCGGCGATGTGATGACGCGCGAGCCGCTCACTGTGGACGCTAGCGTCGCGGTGCTCGATGCCGCCCGGCTGATGGGCGAGCGGAAGATCCGCCACCTGCCGGTCGTCGAGGGCGATCACCTGCTCGGCATGGTCGGGATTCGCGACATTCTCGGCAGTCTCGTCGAGCGGCTCTGGCAGTCGAGGGACTCGGCCGCACACGACACCGCCCGCTCGCTCTTCAAGAACTAGCTCACGCTCGGGGCACGACGAGGCCTGACTCGTAGGCAATGACGACGGCCTGCGCCCGATCGCGCAGCCCGAGCTTCCGCAGGACGTGGCTGACGTGGGTCTTGACGGTCTCGTCGCTGAGGACGAGCCGGCCGGCGATCTCGCCGTTGGACAAACCTTCAGCGACCAGGCCCAGGATCTCCGTCTCACGCGGCGTGAGCACTGCGAGCCCGTCCGGTCGGGTCTGCTGTCGCGGTCGAAGCCGGGCGAACTCGGCGATCAGACGACGTGTGATTGCCGGCGCGAGCAGCGCTTCCCCAGCTGCGATCACACGCACTGCCTCGAAGAGCGTTTCCGCAGGGACGTCCTTCAGCAGGAACCCGCTCGCGCCCGAGTGAAGCGCGTCGTAGACGTACTCGTCGAGGTCGAACGTCGTAAGGATGAGAATGCGCGGGCCGTCGCCGTCGTCGTCTGCACAGATCTGCCGCGTCGCCTCGATTCCGTCCATCACCGGCATGCGCACGTCCATCAGGACGACGTCGGGGCGGTGCTCTCTGCTCAGGCGAACTGCCTCGGCACCGTCAGCCGCGCTGGCGACGACGGTGACGTCCGCCTGCGTGTCGAGCAGCGCCGAGAACCCGGCGCGCACGACCTCCTGGTCGTCGGCGACGAGCGCACGGATCACGATTGTCCCTCCGCGATGGGGAGTGCCACGTCGACGACGAAGCCGCCTCCCTCCGCCGAGCCGCACGAGAACGTGCCGCCGGCAATCGTGGCGCGGTCCCGCATTCCGACGAGCCCGTGCCCCGAGGCCAGTTCACCGTCGGCAGGCCCGGGGCCGTAGTCCCTGACGCGAAGCTGCAGCGTGTCACTTCCGTACGTCACCTCGACGTCGACGTCCGCGCCGGGGGCGTGCCGGCGCGCGTTCGTCAGCGCCTCCTGGACGATCCGGTAGGCGGCGAGATCGATGCCTGCCGACAACGTTACGACCTTGCCCTGCAGGATGAGCCGGATGTTCGCGCCGGCGTCGCGCGCGGTGTCGATCAGCTCGCCGAGCTGGTCGAGGCCCGGCTGTGGCGTCCGGTCTGCCTCGCCGCCGACGTCCTCACGCAGCACGCCGAGCAGGCGGCGGGTTTCGGTGAGCGCGTCCCGCGCCGTCGCGGCGATCGCCTCGAAGCGCCCGCGGGCGTCGGCGGAGAGCCGGGGCGACGTCAGGCGAGCAGTTTCGCTCTGGACGGCGATCACTGAGAGGTGATGCGCCACGATGTCGTGCAGCTCACGTGCGATCCGTGCTCGCTCCTCCATCGCTGTTTGCTCGCGCACGCTCTCGGCCATCGCCTCCTGCGTCGCATCGCGCTCGGCGATCGCCTCTGAGCGCGTACGCGTCGACTCGGCGATGAGCACTGCTGCGACCACGAGCAGGAGAGGCGCGACGCTGGACAGGCCCGCGTCGCCGCCGTCCGCCGGCGCCATGGCGTTGATGAGGAACGGGACGACAAGCGGCGCTGCGAAGAGGAATCCTCGCCGAACGACGAGAGTCACCATCGTGTACAGCAAGACGCCGAGTGCGGTCAGCGTGACGGGTGCTTCCGGAACACCGAGCAGGATGAATGTCAGGAGCGTCGAGCTTGCCGCGGCGAGAAACGGGAACCGCTGCGCGGCGATGAACGGCAGGACGGCGAGAACGTTGAGGAAGATCGCCAGACCCGGGTCACTGTGCGATTCGAAGGGGAACGCCCCCTCGTCCACATTCGGCGCGTAGAGGGCCGCCTCGAGTGTCGCGGTGAGCACGAGGACGAGCGTGAGCGCGATCCGGCCGTCGCGGCCCGCGAACATGCGTCGCGCCACGTCGAGCAGGCGTTGTGCCTCCGGGGCAAGATCCACGGCCCCCATTGTCGTCGGCTCGGCGGGCGAGCGCGTCACGCGGCAACGCGATCTTGGCTCTCACTCCACGGGGTGACGGCGCACGTGCGTCTCACCGGCCGGTGGGGGCCGAAAGACACCGCTCCCGCGCGACGCGCGGCGTCGGGTTCGCTCCTACCGTTCGGGGCATGGCCGTGACGATCGAGACTCGAGCGTTGACGAAGCGCTACGGCGCGACGGTTGCCGTCGATGAGCTCTCGATCGCCGTGCAGCCGGGTTGCGTCACCGGGTTCGTCGGTCCGAACGGCGCCGGCAAGACGACGACGATGCAACTCCTGCTCGGATTGGCCGCGGCGGAGTCGGGCGAGGCGCTCATCGACGGGAGGCGCTACGTGACGATCGCGCGGCCGCTGGCAGTTGTCGGCGCGCTCCTCGACGCCGCCGCGGTCCATCCGAGCCGGTCGGCGCGAAGTCATCTGCGCTGGCTCGCTCAGAGCAACGGGATCCCGGCCCGCAGGGCGGACCAGGTACTCGACTTCGTGGGGCTCTCGAGCGCCGCGGGCCGGCGGGCCGGGGCGTTCTCGCTCGGAATGCGACAGCGTCTCGGAATCGCGGCAGCGCTTCTCGGCGATCCGCCGATCCTGATCCTCGACGAGCCGACGATCGGCCTCGATCCGGAGGGGATCCAATGGATGCGAGAGACGCTGCGTCAGTTCGCCGCCGAGGGCCGGACCGTGCTCATGTCGAGCCATCTGATGAACGAGCTCGAGGGCACCGCCGACCAGCTGATCGTGATCGGCAAGGGACGGCTCCTGGCAGACGTCTCGGTCGCCGAGCTCATCGCCACCGCTTCAGGTGACCGGGTGGAGATCAAGACACCCGACGCCACCGCTGCGATGACCGTACTGGCGAACGCGGGCGCCACCGTGAGCTCGAACGGAGGCGACCGGGTCGCTGTCCAGGGTATGCCGGCGGTACAGGTATCCGAGGTGCTCGTCTCGCAGCGAGTCCGGCTCGAGGAACTCATGTCGAGCAGAGTCACGCTTGAAGAGGCCTACTTCCAGATCACGCGCGGCGCGGGCGAGCACACGAGCGTTGCGATCGCGAGCGAGGCATGAGCGGCATGACCGCGACCCTGCTCTCCGAGTGGACGAAGCTCCGCACGCAACGCGGAACGCTCGTCGCGCTGGCCACGATGTGCCTCCTGATGGTCGCGATGACGGCCTTCCTGGCATCACAGGCCGAGACGGACGCGACCTTCGGGGGGAACGACGACGTCGTGCAGCTCGGGTTGGCTGGAATCGCCTTTGCCCAGATCGCGGCCGTGGTTGCGGGTGCCTCGCTGATCACGTCCGAGTTTTCAACGGGGATGATCCGGACGACGCTCACCGCGACCCAGGGGCGTCTCCGCGTTCTGGTTGCGAAGGCGGTTGTGCTCAGCCTCGTGGTGTTCCCACTGGCTCTGGTCGCATCTGCGGCTGGATTCGTGCTCTCGCAGCCCCTGCTCCATGACCGGGGCTACACCTTGCCCGCCTACCCGCATGTGTCCATCACCGATCCCTCGGCGGCGCGGGCCGTGGTCGGAACCGGCCTCTTGCTCACGATCTACTGCCTCATTGCGCTTGGGATCGGGACGGTGCTACGCCACTCCGGGGCCACGATCGCGACCGGAATCGGGCTCCTCTTCCTGCCGCTCTTGTTCCTGAGCGCGTTCCCGGAGCGCATCAGCACGCGAATCGAGCAGCTGACGCCGCTCGCCGGGATGGCGATCCAGTCGACGACGGATCGAATGCTGAGCCCCTTCGACGGGCGCGGGGGCATGCCGATCGGGCCCTGGCAGGGGCTCGGCGTGGCCTTCGCCTGGGCGCTCGGCACGCTTGCCCTCGGCTACGTGCTCCTACGCGCCCGCGACGCCTAGATGGCTAGGGAGCGAGTCTCTCTCGCCGCCAGGCTGCGCCGTCCCGCGTGTAACGCACGCGGTCGTGAAGCCGGTTCTCTCCGTGTTTCCAGAACTCGTAGGCGTCTGGCTCGAGGCGAAGACCGCCCCAGTGCGGCGGTAGCGGCACCTCGGCACCCGGAAAGCGCTCCTTGGTGTCGGCGAACAGGCGCTCGAGCTCGTCCCGGCTCTCGAGCGTGCGACTCTGCGGCGAGGCCCATGCTGCGAGGCGGCTCTCGAGCGGCCGCGTGACGAAGTAGGCCTCGGACTCCTCGGCCGTGATGCGGGCCACCGGCCCTTCGACCCGAACCTGGCGGCCGAGCCGCTGCCAGTGGAAGAGCAGGGCCGCGTGCGGGTTCGCCGCCAGCTCGCCGCCCTTCCGGCTCTCGTAGTGCGTGAAGAAGTCGAAGCCCTGCTCGCCGGCGTCCTTCAGCAGCACCATCCGCACCGACGGGCGGCCGTCGGGCGTCGCCGTCGCAAGCGCCATTGCCTCGGGCGCGGGGAGGCCCTCGGCGCGGGCTTCCGCGAACCAGCGCTCGAACTGCTTCAGCGGGTCGGGATCCAGGTCGCGCTCGTCCACTGCAGCGACTGTATTCATCCGGCCGATGTGGCCGATCGGTGAGCTAGTGTGAATCCGTGGCCACGACGAGGACGATCGACATTCGCACCGCGATCCCGGGGCCGCGCTCCGCCGCGATCCTCGAGCGCAAGGCGCGCGTGATCGCGAACGCGAAGACGATCGCAATCCCGATCGTGGCGCAGGAAGGCCGTGGCGCCACGCTCACCGACGTCGACGGCAACGTCTTCATCGACTTCACGGGCGGCGTCGGTTGCCTGAACGTGGGCCACGCGCACCCGCGCGTCCTCGAAGCGGCGACCGAGCAGATGGCCCGCTTCATCCACACCGACTTCACTGTCGTCCCGTACGAGCCGTACATCGAGCTCGCCGAGCGGCTGCTGGCGCTCGCTCCGTTCCGCGGCCCCGCCAAGGCTGTTTTCTTCAACGCGGGCACGGAGGCGGTCGAGAACGCGATCAAGTTCGCGCGCCTGTACACAAAACGTCCTGCGGTGATCGCGTTCGAGGGCGCCTTCCACGGCCGCACGCTGCTCTCGATGACGCTGACGTCGCGCCCGCACCCGTACAAGGTCGGAATGGGGCCGTTGGCGCCCGAGGTCTACCGGGCACCGTTCCCGCAGGACTATCGCGGCCCCGACGCCGAGACGGCGCTCGCGGAGCTGCGGCAGCTGTTCCTCACGCAGGTCGCGGCCGAGCAGGTCGCCGCGATCATCGTCGAGCCGGTGCAGGGCGAGGCCGGCTTCCTGCCCGCGCCGAAACGGTTCATGGCAGGGCTGCGCTCAATCTGCGACGAGTATGGGATCTGCCTCATCGTCGACGAGGTACAGACCGGCTTTGGCCGCACCGGCAGGCTGTTCGCGATCGAGCACTACGACGTCGAGCCCGACCTGATCATCGTGGCGAAGTCGGTCGCCGCCGGTTTTCCGCTTTCGGGCGTGCTCGGCAAGACCGAGGTTCTCGACGCCGCCCACGACGGTGCCGTCGGCGGCACGTACGTCGGCAACCCTGTCGCGCAGGCCGCTGCGCTCGCCGTTCTGGACGTGATCGAGGAGGAGGGCCTCAGCGAGCGCGCGTCGGTGATCGGCGACACTGTTCGGGGTCGGATGCTCGCCTGGCAGGAGCGGTTCCCTGCAATCGGCGAGGTGCGCGGCCTCGGCGCGATGCTGGCGATCGAGCTGGTCGAGGACCGGGCGACCAAGCAGCCGGCGCCAAAGCTCGTCCAGGCAGTCATCGATGCCGCGATGCAGCGCGGGCTCCTGTTGCTGAAGGCCGGCGTGCACGGGAACGTGATCCGCGTTCTCACGCCCCTCGTGCTCACGGACGCGGAGCTGGAAGAGGCGCTGGCGGTCTGGGAAGACGCGCTGGCGCACGTGCTCTCGTAGTTCGCGGGAACGGTAGCGTGGTGGTGGTGCGCCAACAGACAATTGCGAGCCGGTACGAGCTCAGGTACGTCCTCGGAACCGGCGGGATGTCGAGCGTCTACTGCGCATTCGACACGCTGCTGGAGCGCAACGTCGCGCTGAAGGTTCTGCACGACCAGTACGGCGACGACGAGGAGTACGTCGAGCGCTTCCGGAGCGAGGCGCGCTCGGTCGCCCAGCTCTCGCACCCGAACATCGTCACGGTCATCGACCGGGGCGAGGAGGACGGAAAGCAGTTCATCGTCTTCGAGGTGATCGAGGGCGAGAACCTCAAGGAGCTCGTCGAGCGCGGCGGGCCGCTGCCTGTGCGGCGCGCGCTCGAACTCGCGCTCCAGGTCGGCCGGGCGCTCGCGTTCGCTCACGGCCAGGGACTCGTCCATCGCGACGTGAAACCGCAGAACGTGCTGCTGAACGACGAGGGCCGCGCCAAGGTGACCGACTTCGGGATCGCCCGCGTGCTCGACGCCGTGGGCCGCACCGAGGCGGGCACCGTGCTCGGGACGAGCCACTACATCGCGCCCGAACAGGCTCGCGGCGAGCAGATCGATGCCCAGACGGACATCTACTCGTTCGGCGTCGTCCTCTACGAGTTGCTCACCGGCGAGCTGCCGTACCCGGGCGACAACTTCCTCACGGTCGCGATGAAGCACGTCAACGAGCCGATCCCGATCGTGCTCGACCGCCGCCCGGACACGCCGTTGCGCCTCGCCTCGCTGATCGAGCGTTGCATGGCGAAAGCTCCGGCCGACAGGCCCACCTCGATGGATGAGGTCGTCGCCGAGCTCGAGGCCTGTCTGGCCGAGCTCGACGCGAAGGACGGCGGCGAGGCGACGATGATCATCCGGAAGCCGGCCGCCGCGCCGGCGCGGCCGCCGCGGCGCGAGCGGTCTCGGCGCTCCCTCCGGCTCCCGCTGCTGGCCACTCTCCTCGGCCTACTACTGCTTGTGGCCGCGGTCGGAGGGATCTATCTCGCCGTCCGCGGCGACGAGCCGGGTGCAGGGTCGGCGAGCGGCGCCGCGGTGACGCTCAGCGGCGTCGGTGCGTACGACCCCGACGGCGGCGACGGCGAGCACGACGACCTGGCCGGTCTCGCGACGGACGGCGATCAGGCGACGTTCTGGCGCACCTCCACCTACCGCTCGCAGCTGAGCGCCTTCAAGTCGGGGGTCGGGCTCGTGCTCGAGGCGTCAGGCGCACCGAAGCAGATCGCCGTCACAACCGACACGCCGGGGTTCACCGCCGAGGTTCGGGCGGGCGATTCGGCGCAGGGCCCGTTCGAGACCGTCGGCGCGAGCAAGGTGGTCACCGATTCCACCGCGACGTGGGATCTGGATAACACGGACGGGCGGTACTACGTGATCTGGATCACCGAGCTCATCGGCGCCGCGCACATCAACGAGGTGAAAGCGAACTAGCAACAGGTCACAATGGGCGCGTGGGGGCCGCCGAGCGCAAGCTGGCCACTGTGATGTTCGCCGACCTCGTCGGCTCGACGGCGCTCGCCGAGCAGGAGGATCCGGAGCGGACGCGCGTCCTGCTCGAGCGCTTCTACGACGCGATGGCCGACGAGATCAACCGCGCCGGGGGAACGGTCGAGAAGTTCGCGGGCGACGCGGTCATGGCCGTCTTCGGCGTCCCGGAGGCGCTGGAGGACCACGCCGAGCGGGCACTGCACGCCGCGCTCGCCATGCAGGACCGCCTCAAGGTGGTCTTCGACGGGAGACTCGAGCTTCGCATCGGTGTGAACACCGGTGAGGTCGTCGCAGGGCAAGCGCGTCATGGCAGTTCTTTCGTCACCGGTGATGCGGTCAACGTTGCAGCTCGACTTGAGCAGGCTGCAGAGCCCGGTGCGACGGTCGTCGGCGC
The DNA here is from genome assembly GCA_045403015.1 of Gaiellaceae bacterium. Classification (GTDB taxonomy): domain Bacteria; phylum Actinomycetota; class Thermoleophilia; order Gaiellales; family Gaiellaceae; genus Gaiellasilicea. Next base: position 3,558 of record JAXIPI010000350.1, on the reverse strand, counting down.
CCGAACCGCCGAGGCAGTGCGTGGCGCCTTCGAGCTCGGTCCCGGATTCGCGATCGAGGCCAAGGGCAAGGCCGAGCCCGTCCTGGCGCACACGCTTGTGCGCGAGCTGACCCAGATGCGGCCGCGGGGCCTGCGCGGCGGCGCGCGAGCCTTCGTCGGCCGGGGCGCCGAGCTCGAGTTGCTCCAGGCGATCTTCCGCCACGCGGTCGAGCAGGGCGAGCCGCACGTCGTCACGCTGGTCGGCGACGCGGGCGTCGGCAAGACGACGCTTGTGCAGGAGCTCTGGCGATGGCTCGGCGATCAGGCACCGCAGCCGGTTCAGCACACCGGCCGGTGTCTCGCTTACGGCCACCTCACGTACTGGGCGCTCGGGGAGATTCTGCGAGAGCACCTCGGAATCCTCGAGAGCACCTCGCAGGAGGAGGCGCGCCGCCGGCTCGGGGACCGGGAGATCCTGGGGCTGGCGCTCGGCCTCGACCTCACCGGCGATGCGCATCCGCTTGCGGTGCGCGACAGCTTCCAGGAGGCCTGGGTCGAGTTCCTCAGCGAGCTGGCCGAAGAGGCGCCGACGGTCCTCCTCGTCGAGGACCTGCACTGGGCAGAGGATCCGCTGCTCGACCTGCTCGAGCGGGTCTGCCGCGAGGTGCGCGGCCCGCTGCTCGTGATCGGCACCGCCCGTCCGGAGCTACTCGACCGCCGCCGTTCGTGGGGTGGCGGCCGCCGCAATGCCTCGCTCGTCTGGCTGGACGCCTTGTCGCCGGTCGAGGCGGCCGAGATGCTCGACGAGCTCGTTCCCGGCGAGCTTTCGGGCGAGACGCGGCGGGCACTGGTCGAGCGTGCTGAGGGGAATCCGTTCTTCCTCGAAGAGCTGCTGGCTGCCTTCGTCGAGACCGGCACGGTCGTGGAGGAGCTGCCGGACTCGGTTCAGGCGATCCTCTCGGCGCGCGTCGACAGACTCGACGCCGGGGAGAAGGCGGCCCTCCAGGCGGCGTCGGTGATCGGCCGCATCTTCTGGAGCGGGCCGACGCTGGAGCTTGTCGGCGACGGGTCCGTCGCCTGGAAGGTCCTGGAGGACCGCAACTTCATCCGCCGCCGGTCGACCTCGTCGATCGGAGGCGAGACGGAGTACGCGTTCAAGCACGCGCTGACACGGGAGGTGGTCTACGGCAGCGTTCCCAAGGCGCGGCGCGCAAAGCTCCACGCCCTCATCGCCGCCTGGCTCGAGCGTACGGGCAGTGGGCGCGACGAGGATGCGGCCCTCCTCGCCCACCACTACGCGCAGGCCGCCAAGCCCGAGGACGCGGATCTCGCCTGGGCGGACGAGCCGGAGGAGCTCGAGCGGTTGCGCGTGCGCGCCCTGGGCTGGCTCCGGCGCGCCGCCGAGCTCGCGATCAGGCGCTACGACCTCGACGAGGGCGTCGCCAATCTGCAGCGTGCGCTCGAGCTCTGCGAGCCGCACGAACGCTCGGAGCTCTGGCGCGAGATCGGTCGCGCGAGCGCGCTCAAGTTCGACGGTGAGCGCTTCTGGGAGGCGATGAAGCGTGCTCTGAAGCTGACCGACGACCCGGAGGTGCAGGCGGACATCCTGGCCGACCTCGCGTGCCAGACGTCGATTCGCTCCGGGATGTGGCCGCTGCGTCCCGACACCGAGGAGGTCGAGGGCTGGATTCGCCAGGCGCTCGAGCTCGCGCAACCGGAGAGCCCGGCACGCGCGCGGGCGCTCATTGCCCGCGCCTACTGGAATCCGTCGGAGGAACATGCTGCGGCACGTGAAGGGAGCGCGCTCGCCGAGCTGTCGGGCGACCTGGGCCTCCGCTCCTTTGCCTGGGGCGCGCGTGCCTCGTCTGCCTTCGCCGAACGTGATTACGAGCAGTCCTTTGATTGGGCGTCACGACGGGTCGAACTGCTGCCCGAGATCGCAGACCCGGACCACCAGACCGAGATCTACGAGGAGTTGATCCCGCCGTGCGCGCTGATCGGCCGCTTCCAGGAGGCGCTGCGGCTCGTCGAGGCGCATGCAGAGCTCTCGCGGCGGCTCACCCCCCACCACCGCATCCACTCGATCGCGATCGAGCTCGAGGTGAAGGAGTTGATGGGCGACTGGACATCGATTCAGGAGCGCAGGCCGGTCGTCGAGCATCTCGTCGCCGAGAACCTCGAGACGCCGTGCATCCGGAATGGGCGCTCGCTGCTCGTCGAAGCGGTCGCCTACGCGTACGGAGGCGATCTCGGTACGGCGCGCCGGCTCGAGGAGCGCGCGCTGGAGATCGCCTTCGAGGGCTTCGGGTTCCGTCTCTTCGGCCCCCGCGTCAGGCTGGCGATGCTGCGGAACGAGCTCGACGTCGTCGAGGAGATGATCGACCTGGACGTCGCTCGCCGTGGCCACGATTGGATGTTCACCTCGGCGATGGTGACGACTCGCCTCGACGCTCTGCTCGCGCTCGGCCGGCGCGAGGAGGTCGAGCGGGAGGCCGCGCCGCTCGCGTCGGCCCGCTCGGTCCTGCGTCCCTTCGCGCTGCGTGCGCTCGGCGTGGTGCGGCAGGACGAGGCGCTGCTGCAGGACGCGATCGCGCGCTTCGAGGCGTTTGGCCTCGACTGGCACGCCGCCGAGACGAGGCGGCTAGTACTCCAGGCCTGAGCGGCGCTCGTGCCGCTCGAGCGCGAGCTGGATCAGGCGGTCGAGCAGCTCCGCATAGGGGATGCCGGACGCCTCGAAGAGTCGTGCGTAGACGCTCGTGGCGGTAAACCCAGGGATCGTGTTCAGCTCGTTCACGACGACCTCTCCGTCCTCGCGCACGAAGAAGTCGACCCGCGCCATGCCCTCGCACTCGGTCGCGATGAACGAGTCGACGGCCAGCGCCTGAACCCGCGCCGCGGTCTCGTCCGGGATCCGGGCGGGGACGATGATGTCCGAGCCGTCGGCGTCGTACTTGGCCGCGTAGTCGTACCACTCGCCGTGCGGCACGATCTCGCCGACCACGGACGCGATCGGTGCCGGTCGCAGGTTGCCGAGCACGCCGCACTCGACCTCGGTTCCGGCGACGAACTCCTCGACGAGCACTTTCTCGTCGTGACGGCGGGCGAGCGCGATCGCCGTCTCGAGCTCGTCCTTGTCGTGGGCCTTCGAGATTCCGACCGACGACCCGAGCCTGGCGGGCTTGATGAAGACGGGATAGCCGAAGGGATTCTCGATCTCGTCGCCGAGCCGCAGGGTCGCGTTCCGAGCGACCGGGATCCCGCGATCGCGGAGCACGGCCTTGAAGAGGTCCTTGTCCATGCAGAGCGCGGAGGCGGCGACGCCGGCTCCGACGTACGGCACGTTTGCCAGCTCCAGCAGGCCCTGAACGGTGCCGTCTTCGCCGAACGGGCCGTGCAGGACGGGCAGGACGACGTCGACGGCGCCGATTGCGGCCGCCGGCTTCGAGTCGGCGAGCACTGGCAGCGTCTCGGTCGGGGAGCCTTGCAACAGACTGTTACTCGGCCCCTCGAGCGCCCACCCGCCGTCGCGGCCGATCTCGATCGTCGTCGTCTCGTAGCGCTCCGGATCGAGCGCCTCCA
>JAXIPI010000024.1:0-27731 GCA_045403015.1 Gaiellaceae bacterium | reverse complement strand
CTACAAGAAGCCGCCCCGCGAAGTCATCGCAGGCCTGCTCAAGCTGCCAGTACTCCGAGCGAGAGCGTGGACGAACGCCAAACCTGCGAAGCGCGCAATAGTGGCCAATCTCGTGAGCCAACGTGAATCGCTCGCGCCGGTGCGATCCCTTCCCCGCTCTTGGGTCTCGGGTGACAATGATCTGAACATGTGCTCCTCCCGGCACCAGCGTTGCTTCGGGCGCGCCAGGTCTCGACTTCGGTTCGATAAGGAGCTGCAGCCCCAATTCGTCGATCAGCATCTCTAAGTCGATCGGTGCCGGTCTCTGGGCACGCAGCCGCGCAGCATCTACCCGAAGGTATTCGGTGACAACGTCCGCTTGGGGCCGGTCCACTACGTTGCGACGTGCTGGATCAGCGCCGGCGCGCCGGTCGGATAACCGGGGACATAATCCGCACCGCGGTTGAAGCCCACGGGAAGCAAATCTCGCTCGTAAAGAGGCGACCCTTCACGTCCACTCGCGAGAACAGCGAGGTCGCGTGCGGCCGACTCGGGAGTGGCGTCCAGAGGGAGTTTGTTCAGGACGAGTTTCTCGATGGCTTCGATGAACAGCCCGTACTGACCTGTCCGTTGCAGCTTGGCTCGCGCGCTTCGCTCGACCGAGAACTGAACTCGCCACAACCGATGGAACCGGCGCTTCTGCGCACTAAGGTGGCCGCCCGTCAACTGGTCTTGCTCACTCGCCTCATGTTCCTCAAGAGTCTTCACGCGTCCGTTGAATAGCACCTTCACGTTCGCGACCTTGGTATTCATTTTCGGTGGTGGGCAATACATCACGACACTCATCGGGGGAAGGCCGAAATCCTTCTCGAGTGTTCGGACAGCCTGGAGCCGGTTCTCTGCCGCGCGGCGAAGTTTCTCGCGGCGGACTGGTGGCGGGTCGTCCTGCTGAGGCGCACCATCCGCATAAACCTCATGGACGGTCTCCGAAACGCCGGCGAGTTCGTACACGGCCATCTGAAAGACTTTCTTGTGCAATCGCCGAGTGCGAAGGTTCACAATCGTGCGAAAGACGTGCTGCGCTTGCTCGGCGATTTCGGTGTCCGACTCATCCATCCACGCTCTCGCTTCGGTCGCAAGCTCGGTCAATAGTTCCCAGTCAGACCATTCAAGAAGACGTTCGGCTAGGCCGTCGCGCCATCGGGAGGAGCCGACACGATCCGCGAGATCTTCGACTTCGGCAATGACCCGCTCGAGCATTGATGCGGCTGCTACCTTCGTCTTGTGGTAAAGGGCAATTTCCCCAAGCTGGTAGCGGCTCTCGAGGAGATCTAGCATCGCGGACACAGCATCGGATCGAACGTCGTTGCTCATTCGCAGGTTGATCACGAGCTCAGAGCGGCTTTCTGATTCGCGGATCTCCATGTAGTCGAGCAGCCGAGCGTCGAAGTCGCGATCCTTCCCGAGGTGAACCCAATCGCGATGGATGTAGTCCAAGAGGTCGGCACAGATCGTGTTGCCGATAACGTCCCGGCCGACATTCATCCGGAATGTCGTTCCTTCGGGAACGGACTTTCTGTCACGGGACACCAGGGCCAGGACAATTTCCGTTGGCGTTAAACCGAGCCCCGTCTCCGAAACCGCATCCGCGTACACGCGGTCGACCAGTTGCCGCAGCGTCTCCTCACACTCGAGCCCATACCACGCTCGTCTATCGAAGATGAGTGTGAGACGCTCGTCGGCGTCGTGGTGGTCCAACAGTCCGAGTTCATCCTCCAGCGTGTGACCCGCTGCGAGATGGCCGAGATCGTGGAGCAGGGCGCCGAGCCGGAAAAACCTTCGCTCGGCGGAGGTAAGGGGTGCCCCAACCTGCCACCGGCCCGCGCCTTGCGGGATCAGGTCGGGGGTTGCCGAGGCCGAGCGGTCGAGACTGTCGATAATCAGTTGCGTCATATGGACAGACCCGATTGCGTGCTCGAATCTGCAATGCGTCGCCCCGCGGAAGACGAGGAACGTCTGTCCGAGTTGGAAGATCGATCCCAAGCGCTGGAAAGCCGGATGGTTCACCACGACGACCTCGCGCGGATAGAGCCGAACGAACTTGGAAACAGGAATCAGTGTCTCGCGGGTTGGCGGCGGCAGCGCTGGCCTCTCGGGAGGCGCACCGGATTCCCGCGGATCGCCAAACGGCAGATAGTCGCTCGCGGCTTCGAGGAGGGGGGTGGCCGGTATCACCCTCCCCACTGGTTTCTGTCCGGCCCGGACCGGCGCTCTGCGGCGGGACGGAGGCTTGGGGGGCGCCGCTGGCACGGCCTCGGTCTCGTCCCGGTTGCTCGGAGATACCGGCATCCGAGTTTGTTCGATGCCGTCCTCGGCGCTCCCGATCCGTCCTTGCTCCTCGTTCTGCACTAACGCCTCCTTGAAATCCCACCGTACCAGGCGTGTAGGAAGGCGCGTTCTTCGCCAGCGCACCGTTGCTCTTGCAAGCGTTGCCGCTGATAAGTCGTGAGCTTGCGGCGCCCAGCTGTGCCTCGCGAGGCGGAGGGCGAAACTATTCGTAACGACTCACTGCTACGTCTGACGCAGGCTGCAGCTCGGTCGCTATGACCGAGATTCCCTCGCGGCCGCACTCAACCGGTCGCGCCCTCCCGCAACTCATGCCGCCTGATCTTTCCTGAAGTCGTTAGGGGGAGCTCGTTGACGAACTCGATCTCTCGCGGCGCCTCAGGGGCCGCGAGGCGTTCGCGGACCATCGTCTTCAGCTCGGCCGCCAACGCCTCCGACGGTGACGTTGCGACCACGAAGGCTTTGATCGCGTCGCCGCGGAGCTCGTCTGGGATGCCGATCACCGCCGCCAATGTCACCGACGGGTGGCGGATTAGGCACTCCTCGATCTCGCCTGGGCCGATGCGGTGGCCGGCGCTCGAGATCAGGTCGTCCGTGCGGCCCACAAACTTGAAGTAGCCCTCGTCGTCTGAGCACCGGGGTCAGGTCTTGCATGCGAACAAACCTCCTGACCATAGATTTGTGCGAACGCAAGACCTGACCCTGGCCCTAGGCCAGCGATCTCCTCGACGCCGCCGCGAGGTTCCCGAACCTGGGCAATCGAGCGTCGCCTAGACATGACTATCGGCACGTCCTAGGCTGATCTCGGATAGGCCCCCGTTCGTTGCGGCAGTTCGCGGGCGCGAGGAAACGAACAGGAGGTCGAGCTATATGCGCAGGCGTCTCAGCCGCGTTGTCGTTGCCGTCACCGCCGCCGTTCTCGTGGCGGTTGCGGGTGGTGTCACCTATGCCGTTGCCGAGATCGGCGGCGGCGGAGTGATCAACGGCTGTTACAAGTCGCAGAACGGCCAGTTGCGTCTCATTGATCCGGCGAGCGACAGCTGTCGCCCGAGCGAGACTGCGATTTCTTGGAGCCAGACGGGGCCGCAAGGGCCTGAAGGTCCGCAAGGACCGGCGGGACCCGCAGGCCCGCAGGGGCCCGCAGGTCCGGCTGGATCGACCGGACCCGCAGGCCCGGCAGGGCCAGCAGGTCCGCAAGGGCCGCAGGGCGAGATCGGACCGCAGGGGCCCGCGGGTCCGCCCGGTCCATCGCACGTCCTCGCTCCACCTGTCTCGCAGATGGGCGCAGGGCAAGAGCAGGTTATGTTCGACCTAGGTGGGTTCCAGATCATCGCCGTGTGCACCGCGACGACAGCCGAACTCCGTGTCCACTCCGTCAGTTCCGGAGTCAACATCGTCAGCGACAGTCGCAACATCTCGCAAGGGCTTACCCTCGGTCAGGGCGGGCCTGACGTGACGATCGGCACGGCAGGGGCAGTCATTCTCGACCGCGGGGAGTTCAACCTCGTCGCTCTCGCCAACGGAACGACGCTGAACGGAAGCTTCTACATCCTGTTCGTCCAAGGTGCGGGCTGCCAGTACGTTGCCAGCGCGATCACGAGCTCGGCCACCAGCAACTCAAGCGTCTCACTTCAGGGCCGACAAACATCGACCGAATCGAAGTTCGCCAGGGTGCCCTAGAGAAAACCACGGGCTGCAGAAAGGGACGGGGCCGCCGCGAAACCGGCGGCCCCGGCCCACCTCGCGTAACTGGGATCTGGCCGCACGGTGGTCCTAGCCATTGCGCGAGTCGCGCGCGTTGCGTAGCTCGTGGCGACGAATCTTCCCGGATGTGGTCAAAGGAAGCTCGTCGACGAACTCGATCTCGCGCGGGACTTCGTACGCGGCTAGGCGCTCGCGGACCAGCGCCTTCAACTCGGCCGCCAGCTCGTCCGACCGTGACGTTGCGACGACGAACGCCTTGATCGCCTCGCCGCGGAGTTCGTCCGGGATTCCGATCACTGCTGCCAGCGTGACCGACGGGTGACGGATCAGGCACTCCTCGATCTCGCCTGGGCCGATGCGGTGGCCGGCGCTCGAGATCAGGTCGTCCGTGCGGCCCACAAACTTGAAGTAGCCCTCGTCGTCGACCTCGGCCAGGTCGCCCGTGTGCAGCCAGCCGTCGCGCACCTTCTCGGCTGTCGCCTCCGGATTCCGCCAGTAGCCGAGGAAGACGACGGGATCGCTTTCGACTCGCACCGCTACCTCGCCCTCGATCAGGCGTAGCTCGTGGCCCGGGTACACCCTGCCCATCGAGCCGGGCTTCGCCGGCCACGCCTTGCAGTTGCCGATCAACAGGTTCGCCTCCGTCTGGCCATAGAACTCGTTCAGCCTCGCGCCCAGCCGCTCCGAGCACCACGCCGCCGTCTCCTCTCCGACCATCTCGCCGCCGCTCGCGAGCGTCCGCAGCGACAGCGCTGGGCCGTCGTGCGCCGCCATCATCCGCAGCGCCGTCGCCGGCATGAAGACGTTGCGCACGGCGAGCCGCGGGATCAGGTCGAACGTCAGCTCGGGGTCGAACTTCGTCGTCTGGAACGCGAGCACCGGACGGCCGTGGTAGAGGCCCGGCATCAGGACGTCGAAGAGGCCGCCCATCCACGCCCAGTCTGCGGGCGACCAGATCAGGTCGTCCGGCTGCGGGAAGAAGTCGTGCGAAAGCTCGAACCCCGGTAGGTGGCCGTACAGGACGTGGTGGGGGAGGAGCGCGCCTTTCGGCGGGCCGGTGGTGCCCGAGGTGTAGACGATCAGCGCCGGCGCGTTGGCGGCAGTCGCAACCGGCTCGAACCGATCGGAGGCCGCCGCAAGCAGCGTCGGCACCTCGCGCTCGACGTCGATCGTCTCCACTCCCTCGAGCTCGCGGTCGGCGAGCACGACGGCAGGCTCGGCGTCGCCGAGCCGGACAGCCATCGCGTCCGGGCCGAAGCGGGTCGAGAGCGGCACAGCGATCGCGCCGAGCTTGTAGGTCGCGATGTGCGCGACCGCCGTCTCCGGCCGCTGAGGCAGCGCGATCCCCACGCGATCGCCCTGGCCGACACCGCGAGCCCGCAGCGCGTTCGCGAGCCGGTTCGAGTCGTCCGAGAGCTCGCCGAAGGTGACGCGACGGGTGACCTCGCGCCCGTCCGTGACCACGATTGCGACCGCGTCGCGCGGGTGGCGCTCGCAGACGTCGACGCCGAGGTTCACCTTCGCCGGCACCCGCCAGCGGAAGCTCGTGTAGCGCTCGTCGTAGGTCACGCCGGACTCGAAGAGTCGCCAGCCTGCCGCTCGGCGATCGCCGCGTTGACTCTCTCCCGAAGCTCCGGCGCAGCGTGGTACCGGATCGACCGGCCGCGGCCCGTCTGCTCGATCAGCCCGGCATCGACGAGTCGACGGAAGTCGTTGCTGGCGGTCGCCGGCGAGACTTCTGCCTCGGCCTCGTACGTCGACCGGTCCGTTCCTCCGATCAGGCTTTGTTCCAGAGCTATCACCAGCCGATCCGGCCACCCGCGCCGTTCTACGAGATCCTCGAGGAACGTCCAGCGCGCCGCTGCCTCGCTGATCTGGTGAATGCGCCGCCGTGCTTGCTCGATGTGAGCATCGATGCAGAAGCGCACCCACCTGGTTGCGTCGCGCTCGGGCTGGTAGCTCCCACCCTGCACAGCTCGAAGCACGTCGTAGTACTCGCGCGTGTGACTGCCGAGGTACTCCTCGATTGAGGCGAACTCCGGGGAGAGGAGCCCTTCGCGCGCGAGCACGAGTGACTGAACGATGCGCGAGATCCGGCCGTTTCCGTCCCGGAACGGATGGACCGAGACCGTGTGCAAATGAGCCATTGCTGCGCGGACGACGACATGTGCCTCGAGATCGCCCTCGCGAAGCCACGCAACGACCTCCCCCATGAGCGCCACCACGCGGTCCGCGTCGGGAGCCTGGTACGCAACCCCGCCCTCCGGTGCGGTGACGAGGATCGGCGTCTCTCGCCAGCGCCCTGGGTTCCTATCGCGCTGAAACCAGCACGCGTCGAAGTGCAGATCGAGGATCACGCGTTCGCGCCACTCGAACGCGGGGTCGTCTGCCATCACGCCGACGTGATCCATCGCGCGTGCGTAATCCGCGAGCGCGAGCTGATTCTCATCTCCCGCATCCGCGGTTTTCGGCCCACTGACGATCGGGACCGCCTCGCGCTCCGGGACCGAATACCCCTCGATTGAAACCGAGCTCTCGGCAGAGGTCGCTTTTACAAGACGTCGTAGGGAGCCGAGCCAGGGGCCGCCTTGCCCGACACGTGTCCCGAGCGACTCGCGGAGGATGTCGAGCTCCGCAAGTGCAGACGCGAGCGGTCCGGTAAGGGGAGGAGTCGAGAAGATCATGAGGTGATTATACGATTATTCGAATAATCGTCAAGTCGATCTTACGCCCAGAGACGCTCCAGCAGAGCGAGATAGACCTGGGTCGCCCGCACGAGCTCTGCGACTTCGATCGACTCGACGTCACCGTGCGCGCCCGTGCCCGTCGGGCCGTGGTAGACGGTCGGGATCCCCGCCGCGTTGAACATCGCGCCGTCGGCGACGAGCTTCACGCCGGTCAGCGGCAGCTCCTGCCCTGTGACGTCGTGGTACGCATCGCGCAGCGCGACGGCGAGCCTGTGCTCGGGATCGATCTCGTACGCTCCGCGCACGAGTTGCAAGTCGAGCTCGATCGCGCAGCCGGACTCCGCCGCGATCGGCGCCAGCAGCGCCTCGAACTCCTCCTCCACCTTCGCCAGCGTGTTCCCCGGTGCCCAGCGGCGCGTGCCGACGAGCCGGCAGCCCACCGGATAGCGATTGTAGAAGTCGCCGCCGTGCACCTCGCCGAGGAAATACGTCTCCGGCCCGACCCACTCGTGCTCGACCGCGGCCAGCTCCTCGGTGCGCGCGCGGATCGCCTCGATCACCCTGGCGGCGACGACGATCGGGTTCGGCGTGCCGGCCGCCGTCTGCAGCTCGTGCGTGACCATGCCCTCGCGCCGGACCGTGATCGCGAAGGTCGCACAGCCCGGGTGCGCGACCGGGAGCGTCGGGCCGCCGAGCTCGCAGACGACTCCCAGGTCGGCCGTGAAGCCGCGCTCGCCGAGGAGATACGTCAGGTCCTCGCCGCGGCCGCCCGGCGCCTCGTGCATCCCAATCGCGACGATCACCAGCTCGCCCGGGAACGACCCTCGCTCGGCCAGCACCCGCGCCGCCTCGGCCGCACAGGCGAGCGCGCCCTTCATGTCCGCCGTGCCGCGCCCGTAGATCGTCCCGCCGTCGACCCGCGCAGGCTCGTGCGGGATCGGCACCGTGTCGAGATGGCCGTTCAAGACGACCGTCGGCCCCGGCTCATCGCCCCGCAGCCGGCCGACCACGATCGGCGTCGCCGGGAAGCGCTCCTCGAGCAGCTCGACCTCCAGCCCGTACTCCTCGAGCCTCCGTCCGTAGAGCCGCGCGACCTCGGCCGTGTCGCCGGTCGGGCTCTCGACCGAGACGAGCTCCAGGGTCAGGTCGCGCAGCCGCTCCGCGTCGACGCTCAAACGGTGATGACGACCTTCCCGCGGGCGTGTCCCTCGCCGAGATACCGCATCGCGTCAAGCGTCTCACTCAGCTCATAGCGTCTGTCGATCACGGATCTCATCTTCCCGGCTTCGAGCAGCTCCTGCAGGACGAGGAGATCCTCCTTGTTGATCTTCGCGACGAAGAACTTGACCGTCTGGCTCCTGCCCAGTGAGGCCACACGCGTTCCGATGATGTGAGACAGAGGTCCGAGCCCCTTGTTCGCCGGGAACTTTGCTCCGACGATCACCACCATCGCCTCGGGTGTCAGCACCCGCCTGAACGCCCTGAAGGGCCGGCTGCCGGCGATGTCGATCATCACATCGTGGCGGTCGCCGCGCCGCGTGAAGTCCTCCTGCGTGTAGTCGACGACGTGGTCTGCACCGAGCGATCGCGCCGTCTCCACGTTGCCCGTGCTGCAGACGGCGGTCACCTCTGCTCCCAACCACTTTGCGAGCTGCACGGCGTAGGTGCCGACGCCGCCGGACGCGCCGTTGATCAGAACCTTCTGCCCAGGCTGGACTCGCCCGTGGTCGCGGAGTGCCTGGAGGGCGGTCGTCGCCGCGACCGGCACCGCCGCAGCTTCCTCGAACGTCGCGTTGGCCGGTTTGCGCACCAGGCGCGGCTCACGGCCAGGCGCGTATTCGGCCCAGGCGCCGAGCGTCGTGCCGAACACCTCGTCACCCGGTTGAAACTCCTCGACGTCCTTGCCCACGACCTCGACCGTCCCTGCCATGTCGCCCCCGACCACCGGGCTCTTGGGCCGGCGCAGCCCGCTTCCGAACAGCCGTGCGAAGAGGGGGCCGGTCACCCGATACCACTCGGCGGGATTGACAGACGATGCGTGCACGCGCACCAGCACCTGATGATCCTCGATCACCGGCTTGTCCAGCTCGCGGAGCTCGAGCGCGTCGAGGCCGTACCGAGCGGAGACGATCGCGTTCATCGTGGTTCCCTGACTCGGCATCGTCCTCTCCTGACGTAGTGGCATGACCGACATCGACCTCTCCTCTCACGTACGGTGTAAGCTTATGGCGTAAGGTAAACGTACGCCGTAAGCTTGTCAAGCGATGGCCACGCAACCCGCCCCACAACCGGAGCCGCGCGTCCCGCTGAGCCGGGAGCGGGTGCTGCGCGCCGCCATCGCGCTGGCCGACGAAGGCGGGCTCGAGTCGCTCAGCATGCGCAAACTCGGCCAGGAGCTCGGGGTCGAGGCGATGTCGCTCTACCACCACGTCGCCAACAAGGACGACCTCCTGGACGGCATCGTCGACGAGGTGACGAGTCAGATCGAGGTGCCTTCGGACGAGACCGACTGGAAGGAAGCGATCCGTCGGACCGCGATCTCCTCCCACGACGTCTTCGTGCGTCACCGCTGGTCGTGCAGCCTGATGATGCGCAGAGCCAGGCCGAGTCCGAACCGGCTGCGCTGGATGGAGGCGGTCCTCCGAACGTTCCGGGAGGCGGGCTTCTCGGCCGACATGACCCATCACGCGTTTCACGCCCTGGACAGCCACATCACCGGCTTTACGCTCTGGCAGGTGAGCATGCCGTTCGAGACCAAGGAGGAGCTCGTCGACCTGGCCGAGGGATTCATGCAGAGGATCCCCGCCGACGAGTACCCCTACATCATCGAGCACGCCGAGCAGCACATCGCCCCCTCCAGCCCCGGCGGCAAGAGCGAGTTCGAGTTCGGGCTCGACCTGATCCTCGACGGGCTCGAGCGGCTTCGCGACACAGACCTTCCTACGCAGGAGTGACCGGCAGGACTACGTGCGATCCTGCGCCAGCGCGTAGCCGAGTGACTCGTCCAACGTCATCGCACATCCCTGCTCCCACGCCTCGGCGAGTGCGTCGTCGCCGAGTACGGCACGGAGGTGGCCGACGTTCGCTGCGGGATCGGGCCACCCGACCTCGAATGCGTCGAAGCCCACGGACTCGCGGAGCACGCCTGCGCACGCCTCGAGGCGGCAGGCGCGCGCCGGGCGACCCTGTGCGACAGCCAACCTCGCGAACATCTCCAGGTTGCCCGCCAGGCCGAGCCGATCACCAGACTCACGCTCGATCGCGGTGCTCTCCGCGAGCATTGCGTGCGCTGCGTTCTCGTCCCGCTCCTCCAGCGCAACGAGCGCAAGGTTCGAGAGCGAGTGAGCGATCTCCCACCGGTCGCCGAGCGTGCGTCCCACGGCAAGACTCTCCTCGAAGCGCAGCTGCGCCCGCGCGTAGTCGTGTCGAGCGAGCGAGATCGACCCGAGTGCCCTGAGCCAGTTCCCGACGCTGCGTAGGTTTCCGAGCCGACGCGCCGCGTCCACACTCTCCTCGAGCGCGTGCTCGGCCTCATCGAGATTCCCGGTCGCGGCAAGGACGACGCCGACATTCGCAAGGAGCATTGCCTCGGTCGAGAGATCGCGGGTGCCGCGCGCGATTTCGAGCCCTTCCTCCGTAAGGGCGCGCGCTCGCTTCACGTCGCCCTGCGCCAGAACCGACAAGCCCAGGAGGCCAAGTGAGATCGCGACGACCACGTCGTCTCCAAGCGCCCGATGAACGGGAAGGCTCGCCTCTACGAGCCGACACACCGTCTCGTGGTCGCCCTGCGGGCTGGCGAGGCTTGCAACCACCCACTGCGCCTTGGCCCGCGCGGCGTTCGAACCAGCGCGGCTGGACAGCAGCAGCTCCAGGCGCTCACGGCCCTCTCTGTTGGACCCTCGCAGTTGCCAGTAGCGCCAGAGGGCGCTGCCGATACGCAAGCCGGCCTCCGCCTCCGCGCTCTCTGCTGACCATGTCAGCGCACCGCAGATGTTGGCGAACTCGGCGTCGAGCCGCTCGAGCCAACTGAGTTGCTGCGGACCGAAGAGGCCGGGATCGGCCTTCTCAGCGAGGAGAACGTAGAAGTTCGCATGGCGGCGCTGCACCGCCTCGCCGTCGCCGCGCTCGGCCAGCCGCTCGAGCGCATACTCGCGAATAGTCTCCAGCATTCCGAACCGCGGCTCGCCGCCGGCGATTCGCTCGGTGCGCAGCAGATTGTTGTTCAGGAGCGACTCCACACCGTCGAGGACGTCGACGTCGATGTCGCCGGCGATCGCCTCGGCGCCTTCCAGTGTGAAGCCGCCGACGAAGACGGCGAGGCTCGTGAAGAGCGACTGCTCGTCCTCGGTCAGGAGGTCGTAGCTCCACTCGATCGCGGCGCGTAACGTCCGGTGCCGCTCGGGTACGCCTGCGCCCGGCTCGGCCTTCAGGAATTCGAGCCTCTGGCCCAGGCGTACGAGGATGTCGCCCGGCGCGAGCAGCTTGATCCGTGCGGCGGCCAACTCGAGTGCAAGCGGCAGCCCGTCCAGGCGCACGCAGAGCTCTCCGACCGAATCGGCGTTCGACTCTGAGAGCTCGAAGTCGGGCCGCGCATCGCGTGCGCGAGCGGCGAACAGTCGTACCGCTTCCGTACGTCGGAGACGACCGAGTTCGAAAGGACGAGACGTGTCGGGAAGCTCGAGCGCCTTGACCGCGTAGATCCGCTCGTCGGAGATGTCCAACGGCACGCGGCTGGTGACCAGGAACGTCACCCCGGGCGCACCTACCACCAGGTTCGCGAGCAGCGGTGCCGCTTCCAGCACGTGCTCGAAGTTGTCGAGCACCAGCAGCGCCCGCCGGGCGCGGAGGTATGCGACCAGCACCTCGGCCGAATCGCTCCCCGGTAGCTGTGCCAGACCAAACGTGTCGACCATCGCCGCAGCTACGAGATCGGCGTCCACGATCGGCGCAAGCTCGACCAGCACCACGCCGTCTGGGAAAGCGTCGCCGAGGCCGGCTGCCGCCTCGACTGCAAGGCGCGTCTTACCCGTTCCGCCCGCTCCCGTCAGGGTCAGAAGTCGCACATCGACTTGACTCAGCAGCGCACGCAGCTCACGCAGCTCGCGCCTGCGGCCGACGAAGGAGGTCGATCGCGGCCGCAGGCTTGGTGCCGGCCCGATCTCCGGAGGCGGCACCGCGACGTCCAGCTCCGGATCATGAGTGAGAATCGCCCGCTCGAGGCGGCGCAACGCCGACCCCGGCTCGATCCCGAGTGTCTCCACCAGCGTCTCCCGCGCCGACCGGTAGGCCTCCAGAGCTTCCACCTGCCTCCCCGATCGGTAGAGAGCGAGCATCAGCTGGCCGCGCATGCGCTCTGACAATGGGTGCTCGACTACGAGGCGCTCCAGCTCGCCGACCAGCTCGCCGTGCCGGCCGAGAGCGAGATCCGCATCGATCCGATCCTCGACCGCGGAGAGGTGAAGCTCCGCCAGTCGACCGATCTCACCCTGCGCCCATGGCGCGTAGGCGAAATCGGCGAGTGGCGGGCCGCGCCAGAGCGCAAGGGCTTCTCGCAGGAGCGCGGCTGCGCCGGCTGGCTCGGCCTCTCGGGCATCGGTCAAGAGTGCCTCGAAGCGGTGGAGATCGACACGACCCGGGTCGACGCGGAGTGCGTAGCCCGCCGGACCGGTGACGATCGCATCAGCGGCGAGCGCTTTGCGGAGCTGGGAGACGTACGTCTGAAGGACCTTCGCGGCCGTGGCCGGCGGGCGACCAGCCCAGAGATTCTCGATCAGCCGGTCGGTTGCCACGGGCTCGTTCGCGTGCAGGAGCAAGATCGCCAGGAGGGCGCGTGGCTTCGCCGCCTCCAGCGCGACGACTTGCCCTTCGGCTACCGCTTCGAGCGGCCCGAGTACGCGGAAGTCCATAGCAACGATCGGCACGAGCCTAACAGTTCGCTGCACCGGCGCTCTACCACCCCTAGACCTGCAGCGCCGAATGTCGGCGGTATGACTCATCGTCCGCCCTATCTCGCGATCGGAGCGATCGTCATCGCCGTCGCCTGGCTGGTGGACGGATCAAGCTCTCGCATCGGGACTCAGTTCGAGTTCACTGGCCTGCCTCAGGACTACGTCGTTGCTGCGAGTGTCTGAGAGGTTCGCATCGAAGTCGTCGGCGCTGCTGGCGGCCGGGCGGGGACGTCCGGAACACCCGGTGCGGGGGCTCGGGCCATCGTCGATTTCACGGTCACACCGGGCGAGACCCTGCGAGTGCGCGTGGGCGGCTGGGGAGGCGAAGCCATGGGGGCGACACCGGGAGCCGGCGGCTGGAACGGCGGCGGCGCCGGCGGACGAACGCTGGAACGCCGGGGGAGAGCCGGCTCCGGCGGAGGCGGAGCAACGGACGTCCGTCGAGGCGGCGACGGCCTCGCTCACCGAATCATCGTCGGTGCGGGCGGATCTGGTGGCGCCGGCGGCGCGATCGGCGGGGCGATCGGTACCGGTGGGGGTAACGGAGGCGATCCGGCGGGGCGCGACGGCTTCGCCGCGCTCGGCACCGGAAACCCGGCGACCGGCGGACAGGGCGGGATGGACACCACGGGCGGCGCTCCCGGCCGGAACGCATCCGATCTCTCGGTCACCTCCACGGCCGGCTCTCTCGGAGTCGGCGGCAAGGGCGCGGTCGGTGGCACCAGCGGTGGCGGCGGCGGTGGAGGGGGGCTCTACGGCGGCGGTGGAGGCGGTTCCAGTCGCTCATTCAGCGGCGGCCACGGCGGCGGCGGGTCGAGCTTTGGCCCCGCAGGGACGATCTTCCGGCCCGGTGTCGGCGCCGGCGTCGGGCGAGCGAGGATCAGCTACGACTCCGAGTCTCTCTGTTAGGCGGCTCTCGCGACGCGGAAGCCGATGTGTGCCTGGCGCCGGCTCGGGCGGCTGTGACTACGCATCGTGCAGCGCGCCCAGGCGAGGCCCGGACTCGCGAACGAGCCGCCACGGAGCACGCGCTCGCCCGGCGGGTACTCCGTCGACGTCCATTCCCAGACGTTTCCGGCCAGGTCCAGCAGACCGTACGGGCTCGCGCCGTCTGGGTGCGACCCGACCGGCGACGTCGAGCCGTGCTTGATCCCGGCCCCGACCGCGGCGAGGCGCTCGTCCTCCTCGTCGCCCCACGGGTAGGTTCGCGCGTTCGTGCCGCGGGCCGCCTTCTCCCATTCGGTCTCGGTCGGCAGCCGCGCGCCCGCCCAGACGCAGAAGCCGGACGCCTCGTCCCAGTCGACGAACGTGACCGGGTGGTCGGGTGGGGCGGGCCAGTGGGGAGGAACCGTTGCGCCCTCGTCCGCGACGAAGCGCTCGTACTGCGCGTTCGTGACGGGGGTCCGCGCGAGCTCGAACGCCACCACGTCGACGACACGCTGCCGTGTCTCGCCTCGGTCACGGCCGATCACGTAGTCCCCGGTCAGCACCTCGACCCAGTCGAAGCTCTGCCTAGGCTCGACCGCCACGACGCGGAAGCCGACGTACGGATCGCGCGCCGCCGGATGCACCGGGTAGCGCGCCGAGCAGCGCAGCTCATCAGGCCCGCTCAGATACGAGCCGCCGCGCGCCGCGCCGTCGGCCGTCCACTCGAAGACGTTGCCCGCCATGTCCAGCGCTCCGCAGGGCGCAGCGCCGGCCGGATGCAACCCGACCGGCGACGGACCGCCGATGCCCTGCCCGAAGGTGGCGCGCGTCGTGTCGGGGAGCTCGTCGCCCCACGGCCACAGGCGGTCGTCGCCGCCGCGGGCGGCTGCTTCCCACTCGATCTCGGTCGGCAGCCGCGCGCCGTTCGCGGCGCAGAACGCCTCCGCTTCGGCGCGCGAGACGTACGTCACCGGCAGACCGTCGTCGCCGGTGACAGGCACACGGCTGACCCGGAAGCCCTCGACCCGGACGATCCGCCGCGGCGTCTCGTCCTCGTCCGGCGGGTAAGCGACGGCGGGGTCGATCCCCATCGGGAACGGCCCGGCCGGGATCGACACCCAGTCGATCACGGGATGACGGGCAGCGTCAGCGTGCCGCCGTGCACCGCCTGCTCGGCGACGATCTGGTGCGTGTGTCGCCCGATCGGCTCGCCGGTGTTCGGGTTCAGGTCGAGCCGCGGGAAGTTCGAGGACGACACGTCGAGCCGGATCCGGTGGCCGCGGTCGAAGAGGTTGCTCGTCGGCGGCAGCTCGATCGTGACCTCGACGACCTCGCCCGGCTCCATGAAGACCTCCTTCTCGAACCCCTCTCGGTAGCGGCAGCGGATGAGCGAGTCGTTGATCAGCATGTCGTAGCCGTCCGGATAGTCCTCGTTGGGCGGGTGGACGTCCACGAGCTTTGCCGTGAAGTCGGTGTCGACCGCGCTCGACGAGACCCACAAGTGCACCCGCGCGCGCCCGGTCACCTCGACCGGCTCTGCCAGCGGCTCCGTCTCGTAGACGAGCACGTCGGCGCGCTCCGACAGCCGCGGATACGGCTCGCGCGCGGCGAAGATCTCCGGCGTCTCCTTCTGATCCATCGGCCCCGGCGTGAGGATGTTCCGCAGCCGCAGCACCGGGCTGAGGAAGCGCGACCACGCCGGCTCCATTCCAGCGCCTTCGGCCGGCAGCTCGCCGATCGAGCAGTAGAGCCCGCCGATCGTCGGAACGGGATGCGCCGGGTCGTAGACATAGCTGCGCGGCTCTTCATCGCCAGCGGGCGCGTCGAGCGACAGCGAGCCGTCCGCGCGCAGGTCGTAGACGGTCTCCTGTGCCCGCGCGAGCGGCCACTCGTGCTCCTCGCGCCAGCGGCCGCCGTGGTCGAGCTTCCCGAGCGCGGTCTTCCGGCCCGAGCCGCCGCCCATGACGAATATCCGCACCGGTGCTTCGTCCGCGGGCGCGTCCCCGTCTTTCAGCCAGCGGTCGAAGAACGCGAGCTGCTCGGCGACGTAGCGCTGGACGCCCCAGGCCGAGTCCTGGCCGAAGTCGACGTCGTGCGTGTAGGTCGCGTCGCCGCGCATGCCGACGTGGCTCCACGGCCCGATCACCAGCCGCTGCGGCGTCGTGTTCTTGGCCGCCATCGCCGCGAAGTACTCACTGTCGGCGTGCGGGAAGGCGTCGTACCAGCCGGTCGAGTACGTGCCCGGGATGTCGGCGTGCTCGTCCCAGTAGGCGGTGTAGTCGTACTCCTTGCGCGACCAGAGCTCGTCGTAGCTGCCGCGCGTGTAGTAGTCGAGCAGGCACTTCTCCAGCGCCGGCACGTGGCGCAACGAGGTCTGGCCGGCGCGGTACGGCGTCTCCCAGAAGAGCTCGCGCAGCCGGGTCAGGTCGGCCCAGACGTCCGCCTGCTTCTCCGGGTCGTCGGCGATGTCCTGGGCGTCTTGCGCGTGGATGAAGAGCGCCCAGAACATGTGCAGCTGCATCGCACCGCCCTCGCGCGACTGGTGCTGGAAGCTGTTCGTCGGCACGACGTCGGGCCAGATCGCGGTCAGGTGCGGCGGCCGCTCGAGCGCCATCCGCACCTGCGTGATCGCGGCGAACGAGGAGCCAACCGTGCCGACGCGGCCGGTCGACCAGCGCTGCTCGGCGATCCACTCGACGGTGTCATAGCCGTCCTCGCCCTCGTGCGGTGTCGCGGCGTGGAAGTACTCGCGCGTGCCCTCGGAGCTGTAGCGGTCGCGGCAGTCCTGCAGGCAGACGCTGTAGCCGTGCGGGACGAAGAAGTCGGCGATCTCGCTGTAGCGCTTGTCGGTCTTGTCGTAGGGCGTCCGGCAGAGGATCGTCGGGTAGCGCCCTTCGACGAGCTCCCCGTCGCGTGCGGGGCGGTAGACGTCCGTCGCCAGGCGGATCCCGTCCCGCATCGGCACCATCACGTCCTTCGCCAGTGCCACTCCGAATCCGGTCACGCGGCTCCTCTCTCGATCAGCAGGTTGCCGGCCTCGTCAACGAGCGCGGCGTAGCCTGGATGGACCACGGTGGTGGAATCGAACTCCTCGACGATCGCCGGGCCTGTGAGGCTCGCGCCGGCCGGAAGGGCGTAGCGGTCGTAGATCGGACAGTCGACGTAACCGCTCGATTCGGCGAAGTACACGGGCCGGTGCTCCTTCGGCTCGACGTTTCCGCCGGCCTCGAGCGGCCGCGGCGGCGGCTTCGCGATCGCGCCGACGCTCGTCAGCCGCAGGCTCACGACCTCGACCGGCTCCTCCGGCGCGCTGAACCCGTAGGTGCGGTCGTGCTCGGCGTGGAACCGCTCGAGGAGGTCTTTTCCCGCAGGGATGGTGAGCTCGAAGCTCTGGCCGATGTAGCGGAGGTCGATCCTGCGGACGAAGCTCATCGCTTCGGGCGCGAGGCCCTCCGCGGCCAGCTCGGCCCGGCCGGCCTCCTCGAGCTCGGCGAAGGTCGTCTCGACCTCTTTGGCGTCCAGGTCGTCGAGCCGCTGCATCAGCGTCACCGCGGCGTCGCGCTTCAGGTCGGTGGTGAGAAGGCCGGTGGCCGAGAAGATCCCGGGGCTGCGGGGGATGAGCAGGGTCGGCATCTCGGCGTCGCGGGCGAGCGCGTTCGCGTGCACGGGGCCGGCGCCGCCGAAGCCGAAGAGCGTGAAGTCGCGCGGGTCGTACCCGCGTTGGACGGAGATCAGGTGGAGCGCGTTGACCATCGCTGCGTTCGCGATCTCGACGATTCCGTTCGCCGCCTCGGTGAGGTCGAGGCCGAGCGGCTTCGCGCAGCGCTCCTCGATCGCCCGCCGGGCGCCCTCGACGTCGAGGCCGATCTCGCCGCCGAGGAAGTAGCTCGGGTTCAAGCGGCCGAGGACGACGTTCGCGTCCGTCACCGTGGGCTCCGTGCCGCCGCGCCGGTAGCAGACCGGGCCTGGGTCGGCGCCCGCGCTCTGCGGCCCGACGCGCAGCAGGCCGCCCGAGTCGACCCAGGCGATCGAGCCGCCGCCTGCGCCGATCTCGACGAGGTCGACGACCGGCGTCCGCACCGGGTAGCCGGAGAGCGACATGCCGCCGATCCCGGCGCCTGCGTGGCCGCCGACGTTGTAGTCCTTGGTCACCGACGGCTGCCCACCCTGGATCAGCCCGACCTTGGCGGTCGTGCCGCCCATGTCGAAGGAGAGGATGTCCTTTCGGCCGAGCGTCTCCCCGAGGTAGGAGGAGGCGATCACCCCGGCGGCGGGGCCGGACTCGACCATGAACACGGGCCGCGTCCGCGCCGCCTCGGAGCTGAAGACCCCGCCGCTCGACTGCATCACGAGCAGCTTCGCCTGGACGCCCGCGTCGGCGAGGCGGCTCTCGATCCGCTCCAGGTAGCGCTCGACGACCGGGCGGATGACCGCGTTGATCACGGTCGTCGAGGCGCGTAGGTACTCGCGGAACTCGGGCGCCACCTCGGCAGAAAGGGAAACGGGTACGCCGGGCAGCTCCTCGGCGAGGATCGCGCCGACGCGCTGCTCGTGCTCCGGGTTGACGTAGGCGTGCAGGAGGCAGACCGCGACCGACTCGACCTCCTCGC
The DNA here is from genome assembly GCA_045403015.1 of Gaiellaceae bacterium. GTDB lineage: Bacteria > Actinomycetota > Thermoleophilia > Gaiellales > Gaiellaceae > Gaiellasilicea. Next base: position 9,530 of record JAXIPI010000024.1, on the reverse strand, counting down.
GCCGCAGGATTGCGGCGGCCGCACGCACGGAGTCGTCCTCCAGCGGCCGCAGCACCTCGCCGGCCGGCCCGAGCCGCTCGGCGACGGTCACCGCCCGGTCGCGCGGGACGAGCGGCTTCGCCTTCTCGAACTGCGTGTCGTAGAGCGAGGGGCGCACCTGACGGGCGATCTCCAGCAGGTCGCGGAAGCCCTCGGTGGTGACGAAGCCGCCACGCGCGATCCTGCCCTCGATGATCGCGTTCGTTGCCACCGTCGTCGCGTGGACGACGAACCCAACCTGTCCCGCGGTGACCTTGCCGTTCGCGAGTGCGCGGTCGACGGCCTGCATGAAGCCCTCGGAGGGATCGGCTGGTGTCGTCAGCACCTTGGCGATCGAGACCGCGCCCGACTCCTCGTCGATCAGCGTCGCGTCCGTGAAGGTGCCGCCGATGTCGACCGCGACTCTGACGCTCACGAGCGCAGCGCCTCGGTCGCGTCCTCGTCGAGCTGACGGTCGGCGATCGCGACGCGGTACACCGCGCGCGCGCGCTCGGCGCTGACCTTCTCCTCGAGCACGTCGCGCAGCACCCGTTCCGGGTCGCGCTCTTCGGGCGGCCCGTAGCCGCCGCCACCGCAGGTGCGGACGCTGATCACGTCACCGGGCACGAGGTCGAGCGTCGTCTTCGAGATCAGCCTCGTCTCGACGCCGTCGCGGAGGTGCACGTACTCGGCGATCCGCCCCGTGTGGCCACCGAACGCTCCCCACGGACCGACCTTGTCGCGGTCGGCGAGGACGGTGAAGGTGGTGTGGAGGTCGAAGAGATAGTCCTTGCGCAGCCCGAGCCCACCCCGGAAGCGACCAGGCCCCTCTGAGTCCTCCACGAGCGAGAGGCCGTTGATGCGCACCGGGTAGTTGAGCTCCGTCTCCTCGATCGGCGCGTTCTCGGTGTTCTGGCTGTGCGATTGGACGGCGTCGGGGCCGTCACTCGCATACCGGCCGCCGTAGCCGCCCGCGAACGTGTCGTAGAAGCACGAGTACTTTCCGGCCGCGACGTCGAGGGAGCCGAAGCCGGCCTGGCACATCATCCCCTTCGTGCCCGCTGGGAGCCGTTCGGGGAAGGCCGGGATCAGCGCGCGGACGATCACCTCGATCAGGCGCGCGTGCGTCTCCCAGCCGCCGACGACCGGGCCGGGCCAGCTGCAGTTCGTGACCGTCCCCTGGGGAGCGTTCAGGCTGACGAGGCGGTAGAAGCCGTCGTTGACCGGCAGGTCCGGGTCGATCAGGCATTTGAGGGCGTAAGCGCACGCCGAGAAGGACATCGCGTAGGTCGAGTTGACCGGGGCACGCCGCTGGGGGTCGGAGCCGGTCGTGTCGAAGCGGGCGCCGTCGGCATCGATCTCGACGCGCACCTGCAGGCGGACCGTTTCGTCGGTGTAGCCGTCGGTGTCGACGGAGCCCTCGGCCTCGTAGACACCGTGCGGGAGCGCGGCGAGCTCGGCCCGCGTACGCCGCTCGGTGTACTCGAGCAGCTCCTCCATCGTCGCCAGGATCGTGTCGCGCCCGTGGCGCTCGACGAGAGCGAGCACGCGCCGCACGCCGGTGGCGTTCGCCGCCATCTGGGCGCGGAAGTCGCCTGCGGTCTCGTGCTTCGAGCGGATCTGGGCCAGGACGAGCTTGAAGACGTCCTTCACGATCGCGCCGCCCTCGACCAGCTTGACCGGCGGGATGATCACGCCCTCCTGGAAGACTTCCTTGAACGCGCCGATCGAGGCCGGTGCGCCGCCGCCGACATCGACGTGGTGCGCCAGGTTCGCGACGTAACCGATCAGCTCCCCTTCGTGATGGACGGGCGAGATCAGGCTGACGTCGTTCAGGTGAACGCCGCTCGGGTGCGGGTCGTTCGTGACGAGCACGTCGCCGGCAGCGAGGTTCTCGGCGCCGTACTTGCGCACCGCCTGCGGCACCTGCTCGGCCATCGAGCCGAGATGGACAGGCTGCGCGAACCCCTGGGCAACCGAGCGCAGCCGCGCGTCGAAGAACGCGCACGAGAAGTCGGAGCGCGTCTTGATGTTCGTCGAGTACGCGCTCCGCTTCAGCGCGAGCGCCATCTCGTCGGTCGCCGCAACGAGCGCGTTCCGGATCACCTCAAAGGTGATGGGGTCTACCGCCACCCGTACACCTCTCGTGCCCGCTCGACGCTGACCTTTCCCTCGCGCACGTCACGCGCGACGAGCTCGCGGTCGCGCTCCGCCGGCGGGCCGTAGCCACCGCCGCCGCACGTTCGATAGCTGACGACGTCGCCGGCCTCGAGCTCGACGGTTCCCTTGGCTGAGAGCTGACGCTCGTCGCCGCCTCGGATCAGGACGTATTCGGCCGGCTTGCCGGGTTGGCCGCCGAACGCGCCCGCCGGACCCACGAGAGTGCGATCGGCGAGGACGGTGAACGTCGTCGGGCGGTCGAAGACGAAGTCCTTCCGCAGTCCGAGGCCGCCACGGAAGCGCCCCGGCCCCTCCGAGTCCTCAACGAGCGAGAGGCGCGCGACCCGCACCGGGTAATTGAGCTCGGTCTCCTCGACCGGCGCGTTCTCCGTGTTCTGGCCGTGCGTCTGCACCGCGTCCGGCCCGTCGCTCGCGAAACGGCCGCCGTAGCCGCCGCCGAACGTCTCCAGGAAGCAGTAATACTCGTTCGTCTGCGCGTCGACCCCGCCGAAGCCGGCGTGGCACATCATCGCCTTCGTCCCCGCGGGCAGCCGCTCGGGCAGGGCGGGGAGGAGGGCGCGGAAGATGACGTCGACAAGCCGCGTCTGCGTCTCCCAGCCACCGACGACCGGGCTCGGCCACGTGCAGTTGGTCACCGTCCCCTCGGGCGCGTCGAGGTCGATGACGCGATAGAAGCCGTCGTTGACGGGCAGGTCGGGGTCGATCAGGCATTTGACCGCGTAGGCGCAGGCCGAGAATGTCTGCGCGTAGGTGGAGTTGACGGGCGCGCGCCGCTGGGGGTCGGAGCCGGCCAGATCGAACGCGACGCCGTCGGCGGTGATCTCGATCCGCGCCTTCAGCCGCACCGGCTCGTCCGTGTAGCCGTCGACGTCGACAGTCCCCTCCGCCTCGTAGACGCCGTGCGGCAGCGCCGCGATCTCGGCGCGGGTTCGCCGCTCGGTGTAGTCGAGCAGCTCGTGCATCGTGCCGGCGACGGTCTCGAGGCCGTGGCGGCTGACGAGCGCCTGCAGCCTACGGACGCCGGTTGTGTTCGCGGCGATCTGGGCGCGGAAGTCGCCTCCGGTCTCGTGCTTGGAGCGGATCTGCGCCAGGATCAGGTCGAAGACGTCGCGCACGATCCGCCCGCCCGCGACGACCCTCACCGGCGGGATGATCACGCCTTCCTGGAAGACCTCGCGGAAGGCTCCGATCGAGGCCGGCGCGCCGCCGCCGACGTCGACGTGATGCGCGAGATTGGCGACGTAGCCAAGCAGCTCGCCGTCGTGGTGGACGGGCGAGATCAGGCTGATGTCGTTCAGGTGGACACCGCTCGGGAAGGGCTCGTTCGTGATGATCACGTCGCCGGGCTCGAGGTTCTCGGGGCCGTAGTCGAGGATCGCGCGCGGCACCTGCTTCACCATCGAGCCAAGGTGGACGGGCTGGGTGAATCCCTGTGCGACGGCGCGAAGCTCGGCATCGAAAAAGGCGCAGGAGAAGTCGGAGCGCGTCTTGATGTTCGTCGAGTAGGCGCTGCGGCGGAGCGTCAGGACCATCTCGTCCGTCGCCGCGACGAGCGCGTTGCGAATCACCTCGAAGGTGATCGGGTCCATCAGTACGGCCCTTGGTGCTCGGCGCGCTCGCGCGCCCGCTCGACCGCGTCCAGGTCGATCTCGAAGCCGAGGCCGGGCGCGGTCGGCACGGCGGCCCGGCCGCCTGTGATCTCGATCGGTGTCGTCGTGAGCTGCTCGGTGAGCAGGTGGTGCATGACCTGGTTGCCCAGCGTTTGGTTCGGCAGGCAACCCATCACCTGCAGGGCGGCGAAGGTCGAGAGCGCGCTCTCCGGGCAGGCGTGCCTGTTCATCGGGATCCCGTACGACTCGGCGAGGTACGCCATCTGCCGCCACCGCCAGAGGCCGCCCGACTCGTGGCTGCCGAGCACGATCGCGTCCGCAGCCTCCTGCTCCAGAACGACGCGAAGCTCGGCGGTCGTGTGAACCGCTTGGTCGGCGGCGATCTTCGTCTCGACCGAGTTCCGGACACGGGCGAGCCCGGCGATGTCGCCGGCTGCCACGGGCTGCTCGACCCAGTCGAGGTCGAACGCGTCGAGCCTCCGGATCGCGTCGACCGCGGTCGGGACGTCCCAGGCCTCGTTCGGGTCGACGCGCAACAGCACGTCCGGCCCGATCGCGTCGCGCACGGCGCCGACCACCTCCACGTCGTCGCGGTGCGCGCGGCCGACCTTGATGTAGACGACGCGGTGGCCGTCGGCTGCGAACGCGGCCGCCTCGCCCGCGAGCTCCTCGGCCGTGTCGCCCTGAGGGAAGGCCATGAAGTCGACCTCGTCGTGGACGCGGCCGCCGAGGAAGGTCGACGCCGGCACGCCGAGCCCTTTGCCGAGCGCGTCCCAGCAAGCCGACTCGATCCCGCTCAGGATCTGCAGCGAGAAGTGCGGGACGACGCGCCAGCGGCCGTTGCGCCAGAGGTCGCCGAAGATCGCCTCGATCTCGCCAGGCGAACGGCCGACGAACGCTCGCGCCATCAGTTGGCCGTACGAGACGACGGCGGCGGGGTCCTCGCAGATCGACTCGCCGTAGCCGGTTATCCCTTCGTCAGTCTCGACGGCGAAGAGGACCAGGTTCACGCCCTCCTGCACGCCGGAGCGGTAGCGGAACGGCTGCACGAGCGGAAGCGCGATCGGCGTCGCGGTGACGGCGGTGATCTTCACAGCCTCCTCCTCTCGGCAGTCCCGTCGGCGGCGACGCCGACGCCGTAGAGCTCGAGCGCCGCCTCGACGCTGACCTTCTCATTCAGCACGTCGTCCGCGACGGCGGCAGGGTCGCGCTCGAGCGGATCTCCCCAGCCGCCGCCGCCCGCCGTCCGGTGCTTGTAGACGTCGCCTGCCTCGATCTCGATTGAGAACATCGGCGGCAGGCTCTCCTCGCTTCCGTCGGGATGGATCAGCGTGTTGGCGGAGAGCGCACCGGCGCTGCCGCCCGCGAGGCCGTAGGGCGGGTGCTTCGCCCGGTCGGAGCGGACGATCAGGGACGTGCGCGGGGTGAGGCAGCGCCAGACGCGCTCGATCGCGAGGCCGCCGCGGTGCAGGCCGGCGCCGCCCGAGTCGGCCACGAGCCCGTAGCGTTCGACCACGATCGGGTACTCGGACTCGGCGACCTCGATCGGGATGTTCGCGGCGAGGCTCGCCGGGTTCGTGAGCCCGTCGTTCCCGTCGGCCTCCGGCGTGCCGCCCCAGGTACCGACGACGAGCTCGTAGAAGATGAAGCGATCGCCATCGGGGCTTTCGGCGCCGAAGATCGCAAGCGTGTTGCCGCCCTCTCCCGCGGCGGGAATGCGATTCGGCAGCAACTGGGCGAGGGCGCCGCTCACGGCATCGAGGATCCGGAACCCCGTCACGCCGCGCATCGAGGAGGCGCCCGGCATCACGACGTCGGCCACCGTTCCCGGCCTCGTGAGGATGTGGATCGGGCGAAAGGCGCCGGCCGTGTTCGGCACCTCCACCGTCAGCGCCGCGCGCACCGCCTGGTAGATGCAGGCCTGCACGAACGAGCGCGTGCTGTTCAGCGAGCCCCGCACCATCGGCGCCGAGTCGGTCAAGTCGGCCGTCACCTCGTCGCCGGCGATCGTGACGTGCGCGGTGATCGGCACGTCGCAGACATCGACCCCGTCCGATCCGAGGTAGTCGGTGAAGGAGGCGGTGCCGTCGGGCCAGGTCGCGATCTCCTGGCGGACGAGCCGCTCGGTGTAGTCGATCAGGGCGTCCATCAGCTCGGCGAGCGTCTCCGTCCCGTGCCGCTCTGCCAGCGCGACCAGAGCGCGCTCGGCGACGGAGCACGCTGCGACCTGCGCCCCGAGGTCGCCGAACGTCATCCGCGGGATGCGGACGTTCGCCTCGATGATCTTGAAGACGTCCTCCACCGGCTCGCCCCCGGCGTAGAGCTTGAGCCAGGGCAGGCGGATCCCCTCCTGAAAGATCTCGGTGTTGTCACAGGCGCTCGAGCCCGGCAGCCGGCCGCCGACGTCGCCGTGGTGGGCCGTCGTGCACGTGAAGCCGATCAGCTCGCCGCCGAGGTGAACCGGCTTGAAGACGAAGATGTCCTGCAGGTGCATGCCGCCGTCGAAGGGGTCGTTCATCACGAAGACGTCGCCCGGCCGGATCCGCCCCGTGTAGTGGTCGAGCAGCGTCTCCATCGCGGCGGGGATCGAGCCGAGGTGGAACGGCACGCTGACCGCCTGCGCGACAGTCCGGCCCTTGGCATCGCAGACGACGGCTGAGAAGTCCATCCCGTCCCGAACGACGGTCGAGTGCGCGGTGCGGCAGATCGTCGTCGCCATCTCGTCCGCCATCGAGGCGAGCGCGTTGCCCACGATCTGGAGCGTGATTGGATCGACGCGCGCTTTAGTCGCCACGGTCACGCTCCAGCACGAGCGTGCCGGTCGCCGCTTCACGCCTGGCAGACCAGCCCGGTGGGACGACGACGGTGGTGTCGTACTCGTCGACGAGCAGCGGCCCCGGCTCCGGCGCAGCGCCGAAGGACGAGCGAGTCCGCACCGGCGCGTCGACGCCGTCGATGTGGATTCTGCGGCTCGAGCCGGCCGCGGCGGCGTTCGCGCCGTTGAGCTGGAAGGAGCGTGTCGCAGCCGCTTCTCCCAGGGCTGCGAGCCGTAGCGCCCGGATCTCGACCGGCGAGCCCGCTTGGTCCTTGACTCCGTAGAGCCGCTCGTGCTCGTCCTCGAAGCGCGTGCGCAACTCCGCGAGCACCTCGGCATCGACCGCGCCGGCCGGGCAGCCGACCTCGACCTCCCAGCTCTGGCCGCCGTAGCGGAGGTCAGCAGTCCGCGCCCACTCGACCTCGGCGCGTCCCGCGAGCGCGCCGGCGAGCTTGATCTCCATCTCGGCGAAGAGCGCTGCGACCACCGCAGGATCGACGGTGTTGACGTCCAGGTGGCACGTACGCACCTCGTGGAACTCCGGGCGCGCGAAGAGGAGCCCGACGGCGCTGAAGAGGCCCGCGACCGCGGGCACGAGAACAGTCCGCATACCGAGATCCTCCGCGAGTCCGGCCGCGTGGATCGGACCGGCGCCGCCGTAGGCGATCAGCGCGAAGTCGCGCGGGTCACGGCCCTTCTCCGAAGAGACCGCTCGCAGCGCCCGCGTCATGCGCGCGTTTGCGATCCGGTGGATCCCACTCGCTGCCTCGAGGAGCGTGAGCCCGAGCGGCTCGGCGACACGGCGCACCGCCTCCTCGGCGAGCTCGGCGGAGATCGAGATCTGCCCGTCCGCAACCGTGACTGCGGGCATGTAGCCGAGCACGACGTTCGCGTCGGTTACTGTCGGCTCGACGCCGCCGCGGCCGTAGCAGGCCGGGCCTGGGTCGGCGCCCGCGCTGCGCGGACCGACCTGGAGGCCGCCGGCCGGATCGAGCCAGGCGATGCTGCCGCCGCCCGCGCCGACCTCGGCGATGTCGATCGTCGGGATCCGCAACAGCTCGCCGGCGCCGCGGATCAGACGGCTGCCGGCCGACATCGAGCCGCCGACCTCGTACTCGCGGCCGCGCGAGATGGCACCGTCCTCGATCAGGGATGCCTTCGCGGTCGTGCCGCCCATGTCGAAGGCGAGCAGGTTGTCGACGCCGAGTTGCTCGCCCATCCAGCGGGCGGCCACGACACCCGCCGCCGGGCCTGATTCGAGCGCGAAGACCGGCCGCTCCTTCGCGTCGTTCGCGGTCATCACGCCGCCGGACGACTGCATGATCTGGAGCGGCCCGTCGATCCCGATCCCGTCCAGGCCGGTCCGGATCCGGTCGATGTACGAGGACATCAGCGGCCGCACGTACGCGTTGACGACCGTCGTCGCGGAGCGCTCGTACTCGCGCTGCTCCCGCAGGATCTCGCTCGAGAGCGAGACGTTCGCCTCCGGGAGCTCCTCGGCCAGGATCGCGCCGAAGCGCTGCTCGTGCTCGGGGTAAAGGTAGGAGTGCAGGAAGCAGACCGCAACGGACTCGACTCCGGTCGCACGCAGGCGACCGGCGAGCGCACGACTCTCGTCCTCGTCGACGGCCCTGACGACGGTCCCGTCCGCGGCGACGCGCTCGTTCAGCTCGAAGCGCAGGTGCCGCTCGACGAGCGGCGGGGGCTTGCGCCAGAAGAGGTCGTACATGTGCGGGATCCGCAGCCGGCGCAGCTCGAGCACGTCGCGGAAGCCGGCGGTCGTGACGAGCGCCGTCCGGCTGCCTCGCCGCTCGAGCACGGCGTTCGTCGCCACGGTTGTCCCGTGGACGACCTCCGCGACAGGCCCGTCGGCAAGACCGCCGACCGCCTCGACGACGGCGAGGTCGTAGCTGGGCGGCGTCGAGAGCAGCTTGCGGATCACGACGCGGCCGTCCGCACCGTGCAGGATCACGTCGGTGAACGTGCCGCCGACGTCGACGCCGACCCGGGCTTCAGCGATACTCAAGGCGATGAAATTTGAAATTTCATGTTGCGTTCTGGCCGAGCGTAAACGAGACTGACGCGGAATGGAAGGGACCGCAGCCCCAGACTTTGCGATCGAGCCGCTCGAGGAGCGGGAGTCGATCGAGCAGCGGGTCGCGCAGTCGCTCCGGGCGCTGATCGTCGCCGGGCAGCTGCCCGAGGGCACACAGCTCGTGCAACGGGAGCTCGCGGCGAGGCTCGGCGTCTCGCAGACGCCGGTGCGCGCGAGTCTCGGCCGGCTTCAGCGCGAAGGCTTCGTCGCGGTCGGCTCGACCGGACGTGCGTACGTCAGCAGGCTGACGCGCGAGGACTTCGAGGAGATCTACGCCGCGCGGCTCGGCCTGGAGGGTCTCGCGGCCAGGCTTGGCGCGGAGGCGGTCGGGCCGACGGAGCTTGCCGGCATGCGGAAGACGTTGAGCCGCCTGGAGCGCGCCGCCGCCGATCAGAACGTCGACGCCTACCTGGCGCTTCGCTGGGAGTTCTACGGAACCTGTTACCGGGCGAGCGGCAGGCGCCGTCTCGTCGAAGAGGTCGAGCGGCTCTACTGGCGCTCCGAGCGCTACAACCGCCTCGTCCTCGCGACCGCGCAACGGTTCCAGGAGTCGCTCGGCCGCTACTCGGCCTTCTTCGCGCACTGCGAGGTGAACGACGGGCTCGCCGCTGAGCGCGCCGTCCAGGACAGCCTTCGCTGGGCGGTCGACAGCGTCGCGAGCGGCCTCCCGTCGGAGGCGGAGTTCAGCTGACCACCACCGTCCAGGACTTGCGGGAGGCGCTCGTCGCGGCGCTCGGCGAGGACGCGCGCGTCTCGGACGGCGACTCGGAGCGAGACCTCCACGCCGCCGACATCACCTTCCACCGGCCGC
>JAXIPI010000089.1:0-7036 GCA_045403015.1 Gaiellaceae bacterium | reverse complement strand
CGCTTCTCCTCCGGCTCGTCGATCCCCTCGAGCCGCGCCAGGAATCGCTCCTGCGCCTGGACGTGCACGAGCGGGACCTGCAAGTGGCCGCCGAACGTCTCCGCCACCTGCTCGGCCTCGTTCGAGCGCATGAAGCCGTGGTCGACGAAGACGCACGTGAGCTGATCGCCGACGGCCTTGTGGACGAGCAGGGCGGCAACAGCGGAGTCGACGCCACCGGAGAGCGCACAGAGGACGCGTTCCGACCCGACCTGGGCCCGGATCCGCTCCACCTGCTCCTCGATCACGGCCGCCGGTGTCCACGCCGGCGGCGCATCGGCGATCCCGTAGAGGAAGTTCTTCAGCACGTCCTGCCCGAACGGCGTGTGGACGACCTCCGGATGGAACTGGACGCCGTAGAGCCGCCTCGCCGGGTCCTCGAATGCGGCGACGGGGGTCGAGGCGGAGCGTCCCGTGATCGTGGCGCCGAGCGGCGGCGCGGTCACGGTGTCGCGATGGCTCATCCACACCGTCTGCTGCGGCGGCAGCCCGTTGAAGAGCGCGCCCGAGCCCTCGTCCAGCTCGGTCTTGCCGAACTCCGAGATGCCTGTTCGCGCGACCTCGCCGCCGAGCTCCAGCGCCATCAGCTGGGCGCCGTAGCAGATGCCGAGCGTGGGGATGCCGAGCTCGAACAGTTCCTCGTCGACGTGTGGCGCCCCCTCCGCGTACACGGACGCGGGGCCACCGGAGAGGATCATCGCCACGGGATTGCGACGACGGATCTCCGCCGCGCTCAACGTGTGCGGGACGAGCTCGGAGTAGACGCGGGCATCGCGAACGCGGCGCGCGATCAGCTGCGCGTACTGCCCCCCGAGATCGAGCACGAGCACCGGACGCTCCTCGACCGCGGGTTCCGGGATTGGAAGCGGATGGACGGTGCCCATCAGATGCCCATCACTGGCGCCGGTAGTTCGGCGAGTCCTTCGTGATCGTCACGTCGTGCGGATGGCTCTCGAGCAACCCTGCGCCGGTGATCCGGACGAAGCGCGACTCGAGCTTGAGCGCCTCGATCGTCGGCGCACCGCAGTAGCCCATCGCCTGCCGGAGCCCGCCGACGAGCTGGTAGAGGATCTGCTGCACCGGCCCCTTGTACGGGACGCGCCCTTCGATCCCCTCCGGAACGAGCTTGTCGACGTCCTCGACGTCGCCCTGGAAGTAACGGTCCTTGGAGAACGAGCGCGCCTTCATCGCGCCGAGCGAGCCCATCCCGCGGTACTCCTTGAAGCGCTCGCCCTGGACGAGGATCACGTCGCCCGGGCTCTCGTCGGTGCCGGCGAGCATCGAGCCCAGCATCACGGTATCGGCGCCGGCGGCGATCGCCTTGGCGATGTCGCCGGACGAGGTCATGCCGCCGTCTGCGATCACCGGCACCCCGTGCCGGAGCGCGTACTCCGCGCATTCGAACACGGCCGTGATCTGCGGCACTCCGACGCCGGCGACGACCCGGGTCGTACATATCGATCCTGGGCCTATGCCGCACTTGATCGCATCGGCGCCCGCGTCGATCAATGCCTCCGCCGCTTCGGCGGTCGCGATGTTGCCGGCGATCACCTGCACGTCCCACTCCGATTTGACCCGCCGCACCATCTCCACGACCGAGATCGAGTGGCCGTGCGCCGTGTCGACGACGAGCACGTCGATCTCCGCGTCGATCAGCGCACCGGCGCGCTCGAAAGCATCCGGCCCGACGCCGACGGCCGCGCCGACCCGCAGCCGGCCCTGCTCGTCCTTCGTGGCGAATGGGAACTCGATCCGCTTCCGGATGTCCTTGACCGTGATCAGGCCCCTGAGCCGCCCGTCGGCGTCGACCACCGGCAGCTTCTCGATCTTGTGCTCGTGGAGGATCTGGTTTGCCTCTTCAAGCGTCGTCCCGACGGGGGCGGTCACGAGGTTCGTCGCGGTCATCAGCGCGGAGACCGGCTGAGCGGTGTTCGACTCGAAGCGGAGATCGCGGTTCGTCAGGATCCCGACGAGCACGCCGGCCTCGTCGGTGATCGGAACGCCGGAGATCCGGTAGCGCTCCATCAACCCGAGCGCCTCGGCGACGGAGTCCTCCGGCCGGAGCGTGACGGGCTCCACGATCATCCCCGACTCGGAGCGCTTGACCTTGTCGACCTCCGCGACCTGGTCGGCGATCGAGAGGTTGCGGTGGAGGATCCCGATCCCGCCCTCGCGCGCGAGCGCGATCGCGAGCCGCGCCTCGGTGACCGTGTCCATCGCGGCGCTGACGATCGGGATCTCGAGTGCGATCGTCCGGGTCAGCCTCGTCGCGGTGCGCACGTCGTTCGGCAGCACGGACGACTCGGCCGGGACGAGCAGGACATCGTCGAACGTGAGGCCTTCGCGGCCGAACTTCTCGTCGTACGAAAGCTCCTGCCCTTCCAAGGAGGACAGCGTAACAGCCTCTGTGGACGGGCCCAGAGGCTTGATGTGGAACCTGAGCGGGTCTGTGGGGCCGCCCCAGACACGGCGCCAGGCCGTCTCGTCGTCCTCACGCAGGCAACCAGCCTGCGCTTCGGACGCCTAGCCGCCCTGGCTTGGTCTGGAACAGCCCCACAGCCCGCCAATTCCACATCAAGCCTCTAGCCGACGGGAGCGAGCTCGACCACGTCGACTCCCGCCACCAGGCGGCCGGCCTCGCGCGGGTCGAAGCGGCCGGCGCCGACCTCGAGCGTCGAGGCTGTGCCCGCGGCGACGCCGAGTCGCAGCGCCTCCTCCGCTGTCTTGCCGGCGAGCCGCGCGGTGATGAACTGCGCCAGCAGGACGTCCCCGGCGCCGACGACGGAGACCGCCTCCACGGTGGGGGCGATCGCCTTGAATCTCTTCACCTGCCGGTCCTCGCGGAAGAGGGCGTAGCAGCCCGACTCGAGCGTGATGTGGACGTTGCGCGCGCCGAGCTCCGCGATCGTGTCGAGGGCCATCAGGTAGTCCTCCTCGTCTTCCAGCTCCTGCCCGACGACGTGCTCCGCCTCGCGCTGGTTCGGGGAGATGAGAAACGGCTCGGCTTCCGTGCCCAGGCGAAGCGGCTCCCCCTCGGTGTCGAGCGCCACCGGAACACCGCGCCGGTTCAGGTCGCGCACCGCCTCCGCGTAGAAGCTCTCCTCCACGCCGCGCGGCAGCGAGCCGGCGAAGACGACGTAGTCCGCGCCGCGCGAGAGGTAGTGCAGCTTCTCGAGCAGGAACTCGAGCTCTTCGGTCGTGACCTTCGGGCCCCACTCGTTGATCTCCGTGTACGAGCCCTCGGTCGGGTCGACGACAGCCGTCGAGGTGCGCGACTCCTCCCCGATCCGCACGAAGTCGTTGAGGATCGCCTCGGCCGTCAGCTCCTCGACGATCCGCGTACCGGTGCGTCCTCCCGCCAGCCCGGTTGCGACGACCGGCACCTCGAGCCGCTTCAGGGCGCGAGCGACGTTGATTCCCTTGCCGCCGGCGAGCGTGAGCACCTGGCTCGCCCGGTGACGCTGTCCCATCTGGAAATGCGGCACGGTCAGTGTGCGGTCGAGCGCGGCATTGAGCGTGACGGTGACGATCATCCCAAGAGGCCCCCTAGGTGGTGGAGAGTTCGTCCCGCATAGAACCCTACGCGCCCGAGGGCACCCGGGCGATCGACGGCCGCCGCGGCGACGAGCGGCGAACGTGCGATGACGGTGCCGCGGTCGAGCACCTGCACCTCACCCAGGCGCTGTCCCTTCCGCACCGGCAGCTCGGCCTCGACGGGGAGAACCACACGCTCGGCAAGCGGCCGTTCGACATGGATCACGCGCAGCGCCGGCTTGGCGGCGACGACTCGCACGGTTGGCTTCCCGTAGGCCGTCCGCACCGAGCCGTAGGTGCGGCTCCCGTCGATCGCCCACACCGTCCGGTAGCGCGTCAGGCCCCACGTGAGCAGTCCGGCGAGATCCGCATTCCGTCCTTCCCGGCTCGCGCCCCCGAGCAGCGTGGCGTAGATCGTGACGCCGCCGCGGCGGGCTGCGGCGACCTCCGACCAGCCTGCTCCGTCCGTGTGGCCCGTCTTGACACCGATCAGGCTCGGGTAAGTCGAGAGCAGGTCGTTCCACGTGTGCAGGCGTCTGCCGGCCGCCTCCGTCTGGACGAGCCGGACCGTCTCGCGGATGAACGGCTTGTTCATTGCAACCCGCGCCAGCTTCGTGACGTCGCGGGCGCTCGAGTAGTGATCTGGCGCGTCGAGCCCGTCCGGATTGGCGAAGTGAGTGTCGGTGAGGCCCAGCTGTTGCGCGCGGGTGTTCATCAGCGCCACGAAGCGGGAGACCGAGCCCCGTCCGACGAAGGCGGCGATGGCATTTGCGGCGTCGTTCGCACTCTGGATCAGGGCGGCTTGGATCAACGCGCGCAACGTCACACGCTCGCCCGGACGGAGGTTGATCGTCGACTCACCGACCGAGGCGGTGCGCGAGGAGACCGTGGCGACGTCGTCGAGCGACGCGTGCTCGAGCGCGACGACCGCCGTCATCAGCTTCGTGATCGAGGCCATCGGCAGGCGCTCCCGCTCGTTCTGCGACGCCAGCACCTCACCGGTACCGGAGTTCTGGACGAGATACGCCTCCGCATCGACGGGCGGTGGCGCAGCGGCGGCGACGACGGCAACGGCAAGCGTCGTCGCGAGCGCGAGGAGGAAAACGACTCGCTTCACGGCGGCGCGGACTCTACTTGACGCGTATGCGCTGACCGATCGTCAGCGCAACGGGGTCGACGTCCGGGTTGAGCGTCATCAGCTGCTCGACCGTGGTGTCGTACTGCTCGGCCACGACCGCGAGGGTGTCGCCGGCCTTGATCTTGTAAAACTCTGCGCCGGCAGCGCTCGTCGTTGTCGTTGCCGAAGTCGTCGTCGTCGGCGCCGTCGTCGCCGTCGTCGTGGCCGCAGGCGGCGTGGTGGCTGCACCCTCGTCCGTCAGAGCGGCGCGAACGATGAGCACCGCGATCGTCGCGGCGAGGAGGAAGGCGGCGGGAGCCGCGTACCGCGCGAGCGTGGCGTGACCGCGCATCACCAGCCGGAGACCGACCAGATCTCGGAACGGAGTCGCGCAGCCTCGGCACCTGCTGCCGAGCGCCAGTCCTCGTTCCCTGCGCGGTAGGCGAAGATGACGGAACGCGATGCGGTCACGAGCGCGCTCGCAGGCCCGCTCGTGAAGGCTCGAGCGACGTCAGCCGGGGTTGCGCCCTGCGCGCCTACGCCCGGCAGAAGCAGCACCGACTGGGGCAGGAGCTTCCTCGCCTCGGCGACCGCGCGCGGGACGGTCGCGCCGACGACGGCGCCGACGCTCGAGAGGCCGCGCTCGCCGACGAGGTCCGCGCCCCACTCCTCGACCAGCTCGGCAACGTGCTGCCACACGCGGCGGCCGTCGGAGAGCTTGAGCTCCTGCACGTCGCCCGCGCCAGCATTCGAAGTACGCACGAGACAGAAGATCCCCGCTCCGTGCAGACGGCATGCCTGCAGGAAGGGCTCGACCGAGTCGCCGCCGAGATAGGTGTTGATCGTGAGCGCATCCGCCAGCGCCGCCTCCTCGCCGCGGGGCTCGAGATACGCAGCGGCATACGCGCGCGCGGTCGAGCCGATGTCTCCCCGCTTGCCGTCCGCGATCACGAGGAGCCCGGCCGCTCGGGCATAGCCGCAGACGCGCTCCAGGGCCGCGAACCCGTCTGCGCCGAGTGCTTCGAAGAAAGCCGTCTGCGGCTTGACGGCGACGACATAGCGGCCGACCGCATCGACGATGCCGCAGCAGAAGCGCGCGTAGGCATTCGCGGCCTCGACCCGGCCGAGCACGGCCTCGCCCCGGAGCTCTACCGGCAGGAGATCGAGGCGCGGGTCGAGTCCGACGACGAGCTGGCTGCGCTTGCGCTCGACCGCCTCGCCGAGCCGGTCGGCGAACGTCGAGGTGGCCACAGTCGCCATGGTTGCAAGGCTACGCGGCGCGTCGGAGATTCGCGAGCGGCACGATCCGCAGCTCGGGCGGCTGCCGACGCAGGAAGGAGCCGATCAGGAGCAGCTCGTCCATGTCCGCCGGGGCGAGCGACGCCTCCGCGCGAGCCGCCGCGGCGAGACCCGCCTCGGTCTCGACACGGCCCGCGGCCCCCGCGAGGAGTGTCCGCGCGGCGGCCACGCGTCCGCCGGAGACGAAGAACGCGCGCTGAAAGCCGTCCTCCACCGCGGGTACGAGGAGGCAGAGCTCGAGCGCACGAAGCCGCTCGAGCTCGGCGAGCGAGCCTGCGACCTCAGCCAGCGCAGCGATCCGGTCGCGCAAGCGTGCCGCGTCCTCGAAGCGGAGGTCGCGTGAAAGACGCCTCAGCTTCGCGCGAAGCGCAGGCAGCGCGTCGGCGGGCTCACCGTCCCATCCGTCGAGCGCCCGAGCCGCGAGCCGCGCCCGGCCGCGGCTCTTCAGTGGCCCGTGCGGGCCAGGCGTGTCGGTCACGCACCAGCCGGCTCCTCGCCGGCGCAGGTACACGTGGCGATCGGGCCGGGTGCTGCGGGCGTTCGCGGGCGGGCGCAGCTCGCGTAGGAGTCGCAGCTCCTCGAGCGCGGCCTCGAGCTCGGAGCCGAGAACGCGCCACTCAACCCGTTCGAGCGCCCCGAGCGCTGCCTCGACGGCCGGCCGCTGCCGCCCGCCGGCGAAGTACGAGCGGAGCCGGGCCCGCAGGTCGCGCGCTCGGCCGACGTAGAGCACGAGCCCGTCACGCCCGTGGAAGAGGTAGACGCCCGGTCGTGTCGGCGCGCCGGCGACGAGCGAGCGCTTGACGTGCAGGCGGCGGGCGCGCGGGGCGGAGAGCTCCACGAGGTCGGCCACCGTCCGCGCGCCACGTTCCTGCGCGAGCCCGATCAGGACGACGAGGATCTCCGCCGTCGCCCGGGCATCCGGCAGCGCCCGATGGCAGGGCTCGGTCGCAACGCCGAAGAAGTGCGCAAGCGCCGCGAGTCCCACGCGCCGCGTTCGCTCGCCGAGCAGCCGCCGCGCGAGCCAGACCGTGTCGACCACGGGCGCGG